>JAFTPN010000036.1 GCA_017463245.1 Clostridia bacterium
CACCGGCGACCACATCCTCTACATCTATGGCCTGTACATGAAGGAGCGCGGCAAGCTGCTGAACAACAAGGTGGTCACCACCATCATGAGCAACTTCGGCCTGTACAAGGCGCTGGACAAGGTGGGCATTGAGTACGACAAGACCAAGGTGGGCGACAAGTACGTTTATGAGAACATGGTGACCTACGGCAACCGCATCGGCGGCGAGCAGTCCGGCCACATCATCTTCACCAAGTACGCCACCACCGGCGATGGTCTTTTGACCGCCCTGAAGCTGATGGAAGTGATGCTGGCCAAGGAAAAGCCCATGAGCGAGCTGGCTGCCCCTGTGGTGTTCTATCCCCAGGTGCTCAAGAACGTCCGCGTGAAGAGCAAGCCCGACGCCCAGAACGACCCCGACGTGCAGGCCGCTGTGGCCAAGGTGGCCGAAGAGCTGGGCGACACCGGCCGCATCCTGGTGCGCGAGAGCGGCACCGAGCCTGTGATCCGCGTGATGGTGGAGGCCGAGAGCAACGAAGTCTGCGAGAAGTATGTGGACGGCGTGATCAAGGTCATCGAGGAGAAGGGTCACCTGGCGTGATTTCCCCCCAAAAAAAACAAGCATCCCAGAGTCGGAAAATCTCCGGCTCTGGGATTTTTTGATGGGTGCGGGGCGATCACAGATTCAGGTTCTGGCGCAGCGTGGCGCTGCCTTTTTCGATGGAGGCGGTGCCGGTACGGCAAATTTCGAGGATCTCATGTTCCTGCATCAGGGAGATGAAATCATCCATTTTCCGGCTGTTGCCGATGACGCGAAGCACCATGGATTCCTTGGTGTAGTCGATGGTCTCGGCCTTGAAGGCCTCGGCCGCGGCGTGGATCTCGCCCCGGGTGGCAGGGTCGTTTTTCACTTTGATGAGCATCAGCTCGCAGCTGAGGGAGTTGTCCGCCGTCAGCTCCTTGATGGAGCAAACGTCCGGCAGCTTGTAGAGCTGGTTGACCAGCTGCACCTTGCCGTTTTCCTCGCCGTCGAAGCTGAAGGTGATGCGGGAATACTGGCCGGATTCCGTTTCGCTGGCCGTGATGGCGCTGATGTTGAACTGCCGCCTGCGGAACATGCTGGTGAGGCGGTTCAGCACGCCAAACTGGTTGCGCACCAGTACTGCCAAGGTATATCGTGTCATGGTTTCACCTCCAGACGGGTGATGATATCGTCCATGCTGCCCCCGGGCGGGAGCATGGGCAGAACAAATTCGTCCTTGTCGATGCGGCAATCGATGAGATAGGGGCCCTCTGCGGCGAAGGCGCGCCCCAGGGCGGCATCCAGCGCCTCGGGGGTGGTCACGATTTCGCCATCGGCGCCGAAGGAGCGGGCAAAGGCGGCGTAGTCGATGACTTGACGCAGGATGGAATTGGAGTAATGCTTGCTGTAGAACAGGGTCTGCCATTGGCGAACCATGCCCAGCACGCCGTTGTTCATGATGAGCACCACCACCGGCACCCGGTAGCGCACGGCGGTGACCAGCTCGTTCAGGTTCATGCCAAAGCTGCCGTCGCCGGTGACCAGCACGCTGCGCTCCCCCGTGCCAAAGGCCGCGCCGATGGCGGCGCCAAAGCCATAGCCCATGGTGCCCAATCCGCCGCTGGAGGCAAAGCGGCGTGGGGTGCGGAAGAACAGGTTCTGGGCTGACCACATCTGGTGCTGACCCACATCGGTACACACGGCGGTGTTTTCGCCAAGGTGACGGTTCAGCGTCAGAATGGCGCGGCGGGGCGTGAGACCCTCCCGGTCGTCCAGGTAGGTTTCCTCCTCAGCGCGGAAGGCGGCCACCCTGGCCATCCACTCCGGCTTTGCGCCCGCATTCAGCAGCGGCAGCAGCTTTTGCAGGGTCAGCTTCACATCGCCCCGCAGGCCGCAGGCGGCGTTCACGGTTTTGCACAGCTCGGAGCCATCCACATCCAGGTGGATGATCTTCGCCCCGGTGGCGAATTTCTGCCGGTTGCCGGTGACCCGGTCGTTGAAGCGCACGCCCAGGGAGATGATCACATCCGCGTGATGCATGGACATGGAGGAGGCAAAGTGGCCGTGCATGCCCTGCATGCCAAGGAAGCGGGGATGGTCGGTGGGAATGGCGGAAAGCCCCATCAGGGAGCAGCCGATGGGCGCATCGATGGTCTCCGCCAGGGCAAGCATTTCCTCCTGGGCATTGGCCGTGATTAGGCCGCCGCCGAAATAGATAAAGGGCTGCTTAGCGGCATTGATGATGGCCGCCGCCTCCTGGATGCGCACATCCTTGGCGGCATGAGCCTTTTCCTTCTCCACGGGCGGCTGCACATCGTAGTCATACTGGGCGATCTGCACATCCTTGGGCACGTCGATCAGCACGGGGCCGGGTCTGCCGGACTTGGCCAGGCGGAAGGCCTCGCGGATGGTATCGGCCAGATCCTCCACATGCCCCACAAAGTAGTTGTGCTTGGTGATGGGCAGCGTGACGCCGGTGATGTCGATCTCCTGAAAGCTGTCGGTGCCGATCTGGGTGGTGGGCACATTGCCGCAGATGGCCACCATGGGGATGGAGTCCAGGTAGGCGGTGGCGATGCCCGTGACCAGGTTGGTGGCGCCGGGGCCGGAGGTGGAGATCACCACGCCCACCTTGCCGGTGGTGCGGGCATAGCCATCTGCCGCGTGGGCAGCGCCCTGCTCGTGGGCGGTGAGGACGTGGTTGATCTCGTTCTGATATTTATACAGGCTGTCGTACACATTCAGGATCTGCCCGCCGGGATAGCCAAACACGGTGTCGCAGCCCTGCTCGATCAGGGTTTTGACGAGGATATCCGAACCGGAAAGCATCATGCGCTCACCCCTTTTCGCTTCATCTGCGTGGCGCAGTTGGTCGTTGCCATTGTGTATTCCTCCCTCTGTTACACCAGCTTGAAGCCCTCGTTGCGCAGGCTTTGGGTGATTAGATTCACATGGTCGAAGTCCCTGGTCTCCATGTCGATGCGCAGGAAGCAGCCGGTGACGCTTTCGGTGTTGCCCTTTTCGTAATGGACGCCGGTCACATTGCCGCCGCAATCGGCGATGATGCGGGAGATCTCCTTGAGCTGGCCGGGCTTATCCAGCAGCTCGATGAGCAGACTGGTGGAGCGGCCGGAGTTGAGCAGGCCGCGGTCGATGACGCGGGAGAGGCTGGTCACGTCGATGTTGCCGCCGGATACCACCGCCACCACCCGCTTGCCCTTCAGGTCAAACTTGTCGTACATCACCGCAGCCACCGCCGCAGCGCCTGCGCCCTCGGCGATCATCTTTTGCTTTTCCATCAGGGCAAGGATGGCGCTGGCCACCTCGTCGTCAGTCACCAGGGCAATGTCGTCCACATATTCCTTCACCAGGGCATAGGTGTTGTCGCCCGGCTTTTTCACGGCAATGCCATCGGCAATGGTGGAAACGGAGGACAGGCTTTCGATCTCGCCTGCCTTCATGGAGTTGAACATGCTGGGCGCGCCGGCTGCCTGTACGCCGTATACCTTCACCGAGGGGCGGATCTGCTTGACGGTGTAGGCGATGCCGGAGATCAGCCCGCCGCCGCCCACGGGCACCACAATGGCGTCGATGTCGTCCAGGTTGCTCAGGATCTCCAGGGCAATGGTGCCCTGACCGGCGATGACGTTTTCATCATCGAAGGGATGCACAAAGGTGTAGCCCATGCTGTCCTTCAATTCGAGGGCTTTCTGATAGGCGTCGTCATAGCAGCCTTCCACCAGGCAGACCTCTGCGCCAAAGGCCTTGGTGGCCTCTACCTTGGAGATGGGCGCGGTGTCCGGCAGGCAGATGAGGGACTTGATGCCATTCTTGGTGGCGGCCAGCGCCACGCCCTGGGCATGGTTGCCCGCCGAGCAGGCGATCACGCCCCGCTGCTTTTCCTCCTCGCTGAGCATGGCGATCTTGTAGGCAGAGCCGCGCACCTTGAAGGAGCCGGTGATCTGCAGATTTTCGGGCTTCAGATACAATTCGCACGCCGGGGCAATGCCATAGGCTCTGACCACATTGGTCTCGCGGATAATGTTTTTGAGAACCATCTGTGCGCTGAATACTTTGTCGAGGGATAGCATGTGTTCATTCCGCCTTTCGTTTTTTGGTACTGGCTTTCAGGCGATGAAAAAACCCGCCTCAAAGCCCTTGATTTGCTTTGAGACGGGTGTGAATATCGATTCAGCACTCGCGGTACCACTCAAATTGCGGATGCGATGATCCGCCACCTCTTCGAAGTCGATCAACTTCTATGCACTGACGCAGCATGCTCGGGAAACGCCTACTGGGTGTGAGAACCTTTGGGGCTTCCGGCTCAGAAGGGATGGGAAAGCTGCAGTCCTTGCCGGGATTTCACCATCCCCGGCTCTCTGAAAATTCGTTGCAGGTTCCGTCTTCATCATAGCCTTTGCTATTCGATTCGCTTGCATATTACCACGCTGAAACGCTGGTGTCAACGCCCTGGCAGGAAAAAACATGAAAGAAACAATACCGCGAGGCGCGGGCAGGCGTTCCGCACATTTTCTTTCGGGATTTATGCTTTCACAGCAGTAATTTGCATTTTGGTGGCGAATATACGCTTTGATATGATCGTCCGGAACAGATCCGGACAGGAGGAACGAACCATGGAGAAGATCATCACCCCCTGCAATCCCCACGCGCTGCCCTGCGTACACCGCATGATGGCCTACCTGGGCGAGCTGAGCGGCAAGGGCATCCTTACCGGGCAGCACACCAAGACCCGCGGCGTGGAGGAACTGCACCGCATTGAGGAGATCACCGGCAAGCAGCCTGCGCTGCTGGGCTTTGAGCTTTTGTCCTATTCGCCCAACATCAATTATCTCGACACCGATGACGAGTGCATGGAAGAGGTGGCAGGCAACTACGGCACCCTGCGCCAGGCCTGGGAGTGGGTCAGGCAAAAGGGCGTTGTGACCCTGACCTGGCACTGGTTCTCCCCCCTGGGCGGGCGCAGCAAGGCCTTCTATGCCGAAAACACGGATTTCAACGCCACCACCGCCCTGGTGGAGGGCACGCCGGAAAACAAGGCGCTGCTCCAGGACATGGACATGATGGCCGCGCTGCTTCGCCCCTTCTGCGAGGCGGGTGTGCCCATCCTGTGGCGCCCCTTCCACGAGGGTGATGGCAACTGGTTCTGGTGGGGCAAGCAGGGCGCAGAGACCGTGAAGGGCCTGTGGCGGCTGATGTATGACCGCTACACCAACCTGCACCGCCTGGACAACCTCATCTGGGTGTGGAACTCCCCCGTGCCGGGATGCTACCCCGGCGACGATGTGGTGGACATCATCTCCCGGGATATGTATCCGCCCAAGCACGAGCACACGGCGCAAAGCGACAAGCTTGCCGAGCTGAAGCAGATCACCGCCCAGCCCAAGATCACCCTCATCGGCGAGATCGGCACCATCCCCTCCGCTGCCGCGCTGGCCGAGGAAAAGTCGGAGTGGGTCAGCTACATGACCTGGTGCGACGACTTCTGCCTGACAGAGGAGTTCACCACCAACGACGCTCTTCGCGCCATGTATGACCACCCCTGGGCGATCACCAGGGATAAGCTGCCGGAGCTGTATTAAGGGTGAGTAAATAGAAAAGCGCACTTGTACGCCACTTTGGGCGCAAGTGCGCTTTTTACGCGCAACTGAACAAAGGAAGGCGATTCCTGTCGCAAGCCCCTTGCCTTGCAATATGCAATGCACCTTCTGCGTGGGGGGGGGACCTACCGGCCCTTCCTTGCCGACCCTGTACCGGAATTTCAATCCACCCACCCCACGCGGGGTGGGACCCCGGACAACCCCGAAAGGAGGCGAAATCTGATTGATTTCAATCCACCCACCCCGCGTGGGGTGGGACTGTGGCCAGGTGAGTGCACGCACCTGTTTATCACATATTTCAATCCACCCACCCCGCGTGGGGTGGGACACGAGAACCTGATTGTGGTGCGGCAACTGCCCATCATCATTTCAATCCACCCACCCCGCGTGGGGTGGGACAAACGGATGCTTTCATCCATGCCATCCCTGTACGATTTCAATCCACCCACCCCGCGTGGGGTGGGACGCTCTCGCCACATTTCAGCGCCCAGTACCCCTTATTTCAATCCACCCACCCCGCGTGGGGTGGGACGCCGTATTCCTTGGCGATTTCGCAATAATCGGAATATTTCAATCCACCCACCCCACGCGGGGTGGGACCGTGTGCGCCGCCTCTCTGGCCGCCGCGCCGGGTATTTCAATCCACCTACCCCGCGTGGGGTGGGACATAGGCCGAGCCCCAGGCGTATTCTCACCGATCAATTTCAATCCACCCACCCCGCGTGGGGTGGGACCTTGGCTTCCGTTCTTTCTCCGGCATCAGCACAATTTC
>JAFTPN010000037.1 GCA_017463245.1 Clostridia bacterium
ATGAAAAAATTATAGCAAAAAACGTTGCTGATGTAAAGAAAGGAACCAGTCTCTTGCGAAACTGGCTCCTCTGATCAATGAATACACCCTTCCTTTAATACGATAGCAGTACGTGTCGGAATATACAATTCTACGAAATATTGATCGTCGAATTTCTTTACAGGGTATGTCATGTGTGCTACACGCCCATCGCCACCGTATTGGAAATCATCGCTGCAAAGGGCAACGGTATAATCCGCATTGTGTGGAACAGGGACAAGTACATTTGTCAGGGACTGACTTGGACTGAAGTTGAACGCAAACAGCAGTCCCCTGCGATAGAACACGATTGTCTTTTCAGGCGCTTTATAGAGCGAAAGATCAGCCATTCTCTGCTCAAAAATACGGCTTTCTTTTGTCACTTTGATCATGTCTTTATCAAAATCACCCAACCAGCCATATTTCAAGGCCTTGTTATGATATAGACTCCATTGACGGCGACAATAGTGGAAACTCCAGCCATTTCCTTCACGTGGGAAATCGATCCATTCCGGATGTCCAAATTCATTACCCATGAAGTTGAGATACGCTTCTCCTCCGCCAGCCAAAGTGAAAAGACGAATCATTTTGTGGAGTGCGACGGCACGGTCGATGACGGGATTATGGCAATCCTTGTTCATATCGGTGTACATGGCAGCATCTGCAAGCCGGAAGATCATCGTTTTATCTCCCACAAGTGCCTGATCATGACTTTCTACATACGATACCGTTCCTTCTCCCGGACGCCTTAGGCACATATCGCCCCACATAGCTCCGATATCCCATTCTGCGTCATGCTTTTCCTTTACTGTGCGGATCCACATATCCGGGATCCCCATTGCAAGACGATAATCAAAACCAATACCGCCATCTTCGATGGGGAGACACATACCAGGCATGCCGGACATATCCTCTGATATGGTAATTGCTTTAGGGTTTACCTGACGAATCAACTCATTAGCAAGCTGAAGATATGTAATGGCTTCTACATCCGTGTTTTCTGAAAAATATTTATGATTGCTGTCAAAAGATACGCCTAATCCATGGTCATGATAAAGCATGGATGTTACGCCGTCAAAACGGAACCCGTCAAAATGATATTCGGTCATCCAGAATTTCAAATTGGAAAGAAGAAAGTGAATCACTTCGTCTTTGCCGTAATTAAAACATTTCGTCTTCCATGCAGGATGCTCTCCCTTCTCACCATCGTGGAAGAACTGCCATGTGGTTCCGTCAAACATATTGATGCCTTCTGCTGTATTTTTAACAGCGTGGGAGTGAACTACATCAAGAAGCACACGAATTCCCATTTTGTGAGCTTTGTTAATCAAATATTTTAAATCTTCCGGTTTTCCAAACCAACTTGATGCAGCGTAGAAGTTAGATACCTGATATCCAAAGCTTCCATAGTAAGGATGCTCCATAATAGCCATGAGCTGGATCGTGTTATAGCCACATTCTTTAATCCACGGTAAAGTTTTATCAGCAAATTCACGGTAGGTGCCAACTTTGCCTTCTTCCTGAGCCATACCAACATGAGCTTCGTATATGTAAAGGGAATCTTCCGGTTCAAAATTCTGATCTGTCCATTCAAATGCTTTTCTGTCATCAACCACTTCGGCAGTCCAGACAATCGTTTTGGGATCCTGTACGACTCTTCTTGCATAAAGAGGAATGTGCTCTGTACGAGTCATATTCACATCAACGATCGTCTTGATTTTGCAGCCATCCCATAATGCTTCATCCGGAAGTTTTAACTCCCAAATGCCATTTTCCAATCTCTTCATCGGATGATCTGTCCAATGCCAATGATTAAATTCGCCTGTCAGGTAGAGCTGATAGGCATTTGGCGCCCACTCGCGATAAACCCAGCCATCATTTACATGATGTATGCCGAAGTAGTCATGAGCATTGGCAAAATCACTTAATGTCATTTTGTCACCTAAAAGGCGCCATTTGGTATGATGATAAAGATGCATACGAAGATCGATGTCACCTGAAAAAGGCATCAATTGTGGGTTTAATTCCAAAACTCTATACATTGAAATACCTCCTGATATATAATCTATTTCCATCTGGTTCCACAAAAATAATGGACATCAGTGGTTTTTCTAACTATAATAATAACCGGATAAAATAATTATTTCCACCAACGATTTTCTTCATCCGTTGGATAAACAACTTATCGTCAATTCCGTTGCTTTGTGGAGGTTTATATGGATAAAAGAATTGAGAAAACAGAAAAAGCAATCAAAGAAGCCTTTATGGAGCTTCGCAAAATAAAACCTTTAGAAAAAATTTCAATTAAAGAATTGTGTGAAATGGCTTATATCAATAAGTCTACATTTTATTCGCACTATGAAAATATTTACGCATTATCAGATGCCATAGAATATGAAACGGTTCTCTCGATCGTCTCAAGTATTCCTAAGGATTTTGATTATACCTTTACCAACCCTGAACTATTTACACGAGAGGTCACCTTAGCATTTGCCAAGCATATGCCGCAAATCAAAATGATGTTCTCCGGCAAGAACCAAACGCACCTGGCCATCCATTTGGAAATAATTATAAAAAAATTAATTTATGCAAAATATCCTGAATATGAAAATGATATTGAAAAAAACATTCTGCTCTCTTACTGTATTCACGGTGCCTACAATGCCAGTCTTAGTAATCCAACTGCGGATCCTGCTACCATCATTCGTGTTTTGGAAAATGCAGTTAAAGCATTGAAACCTTTATACTAAATAAAAGCACCATTTTTCTCTATATTATATATAGGCAGGGTTTTAAGGAAAAAGTTTGATTTTTGCAGAAAAAGTTCCCCGCAAAAAGCCCGGACAGGGATGATTCCCATTCAGCCCAATGACGCCGCGCATTCGACTTTTTGCGCCATAAGGGGCGCTTTTGTCGTTATACTTTGACGCTTTATCAGTCTATAAGTGCAAAAAATAATCACCCATGCTTTGTAGCAAAACATGGGTGATTAGGTGGCACGCCCGGCGGGAGTCGAACCCACGGCCTACCGCTTAGGAGGCGGTCGCTCTATCCTACTGAGCTACGGGCGCACAGCATGATAAATTATAGCACAGGCGGGGGAAAAGTGCAACGGAAAATGCGTCAGTCCGAGCAAAGAAATGCCAGGATGCGCTGGTTGAAGTCCCTGGCCTCGTCGTAGGCGGCATGGCCAAGATGGTCGTAGAGGTGGAGCGGGCAATTCAGCCGGGCGGCGATCTCCTGCGAGGCTTCGCCGGTCACGATCTTGTCCTGCTTTCCTCCCAGCACCAGCGTGGGACAGCGGAGCTGAGGCAGCTCGTCCCAGACGTCGAAGGTCAGGATGGAGCTGGCCAGGTGGATGAAGCGCTGGCCGTCGGCGGGCTTCACCAGGCGCTCCAGCAGAGGCAGCAGCAGACGGTAGCGGCGCACATAGGCTTCGGAATAGCCCAGGGTGATGCTCTCGCGGTTGATGGTGTGCCAGTCGCTGTTTTCTGCCGCACGAACCCAGCCGCCCACCACCCGCTGGATGGTAGGATTGACCCTTGCAGCCGTAACGCCCAGCACCAGCTTGTTCACCAGCGCCGGGTGGCGGATCGCCAGTGCCTGGGCGATCATGCCGCCCTGGGATATGCCGATCACATCGGCGCAGGGGAGGTGCAGGGCAGCCATGGCGCTGGCGATATCCTCGGCCAGATCCCAGATGGTGCAGCCTGCGGCGATCTTCTCCTTGCGGTCAAAGACATACACGCGATAGTCCTTTGCAAAGAGGCGGTACATCCACGCCAGGGAGAGCCCTGCACCCTTTACGCCCCGCAGGGTCAGACCGGGGATCAGCAGAAGAACCTGCTTGCCCTTGCCAAAGGCGACGTAGTCCATAAAGGTATCGCCCAGGGGAAGGCGGCCTTCCGTTGCATGATACAGCATGTTTCTCCTTTGAAAAAAGGAGCTGCTCCAATGAACAGAGCAGCTCCGTGATATGGTTCCGATTACACCGCGCCCTGAGCCATCATGGCGTCGGCCACCTTCAGGAAGCCAGCGATGTTGGCACCGGCGATCAGGTCGCCTTCCATGCCGTATTCCTTGGCGGCATTGTAGCAGGCCTCGTAGATGCCCTTCATGATCTGCTGCAGCTTGGCGTCCACCTCTTCGGCGGTCCAGCTGTAGTGCATGGCGTTCTGGCTCATTTCCAGGCCGGACACGGCAACGCCGCCGGCGTTCACAGCCTTGGAGGGAGCAACCACAACGCCGTTCTCGCGCAGGTATTCCACAGCGTCCAGGGTGGTGGGCATGTTGGAAACCTCAACGTAGTACTTGGTGCCGTTGGCAACGATGTTCTTGGCGTCGTCCAGGCGGACTTCGTTCTGGGTGGCGCAGGGCATGGCCACGTCCACCTTGACTTCCCAGGGCTTCTTGCCAGCGAAGAAGGGCACGCCGAACTTGTCAGCATAGTCCTGCACCTTGTCGCGGCAGGAGGCACGCATTTCCAGCAGGTAGCCGATCTTCTCGGGGGTGTTGATGCCGTCGGCATCGTAGATGTAGCCATCGGGGCCGGAGATGGTGACGACCTTGCCGCCCAGCTCGGTGACCTTCAGGGCAGTACCCCAGGCCACGTTGCCGAAGCCGGAGACCGCAAAGGTCTTGCCCTTGATGTCCTCACCGAAGGACTTGAGCATTTCCACGGTGTAATACACAGCGCCGAAGCCGGTGGCCTCAGGACGGATCAGGGAGCCGCCGAAGGAGCGCCCCTTGCCGGTGAGAACGCCGGTGAACTCGTCGCGCAGGCGCTTGTACTGGCCGAAGAAGTAGCCCACCTCGCGGGCGCCCACGCCGATGTCGCCAGCGGGCACGTCGGTATCGGCGCCGATGTACTTGGCCAGCTCGGTCATGAAGCTCTGGCAGAAGCGCATCACTTCCATGTCGGACTTGCCGCGGGGATCGAAGTCAGCGCCGCCCTTGCCGCCGCCCATGGGCAGGCCGGTGAGGGAATTCTTGAGGGTCTGCTCCAGGCCCAGGAACTTCAGGATGGACTGGTTCACAGAGGGGTGCAGGCGCAGGCCGCCCTTGTAGGGGCCGATGGCGCTGTTGTACTGCACACGATAGCCGCGGTTCACGCGGACAACGCCCTGGTCATCGATCCACGGCACGCGGAAGGAGATGATGCGCTCGGGCTCCACAAAGCGCTCCAGCAGGCCGGCCTTCTCATACTTGTCGGCATTCTTGTCGATAACGGGCTTCAGGGTGGTCAGGATCTCGGTAGCGGCCTGGAGGAACTCGGGCTCGCTGGCATAACGGACTTTCAGATCGTCCAAAACTCTCTGGGCATAATCGCTCATGGTAGTAATCTCCTTTCAAAATCACAGTCTCGCTGTTCGACACTTATTTTACTGCCCAATTTGCAGGATGACAACCCCAATCCTGCATTCTTTATGTTTTTTCAAGGGGCGCTATGAGAATTAGGAATTATGAATTCGGAATTCGGAATTAAGTGTGGCGGGCGATCACAGATCGCCCCTACATATGCATAGCCAAGTGGCTGGGCGCGTAAGCGGCTTTCCACCTCATCAGTCGCCTTGCGGCGACAGCTTCCCCTCAAGGGGAAGCCATGGTGCATGGCCACGCAAGAGCCTTCCCCTTGAGGGGAAGGTGGACGAAGGCCGGATGAGGTGGAATGCTGCTTGCCCTGCGTCGCGGTGCGCCTGTTGCGCACCGTGACCCCTGCAAAGTAAAAACCCATCTTCCAATACAGAAGATGGGTTTCGAAAGGGTCGAAGACCCTTCGCGGGATTCCCAAGGGCAGAGCCCTTGGGTAGGGGATCCCTAAGGGGACGAAGTCCCCTTAGGCGCGGATGACGGCGTTGTATTTTTCGGCGGCGATCTTTTGGATCTTTTCCATGGCTTTGGCGACTTCGGCCTCGGTGAGGGTGCGGTCGGCACCGCGGAGGACGAAGGAGAAGGCCACGGACTTCATGTTCTCGCCCAGGGCGGCGGAACGGTAGATATCGAACATCTTGGCGTCCTCCAGGATGGAACCGGCGGCCTTGGCCATGTCAGCCAGCAGGGGGCCGACGTGGGTGTCCTCGCTCATCACCAGGGAGAGGTCGCGGGTCACGGCGGGGTAGCGGGGCATGGGCTTCACGGCGCCCATGGGCTTGCTCAGGCGGGCAAGCTGCGCCATGTCCAGCTCGGCAATGTAGGCACGGGCGGTCATGTCGAACTCCTCGCGCACGGCGGGATGCACCTCGCCCAGGCAGCACACGCGCTCGTCGCCGGCCATCAGCACGGCACGGCGGCCGGGATGCAGGTAGCTCTCGCCGCGGGCTTCCACGGTGGTCTCGATGCCCAGGGCAGCCAGCAGACGCTCCACCACGCCGCGCAGGGTGAAGAAATCCTCCTCCTTGCCATACACGCCCAGGCAGAGCTTCTGGGTCTCGGTGGGCAGGTTTTCTTCGGTGCGGTTCTCAGCATCGAACACGGCGGCGATCTCAAACAGGCGGGCGGATTCGTTGTTGTGGTTCATGTTCAGGGCCAGGGTGGAGAGCATGTCGGGGGTCAGGGTGGTGCGCATCACGCTGGTATCCTCGCCCAGGGGGTTGCGGATGGGCAGCTGGCACAGGCGGGGATCATCCTCACCCATGTCCAGCTTCAGCACCGTTTTGGGGCTGACGAAGGAGAAGTTCATGATCTCATAGAAGCCCATGCCGGTGAGGCAGGCAGAGACCTTGTCCTTCAGGCGCATACGCTCGGAGCGGCCACCCGGGGTGGTTTCGCCGCGCAGCAGGGTAGAGGGGATCTTGTCGTAGCCGTAAACGCGCAGGGCTTCTTCGGACAGGTCGGCCTCGCCGTCCACATCCTGGCGGTAGTCAGGCACGGTGACGGTCAGCTTGTCGCCATCGCGCACCACGCCGAAGTGCAGGCTTTCCAGAATGCGCACGATATCGTCAGCGGGGATGTCCACGCCGGTGCGGCGGGCAATGCGCTGGCAGGAGGCGGTGATGACCTGCTCCTGGGCGGGATTGGGATAGATGTCGATGATGCCGGAGACCACATCGCCAGCGTCCAGCTCGTTGATCATCTGGCAGGCGCGCTGCATGGCTTCCATGGCGGTCTTGACGGACACGCCCTTCTCAAAGCGGCCGGAGGACTCGGTGCGGATGCCCAGGGCGCGGCTGGTGACGCGGGTGGCGGCACGGTCGAACACGGCGCACTCGAACATCATGGTGTGGGTCTTTTCGGTGATCTCGGATTCCTCGCCGCCCATGATACCAGCCACGCAGGAGGGCTTGCTGGCATCGCAGATCACCAGCTGGCCGGGGGTCAGGTCGTGCTGCTTGCCGTCCAGGGTGGTGATATGCTCACCCTCGGTGGCCTTGCGCACGATGATGTGGTGACCTTCCACCATGTCCAGGTCGAAGGCGTGCATGGGGTGGCCGGTTTCCAGCATGATGAAGTTGGTGATGTCAACCACATTGTTGATGGAGCGCATACCGGCGCCGTGGAGGTACTTGCGCAGCCACATGGGGCTGGGGCCGACGCGCACATCCTTGATCACGCGGGCAATGTAGCGGGGGCAGAGGTCGGTGTCCTTCACTTCCACCTTCACATAATCGTGGATGTCGCCACCGGCTTCCTTCACGGTGATCTCGGGCTTTTTGAAGGTGGTGCCGCAGGCCACGGCAGTCTCGCGGGCAATGCCCCACACGCTGAGGCAGTCCGGGCGGTTGGCCAGCACTTCAAAGTCCATCACGGTGTCGTCAATGCCCAGAATGGGCTTCACATCAGCGCCCAGGGGGTGATCCTCGTTGAATTCAAGAATGCCCGCCGCGCCAATGGAGGGATACAGCTCCACCGGCACACCCAGCTCGTCGCTGGAGCAGAGCATACCCTCGGAGACCTCGCCGCGCATCTTGCCCTTCTTGATCTTCACGCCGCCGGGCAGCTTGGCACCGTTGAGCGCCACGGGGGTCAGGATACCCTCGCGGCAGTTGGGTGCGCCGCAGACGATGTGCAGGGGTTCTTCGCCGCCCACATCCACGGTGGTGCAGTGCAGGTGATCGGAATTGGGGTGATCGGCACAGGTCAGCACCTTGCCCACCACCACGTTCTCGATCTCGGCGCCCAGCTCTTCGTAGCCTTCCACGCCGTTGCCGATCATGATCATTTTATTCTGATATTCTTCGGCAGAAACAGGAATATCCGCATATTCCTTGATCCATTGCATAGGTACCTTCATCGGTACTCCTCCTTTATGTTCCATGCGCAATCAGCCCCAAAGGAACCAAAGCGCAACATCGCAGAATGGGATTCTTAAGGGTCGAAGACCCTTAAGCGGGTTGTCAGGGCAGAGCCCTGACCGGAGTCCAGAGGCAGAGCCTCTGGCGGGTTTCCAAAGGGCAGCGCCCTTTGGCGTGGCTCAACGGAACTGACCCAGGAAACGGACGTCGCCCTCGAAGAGGAGGCGCAGGTCGGGGATGCCGTAGCGCTGCATGGTGATGCGCTCGATGCCGATGCCGAAGGCGAAGCCGGAGTACTCGTTGGGGTCGATGCCGCACATTTCCAGCACGTGGGGGTTCACCATGCCGCAGCCCAGCACCTCGATCCAGCCGGTGCCCTTGCACACGCGGCAGCCCTTGCCGTGGCAGGCCACGCAGGTCAGGTCAACCTCGGCAGAGGGTTCGGTGAAGGGGAAGAAGCTGGGGCGGAAGCGGGTGGTGATGCCCTTGCCGTACAGGCGCTCGGCAAAGGCGTTCAGGGTGCCGCGCAGGTCGGCCATGGTCACGTCCTTGTCGATCACCAGGCCTTCCATCTGGTGGAACACGGGGCTGTGGGTGGCGTCCATCTCGTCGGCGCGGTACACGCGGCCGGGGCAGATGACGCGGATGGGCGGCTTGCGGGTGAGCATGGTGCGCGCCTGCACCGGGCTGGTGTGGGTGCGCAGCACAATGTTGTCATCCACATAGAAGGTGTCCTGCGCATCGCGGGCAGGGTGGTTCTTGGGGATGTTCATCAGCTCGAAGTTGTAGTGATCCAGCTCCACTTCGGGGCCTTCCACCACCTCGAAGCCCATGCCGGTGAAGCAGTCGATGACTTCGTTCAGCACCAGGGTCATAGGGTGGACGGAGCCAGCCTTGGGCGTGGCGGCGGGCTGGGTCACGTCGATGGTCTCGCGCTTCAGGGCTTCTTCCTGCGCCTGCTTCTTCAGCAGCGCCTGCTTGTCCTCCAGCAGGGCGGTGAACTTTTCGCGAGCCTCGTTGATCATCTGACCGGCGGCGGGGCGCTCCTCGGGGGAGAGCTGACCCATGCCGCGCAAAAGGGCGGTCAGTTCGCCCTTCTTGCCCAGCACCTTCACGCGCAGGGCGTCCAAGGCCTGCAGGTTATCGCAGCCAGCCAGTTCGCTCACCAGCAGCTGCTCGATCTGCGCAATCTTTTCCTTCATGGTATTCCTTCCTTTCTTTTGCCAACAAAAAACCTTCGTCCCCCGCAAAAAGGGACGAAGGCGAATTGCCGCGTGTTACCACCCTAATTCCATACAATGGGCATCGCCCATGATATGCTCGTTGCCGATTACGGGGCCGATCCGTCGCCGCCTACTGAGGCATATGCCCGTTCCGCAGCGCAGCTCAGGAGGGAATTTCCGGAAGGCTCGTCAGGACGCTTGCACCATTCGCGCCCCTCTCTTAGGCCAGCCTCGGCTCCGGCATTGTCTCCGTCGTCGCCTTTGATGATATTGAATGCATTATAGCACGGCGCAGTACAATTTGCAAGTGCAAATTGCAGGGGTTCCACCCCTGCACCCTGCCAGAGGGATTTCATCCCTCTGGACTCCCTTTCGGGGATGGCGCTTCGGACGCACATAAGCGGGGGTCACGGCGCGAGTACGGTCGCGCCGCGACGCGGGGGATGGGGCGGCGCTTGTTGCGGCGGGGTGGTAAAAAAGAGCAGCCTTTCATTTGAAAGGCTGCTCGGGGTGCTTGATTGGATTAGTCGGCCAGAGCCAGATCGGCGGCTTCTTCGCCAGCGATGCGGCCAAAGACCACGAAGTCGGACACAGCGTTGCCGCCCAGACGGTTGGCACCGTGGACGCCGCCGGTGACCTCACCAGCCGCATACAGGCCGGGGATGGCAGTGCCGTCAGCAGTCAGCACCTGGGTCTCGGTGTTGATCTTCACGCCGCCCATGGTGTGGTGGATGCCAGCGGTAACCTTGATGGCATAGTAGGGGGCGGTGTCCAGGGGATTGGTGAAGTTCACGCGGCCGAACTCGGGGTCGTTCTTGGCGGCCACATAGGAGTTCCAGTTGTTCATGGTCTCGGCGAAGGCTTCGGCGGGCATGCCGGTGGCAGCGGCCAGCTCTTCGTAGGTGGCGCCGGTCAGGGTCAGGTTCTTCGTCACATAGCCAGCGATGGTAGCGGAAGCATCCACCATGGCCTGGTCAACGATCAGCCAGGAGTAGGAACCGGTCTGAGCGATCTCAGCAGCGGAAACCACGTCGCGGGTGCCAACTTCGTCGGTGAAGCGCTTGCCCTCGGCATTGACCAGGATAGCGCCGTCGCCGCGCAGGCCTTCGGTGATCAGGGAAGCGGTGTTGGCTTCAACGGTGGGGTGGATCTGGATCTGCTCCATGTCCACCAGGGCAGCGCCCACAGCCTCGGCCATGGCGATACCCTGACCCAGCAGGCCAGCAGCGTTGGTGGTCATAAAGCCTTCCAGCTCGGGCTTGTAGGAGGCAACCATTTCCAGGTTGGCGCCGAAGCCGCCGGTGGCCAGGATCACAGCATCAGCATTCACGGTCACGGTGTTGCCGGTCTTGCCGGTGGCCTTCACGCCCTTGGCAGCGCCGTCCACCATAACGATCTCGTTGGCGGTGGTCTCGAACAGGATGGTGATGTTCTCGTTGGCCTCGCAGGCGTCCTCCAGCAGGGGGATCATGTAAGCACCCACGGAAACCTTCTTGCCATCCACCTTGGGCCAGTGGATACGGTTGACGGAAGCACCGCCGAAGGCGCCGGTGTTCACCAGCTCGATGTTGTAGTTGCGCAGCCACTCAATGCCCTCGGCAGAGTTTTCGGCCAGCACTTCGACCAGCGCGGGATCGTTGATGCCCTTGCCGCCGATCATGGTATCCAGCTGCATCAGCTCAACAGAGTCGAAGTAGCCCTCAGCATTCTGCTGATAAGCAGTCCACTGCACCTCCACCTCGTCAGCCAGCTGATTGATCACAGCGTGGTCAGCATAGGTGGTGTCGATGGAGTCCAGGGTCTTCTCAACGCCGGCGCTCTGGGCGAACTCGGCATTGTCCTGGTAGGGGGTGTCGCCAGCGTTCATGCCGCCGGTGGCACGCACGGAGTTGCCGCCCACAGCAGCCTGGGACTCCAGGATAACCACCTTGGCGCCCTTTTCGGCAGCGGTCAGGGCGGAGGTCATGCCAGCGCCGCCAGCACCGATGATCACAACATCGGCTTCCAGCACGGCATCCTCAGCGACTTCGGCCTTGATCTCGGCCATGTAGTCGTCGGGATTCAGGCCAGCGGAGGTCAGGGCAGCCTTGGCGGCGTCGATCACGCCGTTGGAAGTGAAGGTGGCGCCGGACAACACGTCCACATTCACGGTGTTGTACTGCGCCATCAGGGCGGGCAGCTGCTCCAGGGCGGGGGTACCCACGCCGGGAGTCTCATTGGCGCCCTCGGCCTTGGCGGCGGTAATCACGCCGTTTTCCACGGTCAGGGTCACGGTCACATCGCCGCCAAAGCCCTTGGCGGTGCCGGTCACTTCGTCGGCCATGGCGGGAACCACGGTCAGCATCATGACCAGCGCGAGCAGCAGAGCAGAAATACGCTTCATGTTCAGGAATCCTCCCCAATAATGATCTGCGTTATGCAGTCATGTATATCATACCACAAGTCAAGAGAAAATGAAACACATTTTGTGAAATTTTTATCATTTTGTTTGAAACTTTTACACCTGCTGCGACCATCACAGCTCTGTGAGGAAATCGGCATACTTTTCCTGGTCGCAGCCGTCCGGGGTGAGGAAGGTGCAGGTGATGTGCCCCTTGGCCAGCAGATCCTGGTCGCTGCCGGGGGTGTATTCGTAGTCCTGCTCCAGGGGCGTGAGCCAGAAGTAGTCGTCGCCCCGGGGGCTCTTGCGGCGCTCATAGCTGTCCTTGTAGAGGTTATAGGTGATGTCGCACATCCGGGGTTCCTTCAATTCATACATGGGGATGGGCGGCACGTTCAGGTTGCACACGGAGAAGGCGGGGGCGGGGGAGTTCACCAGGCGCTCGGCCAGGGTCACCGCCCAGTCGGCAAAGAAGGAAAGCGTCTCCGGGGGCGTGTGGTATTCGGCGCTGAGCGCCATGGCCGGAATGCCCTGGAAGGCGGCCTCCCGCGCAGCACCCACGGTGCCGGAAACATACACCGCAAAGCCGGTGTTGTAGCCGTGGTTGATGCCGCTGATCACCAGATCCGGCCGCTGTTCGCAGATGCTCATAAAGCCGATGCGGCAGCAGTCCACCGGCGTACCCTCGATGGCCCAGGCCTCGGCAGCGCCGTCCATTTCGCGCCTCTTGGCCAGCAGCGGCTGGAACACCGTGTAGGCGTGGGACTTGGCGCTCTGCTGGGTGGCGGGGGCGCACACCGTTACATGATGACCCCGGGCGGCGGTGGCGCGGCACAAAAGCTGCAGGAAGGGGCTGTCGAAGCCGTCGTCGTTCACAAGCAGGATATTCATGGCGTCCTCCTTAGTCGGCAGTCAGGGCGGTGAGCAGCACCTGCACATTGGCGCGCATCACGTCCTCGTAATAGGTCAGGGGGATGTCCGTCACCGGGCCGGTCACGATGGGATCCAGCGTGTAGAGCTGCGCCCCGGTCTCACGCGCCAGGGTCTGGGCGGCCATGTCCTGGTACTGGGGTTCCACAAACAGGGGCGGCACGCCCAGGCTGCGCAGGGTTTTCACCAGCTCGGCCAGCTTGGCGGGGGAGAGGGCGTCGCTGGGCTCCCGGTTCACCACGGCGGCCACGTTCAGCCCATAGGCCTGGGCGAAATAGGGGAAGGCCTCGTGGAAGGTCACGATGTCCTTGCGGGGCAATTCCGCCAGCGCGGCGGTCAGCTCCTGATCCAGCGCAGTCAGGCGGGCGACGTAGGTATCCCGGTTGGCGGCGATCTGCTCAGCGGATGCCGGGCAGGCGGTCATCAGGCCATCGGCCAGATTGCGCACCATGGTCTGGGCGTTCTTCGCATCAAGCCACACATGGGCGTTGTATTCGCCATGATCGTGATCGTGATCATGCTCATGGTCGTGTTCCTCTTCGGCGCAGAGCAGCTCAATGCCCGCAGAGGCGTCCACCACCGGCAGGTTGGGGAAGGCCTCCATCACGCCGGAAAGGTAGCTCTCCATGCCCGCGCCGTTGATGAGGAAGGCGTCGGCCTCGGCCAGCTTCTTCATGTCGCCGGTCTGCAGCTGGTAATCATGCAGGCAGCCGGTGTCCGGGGCGGCCAGGTTGCGCACCTCGATGCCCTCAAGGCCCTCGGTGAGGTTCAGGGTGAAGAGGTAAATGGGGTAGAAGCTGGTGACGATGGTCTCGGCCACCGCGCCCAGGGGGAGCAGCATGGCCGCCAGAAGAAGCGCCAGTAACCTTTTCATAGCAGTTTCCTTTCAGTATGTTCTCATTCACGAAACGAAGGACAAGACATTATTCATGCCTCGTCCTTCAGCCAAGACTGATATCGTTCTCTTGGGTGGTTATCCCGGATGATCCGCGCCATCAGCGCCTTTTCCTCCGGGGACTGGAAATCGTCGTATTGCTGATACAGCACCCGCATGGCGCTGAGGCTGCCAGTGCGCAGGGAGTAGTCCTTCAGGGTCTGGTAGTTGACGGAATAGACGGTCATGCCGTCGAACATCACGCCCAGCACCGCATCGGCAATGTCCGGCAGATCCTGCATGTGGATGCGCACCATGTCGCCATTGTCCAGCCGCAGGGTCATGCGGGGCCCCAGGGTGGAATACAAAACGTCGAACAGGGCGTTGGCCACCCGCTGGGCAAGATCCTCCAGGCTGTCCTTGTAGGGGGCATAGGAGCGCAGGGCGTGGGCGGCTTCATCGGCCACGGGGGTACCGTCCACCATGTCCGACCCCAGGTAGGGCCGCAGGGCGCATTTCACGCTGTAGGTGCTGATGGCCACCGGCATTGCTCTCGCCTCCCGCATTGCTTTTCTGCACATTTCGACACGAATGCTGCTTTATCCTGTTTTTTCAGGGAAAAAGTGGCTTTATTCCGGCTGGATCAGCCGCACGCCGCGCTTGGCCACATAGCTGGCCTCCAGCCAGTAGTCCGCGCCGCCGAAAGCGCCGTTTTCGATGTAATAGCGGATGCCCTCCAGCTCTGTGAGGGAGGTGATGGGCGCAAAGCTGCCATCGTCCTCCTGGCGGTAGAGCTGGGCGTTCTTGATGCGCTCCATGGTGGCGGAGGGTGCGGAATCGA
This sequence comes from Clostridia bacterium, assembly GCA_017463245.1. Taxonomy (GTDB): domain Bacteria; phylum Bacillota; class Clostridia; order Christensenellales; family Aristaeellaceae; genus UBA11524. The sequence goes on from JAFTPN010000037.1 coordinate 14,498, forward strand.
TGATGCGGAACATGGTGCCGTCCTCATTCTGTTCGGCCACCATGGCGATGTGGCCGTTGACCACCGCAAAGGAGAACACCGCGCCGTCAGCCAGCTTCTGCCGGATGGTGGGCAGGCTTTCGTACAGCTCAAACCGGGTCTTGTAGCCCAGGTCGTCGCCCACATTGCCCACCAGGGTGCTGTTCATGGTGCCGCCCTCCCGCAGGGCAAAGGAATAGTTGGCCGCCAGGTATTCGGGGGTGATCTCCTCACCCTCAAAGCCCAGGTATTGCAGCGCATGGGACAGGGCGAAAATGGCGCAGCCGGAGACTTCCAGCGTGCTGCGGCCATAGGGGGCGTCCTTCCATTGGCCGCTGGACTGGCTGTAGAGCGTGAAGCCCCTGGCCTCCTGGGCAGACAGGGACACAGGCTCGGCGGCGGCTTCGGCCACAGCGGCGCCGGGCTGGTACACATGGATGTAGGCGCTGGTCACGCCGTCGGTAATGGTGGCCAGGCCGCTGCGGGCGGTGGCGATGGGGAAGTCCACCGTCAGGGTCAGCTGGTCGGCGCTTTGCTCGGTATGGAAGAAATCCGCATCGGTCTGCACCGTCCATTCAGCGCCGGAGGTGACGGAGAAGGTCTTGCTGCCCTCGGCGTCGAGCCAGGCGGCGTGGGTGCTGCCGTCTACCTGCAAGGGGGCGGAAGCAGGCAGCAGGGAGATTTCCTCGTCCACGCCGTGGCTGGCGGACTGGAGGACGGTGTGGGTCAGCTCCCTGCCGCCGCTGGTGATGGTGATGCTGCCACGGCGGGCGGCGGCGGTGGGGGTATCCACGGTGGCGGTCAGCACCTGGCCGGAAACGCCCTGGGTCACGCTCAGGGTGATGAAATCATCGCTGGTGGCGGCCGTCCATTCGCCAGGGGCGTAGACGATCCAGCTCTGCTGGCCGCCGTGGGCGCGCAGCGCGCCGCCGCAGCTCTTGAGGCTGATGCCCGCACCTTCGCCCACGGAGAAGGCCGCCTGCGTCGTGGCGCTGGCACCGGTGCTGTCGGTGACCTGTACGGTCACGGCATAGTCGCCCGCCTCAGCAGGGACGTAGTGCCAGTCGCCCTCAGCCGCCCAGGCAGAGGTCTCCCCCTGGGGCGTGGTGATGGCATATATATAGCTGTAAACACCCGTGCCGCCGGTGACCTGGGGGCGCACCAGCAGCGGCTCTCCGGCCTTCAGGCGGGGGATATCGCCCAGGGCGCAGGTCAGCTCGTCCGTCACGGTAAAGGCAGCCTGCACGGCGGCGGCTTCGTCCTCCACCGGGGCGACCTGCAGGGTGTAGCTGCCGCTGGTACGAGGGATGTAGGAGCCGAAGGCCAGTTCCGTATCGTGGGTGAAAAGCTGCTTGTCCCCCTGGAAAAGGGTATAGCGATACCCGCCGGGTGCCTCGCCGGAAACGGTGAAGTCCAGCACGCTGTCCGCAGCCAGGCATTCGGTGCTGAGGGTCAGCTCCAGCTCGGCCATGGCGGCGCAGGGCAGGAGCAGAAGCAGCAGAAACAGGCAGAAACGAGATCGAATCATAGGCGTCCTTCCAATTTGGTTTACTTGGTGAACACGAATTTCTCCAGGTGGAGCAGCTCGCGCTCGTTCAGACCGCCCCAGGAAACATGGGGGCGGGGATCGCTGAAGACAAAGTACAGCGCGTGCCGCCCGGTGATGCAGGGCGTTTTGATGCGCAGCAGGGCGTCATCGCCATAGAAGGTGGTCTCGCCGATGCACTGGCCGTTTTCGGCGTCGTCCAGCATCACGCGCAGCTTGCCGCTTTCGCCCAGACCGCGGACTTCCATCACCAGCTCCATGGAGGTGGTGGAGTCGTCCTGGCCAAAGTCGAAATACTTGTAGCCGATCACGGTACCGGCATAAATATCGGCCACCACGGTGCGCAGGGGATTCATGTACTTCACCATGCCCTTGCCTCGGATCACGCAGCAATGGTGGGCAGGGGTGGCCACATAGGGGTTCAGGGATTCCTGGAAGCCCAGGGAGGTCATTTCCACCTGGGGAATGGTGCCATCGGGCAGGATGGTGATGCGCTCGGCACAGGCCTGGCGGGAATACACGGTGCCGTTGGTCATGCGGTGGTAGAAGATGTACCATTGGTCGCCGATCTTGGCGATGGAGCCATGGTCGTTGCCGCCGGGATAGTCCACGCCGTTGTCCACGATGCAGCCGCGATATTCAAAGGGGCCTGTGGGGGACTTGCTGGTGGCGTACACCAATTGGCTGCCACGGCGGGGAGAATAGATGAGGTAGTAGGTATCGCCGATCTTGCGGGGGGAGCAGGCCTCGTAGAAAGAGAAGGGTGCTTCCTTAGGGATGATGTCGGTCTGGTAGGTCTCCGGCAGCACGGTGACCATGTCGGTGGGATCCACCTGCACCACATAGCTCCACTCAAAGCCGCAGTAGACGTACACCTTGCCGTCGTCGTCCACCAGCACGCCGGGATCGACAAAAACGCCGTTGTTGCAGAAGTCCTTGGGCAGGGCGGCCTTTTCATCATACTGATAGGTGCTGATGAGCTTGAAGGGGCCTTCGGGCTTGTCGCTCACGGCCACGCAGCCCTTGCCGTAGAACAGGTAAACGTAGAGGTAATACTTGCCGTCCTTCTCCACCACGTCGGGGGCGTAGCAGATGCCGTTGTCATACCAAGTCACATCGGCGGGATGGTCGGCATCGGCCTGGGCGTGGAAGCAATCGCCGTGGCAGGTCCAGTTGTTCAGGTCATTGACGGGAGCCGACCAGACCTTCAGACGGATATCGCAGAACTCGCCGGAAAGGGCGTTGTCGTGGGAGCCATAAAGATACACGCGGTCGCCAAAGACACGGGGTTCGCCATCGGGAATGTGTTCCCATAGGGGGAGGATGGGATTCGGCATTCGTATCATCCTGCTTTCTGGTTTGGATTGCCTCCATTATAGCAGGAAGCAGCGATTATTTCCATAAAAAAGCGCAGAAAACTTGGAAAGTACGGAAAGATGGAGTATAATCTCCTGCGGAACAAGAGATGGAGGCAATACGCATGAAGAAGCTGGTGGCTTTTTTCAAGAAGGAGATCGTGTTCACGGTGGCGCTGTGTGCGGCGCTTTTGTCTTTTCTCATGGTGCCGCCGGGGCTGCACACCCTGCAGGGCATCGATACCACCACGCTGATGATGCTCTTTGCCCTGATGACCGTGGTGGCGGGCTTGCGTGCCATTGGCCTGTTTGACCGCCTGGGCGCAGCCATGACGGGGCGCATCCGCAGCCTGCGGGGCCTGAGCTTTGCGCTGGTGACGGCCTGCTTTTTCCTGGCCATGGTGGCCACCAACGATGTGGCGCTGATCACCCTGGTGCCCTTCACCCTGCTTTTGATGCGGGGCGCCTCCCAGAAGGACGTGGTGCTGGCGGTGGTGCTGGAGACCATTGCGGCCAATCTGGGCAGCATGGTGACGCCCATCGGCAATCCCCAGAACCTGTACCTGTATTCCAGCGGCCAGCTGGCCTTGATGGACTTCCCCCGGCTGACCTGGCCTTACGCGCTGGTGAGCTTCCTGCTGCTCTCGGCGGGCACGCTGCTGATCAGCTCCGGCAGGGTGGAGGCGGCCATGGGCGAAACCCGGGCGATCCCCCGCAGGCAGGCCTGGCTCTATGGCGTGCTGGGTGTGATCGCCCTGCTGGCGGTGGCGAAGGTCATCCCGGCGTGGCTGGCGGCGCTGTGTGTGCTGGCGGGCGTGGCGGTGATGGATCGCCCCATCCTCAGGGAGATCGACTTTGTGCTGCTGGGCACCTTCGTGTGCTTCTTCGTGTTCGTGGCCAGCATCAAGGAATACGCCCCCGTGCGCACCTGGCTGGAAGGCCTGATGGCGCAGTCGCCGCTGGCGGTGTCGCTGCTCACCAGTCAGGTGATCAGCAATGTGCCTGCGTGCCTGCTGCTCTCACCCTTCACCACCAACACCGGGGCGCTGATGCTGGGCGTGAACCTGGGCGGCCTGGGCACGCTGGTGGCCTCCCTGGCCAGCCTGATCTCCTTCAAGCTCTACGGCGCGGCAGAGGGTGCGAAGAAGGGCAGCTTTATGCTCTGGTTCACCCTGCTGAACGTGGCCATGCTGGCTGTTTTGATGGTCATGGCCTGGCTGCTGGGTGCGATTTGATGGCCTGACTTGCAAAAAACACGGTTATTACAGTAAAAAATGCAGTTTTGCGGGATAGACCTTGCAAATTGCGGCGTGTTCCTATATAATATTCCATTGGTATGCATTCGGAAAGAATACCAAAACAAGAAGATGGTGAGATCATGCAGGATATGCAGGATATGATCGACCGGCTGAACCAGTCCGGCAAGCGGCTGAGCAAGGGTCACCGGAAGATCGCGCAATATATCGTGGAGCATTACGACAAGGCGGTGTTCATGACCGCCAGCCGCCTGGGCGAAAGCGTGGGGGTGAGCGAATCCACCGTGGTGCGCTTTGCCTCCGCCATGGGCTACGAGGGCTACCCCCAATTGCAGCGCTCCCTGCAGGAATTGGTGAGCCACCGCCTCACCGCCAACCAGCGCATCGAAATGTCCACGGATATCGATCCCCACGCCGCGCTGCCCTTTGTGCTGAAGAGCGATATGCAGAACCTGCGCGCCACCCTGGAGGGCATGGACAACCAGGTGTTCGAGGATGTGGTGCAGCGGCTGCTGAGTGCCAAGGCCATTTATGTGATGGGTCTGCGCTCGGCGGCTCCGCTGGCGCAGTTCATGGGGTATTACCTCAACTATATTTTCGACGATGTGCATCTGGTGTCCAGCGGCGCGACGGACGTGTTTGAGGAGATCGCCAAGCTGAACCAGGACGACGTGCTGGTGGGCATCAGCTTCCCCCGCTATTCCACCCGCACCCTGGAGGCCATGCGCTTTGCCAAGCGCTGCGGCGCCCAGGTGGTGGCCATCACCGATGGCCCCATGTCTCCCCTGCACGAAAGCGCCGATGTGACCCTCACCGCCCGCACGGACATGGCTTCCTTTGTGGACTCCCTGGCCGCGCCCCTGAGCGTGATCAACGCGCTGCTGGTGTCCCTGGGTCTGCACCGCAAGGAGGCGCTGACCGAGCATTTCCGCAAGCTGGAGACCATCTGGGATACCTACGAGGTCTATCTGGAGGAAGAAGGTCACCATGGGTAAGATCATTGTGATCGGCGGCGGTGCAGGCGGCATGATGGCCGCCATCTTCGCTGCTCGCGCCGGGGCGCAGGTAACGCTCCTGGAGCGCAACGAAAAGCTGGGCAAGAAGGTGTACATCACCGGCAAGGGTCGCTGCAATGTGACCAACGACTGCACCCTGGACGAGTTCCTGCGGGAGGTGCCGCGGAATCCCCGATTCCTGTACAGCGCGCTGAATTTCTTCTCCCCTCAGGACATGATGGCGCTGCTGGAGGACGCAGGCTGCCCAGTGGTGGTGCAGCGGGGCAGGCGGGTGTTCCCGTCAACGGAAAAGGCCAGCGATGTGAACCGCACCCTGACCCGCCTGATGCAGCAGCATGGCGTGAAGGTGCTGCTGGACTGCCGGGTGAAGGGCATCCATGTGGTGGACGGCCGTGTTGCCGGTGTGGTGATGCAGGATGGCACCACCATGGCTGCCGATGCGGTGATCCTGGCCACCGGCGGCAAGAGCTACCCCATGACCGGCTCCACCGGCGACGGCTATGCCATGGCGGAGGGCGTGGGGCACAGCATTCAGCCCATCAAGGCGGCGCTGAGCGCTATTGAGACCAGGGAAAGCTGGCCTTGCGATTTGCAGGGACTTTCCCTGCGGAACGTGAGCCTGACGCTGAAAAAGGGCAAGAAGACCCTGTATACCGAGCTGGGGGAGATGCTCTTCACCCATTTCGGCATTTCCGGCCCCCTGGCGCTGACCATGAGCTGCCACCTGCCCGACGACCTGAATGAAGCCAGCGTGACCCTGAACCTGAAGCCCGGCCTCACCGCCCAGCAGCTGGATGCACGGCTCCAGCGGGACTTTGAGGAGCAGAGCCGCAAGCAGCTGCGCAACGTGATGCCCGGCCTGCTGCCCGGCAGGCTGGCGGAGATCTTCCCCGGCCTGTGCGGCATCGACAGCGCCAAGCAATGCTGCCAGATCACCCGGCAGGAACGGGAGAACCTCTGCACCATGATGCAGGCGCTGCCCATCACCCTCAGCCGCCTGGCGCCCCTGGACGAGGCCATTGTGACCCGGGGCGGCGTGACGGTGAAGGAGATCAACCCCGCCACCATGGAGAGCAAGCTGCTCCCCGGGCTGTACTTTGCAGGCGAGGTGATGGACGTGGACGCCCACACCGGAGGCTATAATTTGCAGATCGCCTGGTCCACCGGTGCCCTGGCGGGACAGTCCGCCGCTGAATATGAAGGAGATTATACCTGATGCAATACATTGTGATTGACCTTGAATGGAACCAGCCCATGTCCTATGAAAGCGCTGTGTACAAGCAGGTGGGCGACAGGCTCATCTTCGAGATGATCCAGATCGGCGCGGTGAAGCTGGACGAGAAGCTGAACGTGGTGGACAGCATTTCCATCCCGATCCGCCCCGTGCATTATGTGAAGATCCACCCCCGCATCCGCAAGATGACCCAGCTGGGCAACGAGGAGCTGGCTGATGCGCTGACCTTCCTGCCGGCCATGGAGCAGTTTGTGGACTGGTGCGGCGAGGATTACACCCTGCTGACCTGGGGCTGCGACGACGTGAGCGTGCTGAAGCAGAACATGGATTTCTTTGAGTGCAAGGCTGTGCTGCCGCCCCTGTGCGACATCCAGCGCCTGTTCAGCGATGTGTACAAGTGCAAGGATCGCAAGGGTCTCAAGGCTGCCATGGAAATGCTGGAGATCGAGCCGGACGAGGATCGCTTCTTCCACAACGCCCTGAACGACGCTTACTACACCGCCCTGGTCTTTGCCAAGATGCCCGATCCGGCGGCGGTGCTGAAGTATCCCCAGCAGCCCAAGCAGCTGATCCATGCGGATCACCACAGCCGCAGAAAAATGAAGGGCGAGACCTTCGATAGCCTGGCCGACGCCCTGGGCAGCGAGACCGCCCAGCAGCCCCGCTGCCCGGTCTGCGGCAAAAAAACGCCCCTGGAGGATGCCTACGTCAAGCAATGCGCGGATAAGTACATCGCATTGAGCAAATGCCCCCATCACGGCGATCTGATGATCCGCCTGCGCTTCGTTCCCACGGGGGATGGCAAGCGGGTGATGAACATGAGCATCGGCAAGGCCACCGCCATGAACAAGGCCTATGTCCACACCAAGAAGATCCAGGTGCAGGAAAAGGAAGCACGCTACCTGGCTGAGCATGGGTGCCTGCCCGATCCGGAGCAGGAGCTGATGGAGGCCGACCGCACCAGCATGCCTTTTGAGGACTGAGGCAGCATAGAATATGCGGCAAGGAGGGGATACCATGACGGTGAAGGAACGCTTGCACGATGAGGATAAGCGCATCCTGGCTGCCCTTTGCGGCGGCAGGGTGCTGGAATTGAACGATGCAGCGCCGGACGCTGCCGCCCTGATCCCCCTGACCTTGCAGGATGACGAGGGGCGGCGCATCTACGAGCGGTCGCTGCGGTTCGTGATGCTGCTGGCGCTTAGGGAAATGTTCCCCGGCCAGCAGGTGCGCATTGAGTATTCCGTGGGCTACGGCGTGTTCGTCCGCCTGCCCGGCCTGGTGCTGGGGGAGGACGATCTGAAACGGCTGGAGACCATCATGCGCAGGCTGATCGCTGCCGATCTGCCCTTTGAAAAGAAAACCTGGCGGCTGGAAGAAGCCATCCGCTATTACGAGCAGGACGGCCAGCAGGATAAGGTCGCGCTTTTGCAGCGCAGGTCTTTTTCCTATTTCCAGATGTACCATTGCAACGGCATGTGGGAGTATTTCTACGGCGCCATGGCACCCTCCACGGGCTATGTGCCCGTGTTTGGCCTGCAGCCCTATGCGGGCGGCTTTGTGCTGATGCTCCCCACCGCCGACAAGCCCGACGCTCCCGCGGCCTATGTCCACCGCCCCAAGCATTTGCAGGTGTTTGGCCAAAGCGCCCGCTGGTGCGAGATACTGGGCGTGGTGAATGCTGCGGACGTGGCGCAGCTGATGGAAGCAAAGCGGATGCGCGCCTTCATCCGCGTGAACGAAGCCCTACACGATAAGGCCATTGCCGCCATTGCGGACAGCATTGTGGCGGGAGGCAAGCGCATCGTGCTGGTGGCGGGGCCTTCCTCCAGCGGCAAGACCACCTTCTCCGGCAGGCTGGCGGTGCATTTGCAGGTGCTGGGCTGCCATGCGCGGGTCATCAGCCTGGACAATTACTACCGCAACCGGGACGAACTGCCCCTGGAGGACGATGGCAGCGTTGACCTGGAAGCCCTGCACACCATTGACGTGCCGCTCCTGCGCCAGCAGCTGGCGGCGCTCTTGCGGGGCGAAGGGGTGGAGGTGCCGGAGTTCGACTTCGTCACCGCCCGGCGCAAGGCAACGGGCATGCCGCTGACCCTGGGGGAGAAGGATATCCTGATCATCGAGGGCATTCACGGCCTGAACCCGGCGCTGAGCGAAGGTCTGCCGGTGGAGCGCATCCACCGGGTGTTCGTCAGCGCGCTGACCTGCATCAATCTGGACGACCACAACCGCATCCGCACCACCGATGTGCGGCTCCTGCGGCGCATTGTGCGGGACAATCAGTTCCGCGGCACTCTGCCGGAAAAAACGCTGGCCATGTGGGACAGCGTGCGCCGGGGCGAGGAAAAGTGGATCTTCCCCTATCAGGAGCAGGCGGACAGCGTGTTCAACACCGCCTTGCACTATGAACTGCCCATTTTGAAGCACTTTGCCTCGGAGCTGCTGGAGGCCATTGCGCCGGAGAATCCTTATTTCCACATGGCGCGGCGGCTGTGCAAAACCCTGCACTATTTTCCGGAGATCGACCCCGCCATTCTGGATGAGATTCCGCCGCTGTCGCTTTTGCGGGAGTTCGTGGGCGGCAGCACCATGGAGAAGGAATAACAGGAGGGAAAAAAGATGGAACGCACCATTCTTCCACCCTACACGCCGGAGACTTTTCCGGAAAACATCACCCTGCCCGAGGGCGCCAAGTCCGTGCGCTGGCAGGACAGCTTCGGCTATGGGGTGGCCTTCAAGCCCAATATCGTGTATGCCCAGCGGGATGGCAAGGAGCTGCACATCCACTGCCTCACGCCCCGCAACGATCGCACCGATAACCCGCTGATCGTGTATGTGCAGGGCAGCGCCTGGTTCCAGCAGGACTTGTTCATCCACCTGCCGGAAATGCTGCGCATGTGCCAGAAGGGCTACTGCGTGGCGCTGGTGGAGTATCGCCCCTCCACCACGGCCAGGTTCCCCGCCCAGGCCGAGGACGCCAAAACGGCCATCCGCTTCCTGCGGGCAAATGCGGAAAAGTACCGCTTTGACCCGGAGCGTGTGGCGCTGTGGGGCGATTCCAGCGGCGGGCATACGGTGCTGATGGCGGGCATCACCGGCGACGGGTGGCCGAACCACCCGGAGGACGAGAAGCAGTCTGCCCAGGTGAAGTGCATCGTGGACTGGTACGGCCCCACGGTGGTCAGCGAAATGGCCTACGAACCCAGCGCGTTTGAGCATACCAGTCCGGATTGCCCGGAAGGCTGGCTCATCGGTCATCTGCCGGTACACGAGCATCTTGATCTGGCGGAGGCCACCATTCCCCAGCGCTACCTGCGGGAGGACATGCCCACGCCGCCCATCCTGATCATGCACGGCAGCCGGGACATGACGGTGAACTTCCAGCAGAGCGTGCATCTCTACGAGGCGCTGCGGAAGATGGGTAAGGAGTGTGAGTTCATCCGGCTGGAGGGTGCCGACCACGGCTGGCGCGGCTTTGCCTGCGATGCGGCGCTGGATGCGGTGGATGAATTCCTGAAAAAGCATCTGTAACGCAAAGTTTTGCTTGCTTTTTTATGCAAAGCTGGATATAATAGCTTTGTTACGTTCACAGCGATGGGGACGGCCTTGGCAGGATGCCTGAAGCGAGCCGGGAGGCGGTGCAAGCCCGGTAGGATAGTGCCAACGCGGATCACCCCGGAGTGAGACGGCCTGAAATCATCAGGGCTGTCCGGGCGCTCCCGATACAGGGCAGGCAAGCCATTGCGTTTGCCGATGAGTGGGCGGCTTGCGCCGTCAACATGGGTGGTACCGCGGATATGTGTTTTATCCGTCCCAGACAATGTTCCTGGGGCGGATTTTTTCTGTCCCCGAAGACTTACAGGAGGGTACATCATGGCATTGTACAACAAGGTTGCAACCGACATGAATTTCGTCCAGCGCGAAAAGGAAGTCGCGCAGATGTGGAAGGAAAAGGACATCATCCGCAAGTCCTTCCACCACCGCGAGGGTGCGGAGAACTTCACCTTCTTCGATGGGCCGCCCACCGCCAACGGCAAGCCCCACATCGGCCACATCGAGACCCGCGTCATCAAGGATCTGATCCCCCGCTATCACACCATGAAGGGCAAGAACGTGCTGCGCAAGGCCGGCTGGGACACCCACGGCCTGCCCGTGGAGCTGGAAGTGGAAAAGATCCTGGGTCTGGACGGTAAGCCTCAGATCGAACAGTACGGCATCGAGCCTTTCATCGGCGAGTGCAAGAAGAGCGTGTGGAAGTACCTGCACGAGTGGGAGAAGATGTCCGAGCAGGTGGGCTACTGGGTGGACATGGAGCATCCCTACATCACCTACGAGGATAACTACATCGAGTCCGAGTGGTGGAGCCTCAAAACGATCTACGACAAGGGTCTGCTCTATCAGGGTCACAAGATCGTGCCCTATTGCCCCCGCTGCGGCACCGCGCTTTCCTCCCACGAGGTGGCGCAGGGCTACAAGAACGTGAAGGAGACCTCTGCCTTTGTGCGCTTTGAGGTGAAGGGCGAGGAGAACACCTACCTCCTGGCCTGGACCACCACCCCCTGGACGCTGCCCAGCAACCTGGCGCTGTGCGTGAATCCCCGGGATACCTACGCCAAGTTCGTGGTGGAAGGCCAGACCTACATCATGGCCAAGGCGCTGATCGAGAGCGTGTTCTCCGGCAAGGAAGTCAATATCCTGGCCGAAATGCCTGGCTGCGAGCTGAAGGGCATGGAATATGTGCCGCTGTTCGACTTTGCTGTTGGCAAGCTGGATAAGCCCGCCTGGTTCGTGGTGTGCGATGATTACGTCACCATGTCCGACGGTACCGGCATCGTGCATATCGCCCCCGCCTTCGGTGAGGACGACAACCGCGTGTGCCGCGAGAACGATATGCCCTTTGTCAACTTTGTGGACAATCAGGGCTGCATGACCGAAGACACCAAGTGGCCTGGCGTGTTTGTGAAGGACGCCGACAAGCTGGTGCTGGAGGACCTGAAGGAGCGGGGTCTGCTGTTTGCCGCGGTGCCCTTCGCCCATGATTACCCCTTCTGCTGGCGCTGCGATACCCCCCTGCTGTACTACGCCCGCCCCACCTGGTTCATCAAGATGACCGCCCTGCGGGATCAGCTGGTTAACAACAACCGCACCATCAACTGGATGCCCGATAACATCAAGGAAGGCCGTATGGGCACCTGGCTGGAGAACGTCCACGACTGGGGCCTGAGCCGCGAGCGCTATTGGGGTACGCCCCTGCCCGTGTGGGTCTGCGAGGACGGCCACATGCACGCCATCGGCTCCCGTGCCGAACTCCGTGAGATGGCCATCGAAGACCCCGGCGAGAATATCGAGCTGCACCGTCCCTTCATCGACGAGGTGCTGATCAAGTGCCCCGAGTGCGGCAAGCCCATGCACCGCGTGAAGGAAGTGATCGACTGCTGGTACGATTCCGGCTCCATGCCCTTCGCCCAGTGGCACTATCCCTTTGAGAACAAGGAGATCTTTGAGCAGCGCTTCCCCGCTGATTTCATCTCCGAGGCCGTTGACCAGACCCGTGGCTGGTTCTACACCCTGGAGGCCATCTCCACCCTGCTGTTCGACAAGGCGCCCTTCCAGAACTGCATCGTGATGGGTCACGTGCAGGACGCCGAGGGTCACAAGATGTCCAAGCACCTGGGCAATGTGGTGGATCCCTTCCAGATGTTGGATAAGTTCGGCGCGGACGCCCTGCGCTGGTACTTCTACACCACCTCCGCCCCCTGGCTGCCCAAGCGCTTCTCCGAGGAAGCGGTGCAGGAAGGTCAGCGCAAGTTCCTGGCAACCTTGCAGAACGTGTACGCCTTCTTCGCCATGTATGCCCAGATCGACGGCTTCGATCCCGTGGCTCATCCCATCGAAAAGGTGGAGAAGAGCCTGATGGACAAGTGGATCCTGTCCAAGCTGAACAGCCTCATCGCCAAGGTGGATGAGGATCTGGCTGCCTACCGCATCTGCGAGCCTGCCGCCGCCATCGAGGCCTTTGTGGACGAGCTGTCCAACTGGTATGTGCGCCGCGGCCGCGAGCGCTTCTGGGGCAAGGGCATGGCTGGCGACAAGGAAGCCGCCTTCGCCACCCTGTACCATGTGCTGGTGACCCTGAGCAAGGTGATCGCTCCCTTCGTGCCCTTCATGGCCGAGGAGATCTACCAGAACCTGGTGGTGAACAACGTGCCCGGCGCCATCGAGTCCGTGCACCTGTGCGATTTCCCCGTGGTGGATGCTTCCGCCATCGACAAGGAAATGGAAGAGCAGATGGACGCCCTGGTGGAGGTGGTGCAGCTGGGTCGTGCCTGCCGCAACCTGGCCAACATGAAGACCCGCCAGCCCGCCGCCAAGCTCTATGTGAAGGGCGCGGCCTTCGGTGCTGACTATCAGGCGCTGTGCGAGGACGAGCTGAACGTGAAGGAAGTGGTGTTCACCGAGAGCGCCCGCGACTTTACCACCTATCAGCTCAAGCCCCAGATGCGCACCCTGGGCCCGAAGTACGGAAAGCTGCTGGGCAAGATCGGCCAGCAGCTGGCCACCATGGACGGCAACGACGTGGTGGATGCCTTTGAAAAGGGCGAGACCGTGTCTTTCCAGATCGACGACACCACCGTGACCCTGGGCAAGGACGATGTGCTGACCTCTCCCATGCAGAAGGCTGGCTATGTGGCCCAGGAAGACCGCGGCGTGACCGTGGTGCTGGACACCAACCTCACCGAGGAACTGGTGCAGGAGGGCTACGTCCGCGAGGTGATCAGCAAGATCCAGACCATGCGCAAGGAGAACGGCTTCGACGTGACCGACCGCATCGACGTGCTGTATGCCTGCAAGGAGAAGCTGCACGCAGCCATCCAGTCCGGCACGGAGATGATCATGAACGGTACGCTGGCGCTGACTGTGGCCATGGGCTACATCGACGATTCCTACACCGTGCAGGAATGGAAGATCAACGACCAGAAGGCTACCATCGCTATCCGTAAGCATCAGTAATCAACAGCGGAGGAGGTTCCAACTGAGCCTCCTCCTTGTTTCAAGTTAATGCACAAAAAATGGGTTTCGAAAGGGCCGAAGGGCCCTTCGCGGGATCCTTAAGGGCAGCGCCCTTAAGCGGGTTCAGGGCGGAGCCCTGACCGGAGGTCATTATGAAATTTGCTCTGATTGGTCAAGATATCCCGGCGCTCATCCCCACGCTGCTGGCTGACCTGCTCTTTGCGGGCAAGCAGGCCGCGGATGTGTGGGTGGAAGAAAAGAACCAGGCCATGCAGGATGTTTTGCAGCGCTACGGCAAAGCTATCATTGAAAAAAGCGGCCTGGCTGCCAGTCTCACGGCGGAGGGCGACCGCGCGGCGGTGCTTTCCGGCGCGGACTGCGTGATTTACGCGGGCGACTGCATGGCTGCCAGCCGCTTCCGGCAGGATCGGGAGGCGCTCTCCGGCACAGGGGAGGATGACCCCGGCCTGACGGATCAGGCTCGCGTGAACGGCGGCATTGAGGGGCTTCTGCACACGCTGCGCCAGGGCGAGGTGGTCATGACGCTTTGCGAGGCCATGCAGCAGCATTGCCCCCAGGCGCTGGTGATCAACCTCGGTCAGCCGATGGCGAGAACGACGGCCATTTTCGAGGCGCAGGGCTTCCGCTGCCTTGGGCTGGGACGCACGCCCCTGCGCGGCGCCAACGGCCTGGACAGCCTGTGCAAGAAGCTCCATGTGCCGGAAAAGGACGTGCAGGCCACCATTGCGGGTCTGCCGGGCTTTGCATTCCTGCTGGGGCTGAAAAAGGACGGCGCTGACCTTTTGCCCAAGCTGCGCAAGCTTGCCCAGAAGGACGAGCTGGGTCGCCTGACCCGCCGCTGGCTGGACTGGTACGAGGCCATTGCCGTGGGCGATGTCACCGACCATGCGGAGTTCCTGCCCGCCCAGGAGGACTACATCCCCGAAGAGGAACCTACCTTTGGCGAGAGCGTGGAGCAGCGCAAGGAGCGCATCCTGCACATGAACACCGTGGGCGACAAGGGCGCTGCCGACCGTGAAGGCATGATGGCGCAGCTGGTGCTGCTCTCCAAGGCGCCGCCCATCCGCCCCATGCAGCTGGCGCTGGCGGTGCTCCGTGGCGACAGCCTCACCGTGGACGGCGTGACCCGCCGCAATGATGGGGAGTTGCCCCAACTGCCGAAATATGCTATCATAGAGGCGCGGCTCACGCTGCAAAAGGGGCAGGTCATGCCCCACCTGACGCAGCTGCCTGCGCCGCTGGTAGAGATCTGCGGCGAGATCGACGAGACCAACCGCCTGGCGGCCAAGGCTGCCATGGGCGACAGGTCTGCCCTGCGGGAGTGCATCGAGATCGACCCGGCGCTTTCCGGGCTGGATCGGCTGTACTGCCAGGAGCTGGTGGACAGGCTGATTGAGCTGCACGATGATGTGATCACGCGACTGTAAGAAAGAGGTGCATGGTGATGCCTAACATGGGTTTTCTGGCGCTGGCCGAGCAGCGCTATTCGGTGCGCAAGTTTGCTGCCAAGCAGGTAGAACAGGTGGCGCTGGAGCGCATTCTGCGGGCTGGCCAGGTGGCTCCCACCGCCTGCAACAAGCAGCCCCAGATGACCTATGTGCTGCGCAGCGCTCCGGCCATGGAAAAGCTGCGCAAGTGCACCACCAGCCATTTCAATGCGCCCATGGCGCTGCTGGTCTGCTACGACAGCGAGCAGAGCTGGAAGCGCAGCTTTGACGGGCAGGACAGCGGCTGGGTGGACGCCAGCATCGTGACCACCCAGATGATGCTGGAGGCCTACGCCCAGGGCGTGGGCACCACCTGGGTGATGCATTTCGACCCGGCCAAGGTGCGGGAGGAGTTTGCCCTGCCGGAGAAGCAGATTCCTGTGGCCATTCTGGTGATGGGCTACCCGGCCGACGACGTGCAGGCCAGCCCCATGCACAACCAGAACAAGGCCATGGACGAGATCGTGAAATACCTGTAAATTCCCTTTGCGGAGGACACTATGTTTTTAGCCGATACCTGGAAGGACTATGAAGTGCTGGACACCGGCGACGGTGAAAAGCTGGAACGCTGGGGCGATGTGATCCTGCGCCGCCCCGACCCGCAGACCATTTGGCCCAAGGCCGATCCCGAACTGTGGAAGAAAGCCCAGGCGCATTACCACCGCTCCGAGCGGGGCGGCGGCGAGTGGGAGTTCCTCACCAAGCTGCCGGAGAGGTGGGTCATCAGCCATGGGGACTGGCAGTTCTACGTGCGCCCCACGGGCTTCAAGCACACGGGACTGTTCCCGGAGCAGGCGGCCAACTGGGTGTGGATGAGCGAGCTGATCAAGAAAAGCGGCCGCAAGGACGTGAAGGTGCTGAACCTGTTTGGCTACACGGGCGCGGCCACGGTGGCCTGCGCTGCTGCGGGCGCCCATGTGACCCACGTGGACGCCGCCAAGGGCATGGTGCAGTGGGCGAAGGAGAACCGGGAACTGACCGACCTGCCGGAAACCAGCTGCCGGTGGATCGTGGAGGATGCGCTGCGGTTTGTGCAGCGGGAGATCCGCCGCGGCAACCACTACGACGGCATCCTGATGGACCCTCCCAGCTATGGCCGCGGGCCTTCCGGTGAGGTGTGGAAGCTGGAGAACGAGCTGTTCGGCCTGGTGGACACCTGCGCCCAGGTGCTGAGCGACGAGCCGCTGTTCTACCTCATCAACAGCTACACCACGGGCTTCCAGGCCAGCGTGCTGAGCAATATGCTGGAGAAGTGCGTGGTGAGCCGCCACGGCGGCAAGGTGGACAGCCAGGAGCTGTGCCTGCCGGTGACCAGCGGCGGCGTGCTGCCCTGCGGCGCCAGCGGAAGGTGGTTCCATGCCTAAGATCATTTATGAAGACAACCATGTGCTGGTGGCCGTGAAGCCCCCGAACATGCTCTCCCAGGCCGACAATACCGGCGACACGGATATCCTGACCTGGCTGAAGGATGACATCAAGGTGCGCTACAACAAGCCCGGCCGGGTGTACCTGGGCTTGGTGCATCGTCTTGACCGTCCCGTGGGCGGGCTGATGGTGTTTGCCCGCACCAGCAAGGCGGCCTCCCGCCTCAGCGCTCAGATGCAGCAGCACCTGATGGGTCGGGAGTACCTGTGCATCGTGACCGGCGAGGTGAAGGACAGCTTCACCCTGACGGACTACCTGGTGAAGGACGAGAAGCTGAACCGGGTCACCGTGTGCGACTCCGACACCAAGGGCGCCCAGAATGCCATTCTCCACGGCGAGTGCATCGCCCGGCGCAATGGCACCGCGCTGTGCGCCATCAAGCTGGAAACAGGCCGCAATCATCAAATTCGCGTGCAAATGAGCCACGCCGGAGCGCCCCTGTGGGGGGACAACCGCTACGGCAGCGGCATCCCCGGCCAGCAGATCGCCCTGTGGGGCTACAAGCTGAGCTTTGAGCATCCCACCACCCACGAGATCATGACCTTCTACGACGTGCCGAAGGGCTCGGTGTGGGAGAACTATGCTGATCTGCTGGACATGGAGGAGAAGGAAGAAGCGGCGGAGAGTGCGGAGTAAGCGGCAGAACCACTCCTTCCGTCAGCCGCAAGCGGCTGCCACCTCCCTCGGGGAGGGAGGCTAAGTAAGTGGCGCGGGCGATCGCAGATCGCCCCTACATTTGCACAGCCAAGTAACAATGCACAAAAAATGGGTTTCGAAAGGGCCGAATGGCCCTTCGCGGGGTTTCCAAAGGGGCGGCGCCCCTTTGGCGGGTCCAGGGCAGAGCCCTGGCTGGCGTTCCCCTTAAAGGAGATATATGAGTCAGTTTTCGTATGAGTTGAAGCATGTGTGCAAGCAGTCCGGCGCGAGGCTGGGTGTTTTGCACACGCCCCATGGAGATATTCAGACGCCCATTTACATGCCGGTGGGCACGGCGGCCTGTGTCAAGGCCATGACGCCCCGGGAGATGGAGGAGATCGGCACGCAGATCATGCTGTCGAACACCTACCATCTGCACCTGCGTCCCGGCGAGAAGCTGGTGCAGGAGGCGGGCGGCCTGCACAAGTTCATGAGCTGGAACAAGCCCATCCTGACGGACAGCGGCGGGTTCCAGGTATTTTCGCTGGCGGGCATCCGCACCATCAAGGAGGAGGGCGTGACCTTCCAGAGCCATCTTGACGGCAGCCGCCACTTCATTGGCCCGGAGGAGAGCATGGACATCCAGCAGGCGCTGGGTGCGGACATTGCCATGGCCTTTGATGTGTGCAGCCCCTATCCCTGCGACTACGACCAGGCGAAGATCAACATGGAGCGCACCCACCGCTGGGCGGAACGCTGCAAAAAGCACCACACCCGGGAGGATCAGGCGCTGTTTGGCATCGTGCAGGGCGCGTTCTACAAGGATTTGCGCATCCAGAGCGCCAAGACCCTAGCGGACATGGACTTCATCGGCTACGGCATCGGCGGCCTGAGCGTGGGCGAACCCAAGCCCATCATGTATGAGATGCTGGAGGAAATCGCCCCCTACATGCCCGTGAACAAGCCCCGCTACCTGATGGGCGTTGGCTCTGCCGACTGCCTGGTGGAAGGCGTGCTGCGGGGCGTGGATATGTTCGACTGCGTGCTGGCCACCCGCGTGGCCCGCAACGGCACCGCCATGACCAGCAAGGGCCGTGTGGTGATCAAGAACGCCCAGTACGCCCACGACTGGGGTCCCCTGGACGACGAGTGCGACTGCTATACCTGCCGCAACTTCAGCCGAGGGTACATCCGCCACCTGCTGCGGGCGGGGGAGATCACCGGCGGCCGGCTGGTGAGCATCCATAACCTGCGGTTCCTGCTGCACCTGATGGAGCAGATCCGCGAGGCCATTGCAGAGGATCGCTTCCTGGACTTCCGCAAGGAGTTCTACAGCAAGTACGATATGTCAAGGAATTTCTAAGCATAGCAAAACGCCCGTTTCGGGCGGTGTTCGTCAAACAAGAAAGCCAAGCTGCATCTTGCAGCTTGGCTTTCTTGTCGTTCGCAGGACATCACAATTTAACAGACGGATCAGCAACAGCGATAAAGAGAGGATCACCGTTTTCGGCATGGCCGTAATGCCGCATACCGCCCTTCACCAGCATTTTAGCAGAAGCGATGTTCTGCTTGTCGCAGCCGCCATGCACGCTGGCTAAACCCACAACATCGAAGGCGTATGCAAGCAAGGCTTTCACGCATTGTGTTCCATATCCTTTGCTTCGGATGGTTTCGTGCAAAAGAACATAAATCTCTGGGCGTTCAGGATGCTCTTTGCCATCCAGGCCGCACCAACCCCATATATGAAGCGGGTCATTCTTTTTGCAGACGGCCAGGCACAGGTGATAGAATGGTCCGGCTTCATTGCGGGCATGGTTTTCCGTCATATAAGCCAGTGCATCATAAGCCTCTTCAATGGACACACCGCCCTGAAAGAAGTTCCACATGCGGGATATTTCATGGATGTCGCTGCTTGTTACTGTTCTCAAGGTCAAATCATCGGTTAGAAGATTCATGCGGTGTGGTCACTTCCTATGAATGAATAGGGGGATATCCTCATTTCTGCTGCTCCCTGCGCAGCACGCATTCGGCAAAATCCCGGTAGAAGTAGTCCTTCATGCGTTGTGTCGCGGCGGGCGAACACAGTTCGCCCCTACATATGTACAGCCATGTAGCAAAACAAAAATGGGTTTCGAAAGGGCCGAACGGCCCTTCGCGGGATTCTTAAGGGCAGAGCCCTTAAGCGGGTTGTCAGGGCAGCGCCCTGACCCACGCCAGCGGTTCTCTCTTCCCATCCCCAAAGTGCCATTGATGGGGCGCTTCCATAGCCAGCTCTGCATGGCACACAGCAATGCCCAGATCCAGCTGCTGGCGCTCGGGGGCGTCGAGGATGAAGCGGTCGGCGGTCAGCTCCATCGTCCAGGGCTGCAGGTTGATGGCGGAGGGTGCGATCTGCACGGCTTCGGCTACGCGGCGCAGCTCCTGCGGCCACAGGCGGATGTCCCCCTTGCAGATGCGATCCAGGGATTTGCGCTTGCGGGCGTCCGGCGGGGCGGCCTTTTCCGGCACGCCCACGGCGATGATGGAAAGCACGGTCTCGTCGGCCTGGAGGGGAAGCTCCAGCAGCTTTTTCTTGTAGGTGCCGGCCACCCAGCAGGTGCCAAGGCCAAGGGCGGTGGCCTCCAGGCAGAAGGCCTCGCCCAGAATGCCCGCGTGGATGCGGCTGTGGGGCGTGGCGATGGAGGCCGCCAGCACCGCAATGGTGGTGCAGCCGGTGATCTTGCCATAGCCCAGCACAATGCCGGTGAAGATGTCCGGCGAAACCGTGTGCAGGAAGAGCTGTGCGCCGGGCAGGGCGAAACGCTCTGCGGCATAGCTCAGGGACGCCCAGTCCGCCGTGGAGGGCGCACCGGCATAGCTGCGGCAGGAATAGCGGGCGGGGATGGCCTCGTACAGGCGGGTGCGCTGGGCGGGGTTGAACAGCTTTTCCAGGGTGGTCATGCGTCGGCTCCTTTCACTTGCAGGCAGGATAGCACCTGGCCTACGTTTTCACGGATGATCAGCGTGGCCAGGCCGTCCATGGGCGTAGCGTCCCGGTTGATGAGGACAAGGTGCTTGCCCTTGAAGTAGCGGATCAGCCCCGCAGCGGGATACACGGTGAGACTGGTGCCAGCCACGATGAGGGTGTCCGCCAGGCGCAGGTGGTGGATGGAAGCGGCCAGCACGTCCTCGTCCAGACCTTCCTCGTAGAGCACCACGTCCGGCTTGATGCGCCCGCCGCAGCTGCACAGGGGCACGCCCTGGCTGTCCCGGATATGCTCCGGGCCGTAGAACTTGCCGCAGGCCTGGCAATAGTTGCGCCAGATGCTGCCGTGCAGCTCCAGCACGTTCCGGCTGCCCGCTTTTTGATGCAGGCCGTCGATGTTCTGGGTAATGACGGCGGTGAGCTTGCCTGCCGCTTCCAGCTCGGCCAGCTTCAGGTGGGCGGCATTGGGCTGGGCGGCCAGGGGGAGCATCTTGTCCCGGTAGAAGCGGAAGAACTCCTCGCTCTGGCGGTAGAAAAAGGTGCGGGAGAGGATCTCCTCCGGCGGGTAACGATAGTGCTGGTTGTACAGGCCATCCACGCTGCGGAAGTCTGGAATGCCCGACTCCGTGCTCACGCCCGCGCCGCCGAAGAACACGATGCGCTGGCTTTCGTCAATGATGCGCTGCAGCTCCATGGCGTTGCTCCTTTTACAGGTTGTACAGGGCAGAGAACTTCTTCACCAGGTAATCCACATAGTAGTTGGGGTCGAAGGGAGCGCCCATGGCCTGCTCCAGCAGCTGATTGGGCTTGAGGAAGCGGCCGTGGCGGTGGATCTTCTCGCCCAGCCAGGCGGTGATGGGGGTCAAATCGCCCTTCTCGGCAATGCCCCACACGTCGATGTCCTTCTCCATGGCGGCGAGCATCTGCACGCCGTAAGCGCTGCCCAGGGCATAGCTGGGGAAATAGCCAATGCTGCCGCCGGACCAATGCACATCCTGCAAAATGCCCTCGCGGTCGTTGGGGACATCCACGCCCAGGTAGTCCTTGTACATCTTGTTCCACAGGGCGGGGAGGTCGGCCACCTTCACGTCGCCGGCCATCATCAGCTTTTCCATTTCGTAGCGAACCATCACATGGTGGGCGTAGGTCAGTTCGTCCGCTTCCGTGCGGATGAGAGAGGGCTTGGCCTCGTTCACGGCGGCGTAGAGCATTTCCGGGGTCACGCCGAAAAGCTGGGTGGGGAAGATCTCCTGCGCCACGGGCAGCAGCGCCTTGCAGAAGGGCAGGCTGCGGCCGATGAGGTTCTCGTAGAAGCGGGACTGGCTTTCATGGATGCCCATGGTGGAGCCGCTGGCCAGGCAGGTGAACTGCAATTCGTCGGCGGTGCCCAATTCGTAGAGGGCATGGCCGCCCTCGTGGATCACGCTGTACAGGCTGGAGGCCAGGTCATTTTCGTTGTAATTGGTGGTGATGCGCACGTCCCACTTGTTGAAGCCGTCGGTGAAAGGGTGTTCCGTTTCCGCAATGGCGCAGCAGTCGCGATCCATGCCCATCATGGCCATGACCTTATCGGAGAAGATACGCTGCTGATGCACGGGGAACGTCTGACGCAGGAAGTCCGCGGGCGGCGCGGGGCGCTTGGCCACCTCCAGGATCACGGGGGTCAGCTTCTCCCGCAGAAGGCCGAAGAAATTGTCCAGGGTGGCCATGGAGGCGCCCTTCTCGTAGTCGTCCAGCAGCACGTCGTAGGCGGGCTTATCGGCATTCTTATAGCCTGCAAAGCGGCGGTTGAAGTCGATGATCTTCTCCAGGTAGGGGGCGAACAGGCTGTAGTCGCTCTTCTCCTTGGCCTCGTGCCACACGGCGTCGGCGTCGCTGGTCAGGGTCTGGAAGGCCACGTATTCATCCATGGGGATGCGGGTCATGTCGTCCAGGTCTTCCTTGAGCAGCTCGGCGCGGCGGGCGATGAGGGGATCCACCTGATCCCGCTGGTCAAGAATGGTGGTCAGCACCTCCCGGGTCTCGTCGTTCACCATGAGCTGGTAGGTCACGCCGGACAGCACGCCCAGGGTCTTGCCGCGTCCCAGGGCAGAGCGCTTGGGGGCGGCGGTGGCGCCGTCCAGGGAGAGGACGCTCATGGCATGATAATAGGCCTTCTGGGTGGCTTCCAGGGTGTTGAGCTTGTCAATGGCTTGCTGGATGGTCATGGGGATTCCTCCTTTTTTGCAAAAGGCGCGTGCCACCGGGACAGCAGCACGCGCATATAAGGTTTACAGTTCGTTGCCCAGGGTGCCGGGGAGCTTCCTGCGCCACCACTTCATGCGGTAGGAGATGATGCTCAGGATCATGCCCACCACCCAGGACACCAGCAGCGATACGAACAGCGCCGCAGGCTGGCCGTTGGGCCACTCGGGGGTGCGGGTCAGGAAGGCCAGCAGGTAGGCCAGGGGCATACGCAGGATAACCGTGGTGAGAATGGAGATGTACATGGGCACGGCAGTCTCGCCAGCGCCGCGCATGGAGCCCTGCAGCACCTGGGAAACGCTGAAGCAGATGTAGCCGAAGGCCAGCGTGTTCAGCCCCTGCACGCCCAGCTGCATGGTCAGCTCCGTTTCGGTGAACATGCCGATGAGCTGATGGCCGAAGAGCAGGATGCCCGCTACCAGCACGGAGGAGGAAATGAGACTCAGCTTCAGCATGGCCTTGATGCCGGGCTTGAGGCGATCACCCCGGCCTGCGCCCACGTTCTGACCGATGTAGGTGGTGGCGGCGGTGCCGAAGGTGAAGTTGGGCATCATGGCAAAGCCGTCCACGCGCATCACGGCGGTGTTGGCGGCCACCATGGCCTCGCCCAGGGTGTTGGTGAGGGACTGCACAATGATGGCGGACATGGAGAAGATGGCCTGGGTGATGCCGGAGGGCAGACCCAGCGCGCCGATGCGCAGCATCAGGGGCTTATCGGGGTGGATGATGTGCTTGACCTTCACATCGCACACATTGCGGATGTGGCACAGCCGCCACAGGCACAAAACAGCGGACACGCCCTGCGCCAGAATGGTGGCCAGCGCCACGCCGGCAACGCCCATGCTGTTCACAAAGGCCAGATCCAGGAAGATATTCAGCACGCAGGCCACCACCAGGTAGAGCAGGGGCATCATGCTGTCGCCCAGGCCGCGGAGGATACCGGAAATAATGTTGTACATACCGCTGCCGATGATGCCCAGAAAGAAGATCTGCAGATAGTCGATGGCGCCGCTGCGCACCTCAGGGGAGGGCGGGGTGGTCAGGTCGATGAGCATGGGGGAGAGGAAATAGCCCGCCACCATCATGATCAGGCCGGAGACCACGATCAGGAACAGGGAGGCGCCCACGCAGCGGTTCAGCATGGGACGATCCTTAGCGCCGAAATACTGGGCAGACAGGATGGAGGCGCCGGTGGAAATACCCATGAACAGCACCAGCAGAAGGTTCACAATGGGGCCAGCCAGACCCACGGCGGCCAAGCCCTGATCGCCCCAGGCGGAGTTGCCGATCACAATGGCGTCCACGGTGTTGTACATCTGCTGCGCCAGGTTGCCGATCAATAGCGGGATGGAGAACTTCAGCAGGCCGGTCATGGGCTTGCCCACCGTCATATCCTGCACGCCAAAGAAGTTCTTAAGGCGGTTCATCATGGTCATAAAATGTGTTCTACCCCTTTTTGTTGTTCTATCCGGACTATTGTATCAGTTTTTGCCGCAATGCGCAAGAGATAAAGCATGATTCACAACAGGTGATAAGGCGTATAGCTTGACAAAATGGCTGCCAGACGGTAAGATAATTACATCTATGGTTCCTGGTGAGCCAGACTATATGGAAAAGAGGAAATTGTTATGAAATACGTGCTTGGTATTGACCTGGGTACCTCCGGTACCAAAACGGTTCTGTTCCAGCAGGACGGCGTGGGCATTTGCTCTGCCACGGTGGAATATCCCATGTCCCAGCCCCAGAATGGCTGGGCTGAGCAGGATCCCAAGGACTGGTGGAATGCTGCGGTTTCCACCGTGAAGACCGTTTTGACCAAGAGCGGCGTGGATGCCAAGGACGTGGTGTCCCTGGGCATTTCCGGCCAGATGCACGGCCTGGTGATGCTGGACGAAAACGGCGAAGTGCTGCGCCCCTCCATCATCTGGTGCGACCAGCGCACCCAGGTGGAATGCGACGAGATCACCGAGAAGGTGGGCTACGACAACCTGATCCGCATCACCGCCAACCCCGCGCTGACCGGCTTCACCCTGAGTAAGATCATGTGGGTGCGCAAGCATCAGCCCGAGATCTACGCCAAGTGCCGCCACATCCTGCTGCCCAAGGACTATGTGCGCTACATGCTCACCGGCGACTACGCCACCGAGGTCAGCGACGCCAGCGGCATGCAGCTGCTGGACGTGCCCAACCGCTGCTGGAGCGAAGAGCTGCTGCAGATCCTGGACATCGATAAGTCCCTGCTGGCCAAGGTTTACGAGAGCTGCGAGGTCACTGGCCATGTGTCCGAGGAAGCTGCTGCCCTCACCGGCCTGACCCCCGATACCCTGGTGGTTGGCGGCGCTGGCGACAATGCCGCTGCTGCTGTGGGCACCGGCGTGGTGGAAGATGGCAAGGCCTTCACCACCATTGGCACCTCCGGCGTGATCTTCGCCCATACCGACAAGCTGTCCATCGACCCCAAGGGTCGTGTGCACACCTTCTGCTGCGCCGTTCCCGGTGCCTGGCATGTGATGGGCGTGACCCAGGCTGCCGGCCTGAGCCTTAAGTGGTTCCGCGACAACTTCTGCGCTGCTGAAAAGGAAACCGCCGCTGCCATGGGCGTGGATGCCTACGAGCTGACCAACCAGGAAGCTGCCCAGAGCCCCATCGGCGCCAACAAGCTGATCTACGCCCCCTACCTGATGGGCGAGCGTACCCCCCACCTGGACGCTGACTGCCGCGGCATCTTCTTCGGCCTGAGCGCCATGCACCAGCGCCGCGACCTGCTCCGCGCTGTGATGGAGGGCGTGACCTACTCCTTGAAGGATTGCCTGGGCGTGCTGAACGGCATGGGCGTTGATCCTGCCCAGATGCTGGCCTGCGGCGGCGGCGGCAAGAGCCCCCTGTGGCGCCAGATGCTGGCTGACGTGTTCAACTGCCCCGTGGCCACCACCGTGAACACCGAAGGTCCCGCCCTGGGCGTGGCCATCCTGGCCGGTGTGGGCGCTGGCCTGTATCCCTCCGTGCAGGAGGCCTGCCGCGCCATGATCCATGTCAACGAGCCCCAGCTGCCCATCGAGGAGAATGTGCCCCAGTACGCCAAGGTGTACGAGGTGTTCCAGAAGATCTATCCCGCCAACAAGGAAGTCTTCAAGGAGCTGGGACGAATCTAATGATGAATTCGGAATGATGAATTCGGAATTGAGAGTGATGCACCAGGTAAGTGGGTACACATTCTCAATTCCGCATTCCGAATTCCGAATTCCGAATTCCGAATTAAAAAAATGAGAGGCTTTGCCTCTCATTTTTTTCTGCAATATCGGTTGAGGATGTACTGGATGTAGTCGTCCCTGGCAAATAGGCGCTGGCTGTGGGGATCGCCCAGAGCCTTCACCATGGTGCCCACGGGGACGGTCAGCCGGGTGTGCTGGGCGGGGGTGAGGTTTTCCGAAAAGCTGCGGAGAATGGCCGCCGCGCCGTCGGTTTTCAGGTTGCCCAGGCACCAGGAAGGCTCCATGGCGCCGAAGTTGGGGTAGGCGTTGAAGTCCTTGTCGATGTACAGCACCGGGTCGCTGTCGGCCAGGTTCTCGGTTTCGGTGCTGGAGGACAGGTGCGCCACCAGGTCGGCTTCCATCAGGCCAAAGACCTGCACAAGGTTTTCCGCCTGCCAATGCCGCAGGCTCATGGCCACCAGCCGGGGCGGGAGCTTGGCCAGGTCGTCGGGCGTAACGCGGATGGGGTAGAGCTTCTCGTTCTCGCCGTCGCAGGAGCCCTGGTGCATGAAGCACGCGAACTCCTGGCCGATCTCGGCACAGCGGCGGGGCAGCTCCATATCGTCAATGAGCTGATCGATGAGGGGCAGCTCGTCCACGTTATCCTTGTTGACGAAAATCTGGAGGCGGGGCGCCATGCCGTGAGCCAGCAGGGTGTCCATGGCGTGGAGAATGTCGTCGTAGGCGCCGCGGCGGCCGGTGTAGTAGTCGGTCTTCTCGCGTCCGCCAAACAGGGTGAGCTGGGCGATCTTGATGCCCAGGGAGGCCACCCAGGGGGCATAGTCCTGGTCGCGTGCCATGCGCCATGCGCTGATCAATTCAAAGTGATCCCGCTGGCCGTCGGAAAGCTCATTGCACAGCGCCCAGCGCTGGCGGTAGTCGTCGGTGTAGTCCGGCTCACGTGTCCAGTCGTACACGGTGAGCTTTTCCGCATGGGGGCGGAACTGCGCCGCGGCGTAGCGGAGGTCATCCTCTGTGAGATGTCCGTTGGGGGAATGCCCGATCCAGCAATGCTTGCAGCGGTTGGGGCAGCCCGCCATGTCCAACACGATGGAAATATGGGGGTAAAGCATAGGAATCCCTCGATATCAGGTGGTGAGATTTTTGTTCTCATTCACCAGCTTC
>JAFTPN010000038.1 GCA_017463245.1 Clostridia bacterium
CTTGTTCATTATAGCACATGATGAACCTAAAATAAACCCATATTAGGTTCATGCGAGGTGGTATTCTGTGAAGAAGAACGAAAAGCATCTGTCCCTGCGCATCGATGGCGAGCTGCTGCGCCGGTTCGATTATGTTGCACGCTACGACGACCGCTCCATGAACTGGATGCTGCTGCGGCTGATCCGCCAGTGCATCAGCGAGTTTGAGGCAGAGCATGGCAAGATCGTCCTGCCGGAGGACAAGTAAAAAGAGAGGCAAATGCCTCCCTTTTTTATCGGCCATTCCACGGCACAAGGCCGTGTACTGGCTACACTCCGGCCAACGCAAGCGTTGACCTCGTTAGTCGGGGCGTAACGCCCCGACCTTCTTGTTTACGCCTTCTCCACAACGACCTTCCCATCCTGCGCGGCCAGCTTCACCGTGTCGCCCAGGGCGATGCGGCCGGCGATGAGTTCCTCGCTCAGGGTGTCCTCCACCGTGCGCTGGATCACCCGGCGCAGGGGGCGTGCACCATACTTGGCGTCGTAGCCTTCCTTTGCCAGCAGGGCGGCGGCTTCCTCGTCCCAGGTCAGGTGAACGTCCCGTTCCTTCAGGCGAGCGGCCACCTGGGAGAGCATCAGCTCCGCAATGGCGCGGATATGCTCCTCGCCCAGGGCGTGGAACACGATCAGCTCATCCACGCGGTTGATGAATTCCGGCCGGAACAGCTCCTTGACCTCCTTCATCACGGTGTCCTTCATCATTTCGTAGCTGCGCACATCCGTCATGGCGGAGGCGCCGAAGCCCATGCTGCGGCCGCTGCCCACGGTATGTGCGCCCGCGTTGGAGGTCATGACGATGATGGTGTTCTTGAAGCTCACCACCCGGCCGGTGTTGTCCGTCAGGCGGCCATCCTCCAGGATTTGAAGCAGGATGTTAAAGACCTCCGGGTGCGCCTTTTCCACCTCGTCCAGCAGCACCACGCTGTAGGGCTTGCGGCGCACAGCCTCGGTGAGCTGGCCGCCCTCCTCATAGCCCACATAGCCAGGGGGCGAACCCACCAGGCGGGAGGTGGTGTGCTTCTCCATATACTCGCTCATGTCGATGCGGATCACAGAGTCCTCGTCACCGAACATGGCCTCGCCCAAAGCGCGGCACAGCTCCGTCTTGCCCACGCCGGTGGGACCCAGGAAGATGAAGCTGCCGATGGGGCGCTTGGGGTCCTTCAGACCCGCTCTGGCGCGGCGGATGGCGCGGCTCACGGCGCTGACGGCTTCCTCCTGACCAATCACCCGGCCATGGAGGGTCTCTTCCAGCTTCAGCAGGCGCTCGGCCTCGCTCTCGGTCATGCGCTGGGCGGGGATGCCCGTCCAGCTGGCCACGATGGAGGCAATGTCCTCCTCCGTCACCACATCCCGGGCGGTGGACTGCTTCTCCGTCCAGGCAGCGCGCTTCATGTCGATCTCCTGCCGCAGGCAGCGCTCCTGATCCCGCAGGGCGGCGGCCTTCTCGAAGTCCTGATGGCTGATGGCGTCCTTCTTCTCGATGATCACCGCCTCCAGCTGCTTCTCCTGCTCCTTCACGTCCGGGGGCGCGGTGTAGGTCTGGATGCGCACGCGGGAGGCGGCCTCGTCCATCAGGTCGATAGCCTTGTCGGGCAGGTAGCGGTCGGCAATGTACCTGTCAGAAAGGCTCACGGAGGCGGCCAGAGCCTCGTCGGTGATGCGCACCTTGTGGTGGGCTTCGTAGCGATCCCGCAGGCCATGGAGAATGGCCAGGGCTTCCTCGGCGATGGGTTCCCCCACCATCACCGGCTGGAAGCGCCTTTCGAGGGCTGCGTCCTTCTCGATGTGCTTGCGGTATTCATCCAGGGTGGTGGCGCCGATGCACTGCACCTCGCCGCGAGCCAGGGCAGGCTTCATGATGTTGGCAGCGTCCAGGCTGCCCTCGGCCTGACCGGCACCCACGATGGTGTGGATTTCGTCGATGAACAGCAGGATATTCCCCGCCTTGCGCACCTCGCTGAGCACGGTTTTCACCCGCTCCTCAAACTCGCCGCGGAACTTGCTGCCCGCCACCATGCTGCCCAGGTCAAGGCTCAGCACCTTTTTGCCCACCAGCATTTCGGGGATATTCCCCTGCACGATGCGCTGCGCCAGGCCTTCCACCACGGCGCTCTTGCCCACGCCGGGTTCGCCGATGAGCACGGGGTTGTTCTTGGTGCGGCGGATCAGGATCTGAATGATGCGCTGGATCTCCTTGTCCCGGCCGATCACCGGGTCAAGCTCGTTGTTCTCGGCAGCCTTGGTCAGGTCGCGGCAATACTGCTCCAGCATCTTGCCATCGGCCTTGGGCTGCTTGGCTTCGTCCTTCATCTGGGGTTCCACGGGGCGCTCGGTGCGGATGCGCTGCACCAGCTGCTCCCGCGCCTGCTGAAAGTCCACCCCCAGCTGGCGCAGCAGATTGGCGGCCACACCCTCGCCCTCCCGCAGGATCGCCAGCCAGAAATGCTCCGCGCTGACGTAGGTCTGCCCCAGGCGGCGGGATTCCAGTATGCTCAGCTCCAACAGCTTCTTGGCGCGGGGCGTCATTTCAAAGCGGGGAGTGCCGGAAAACAGCATGGTTTCCCCCTTGCGCTCGGAGAGCATATCCATTACCCGCTCATAGCTCACCTTTTCGCTGAGGGCAGGCGGCAGGTTATCCTGATCCTCCTTCAACAGCCCCAGCAGCAGATGCTCCGTGCCCACATAGGGCTGGCGCATTTCCGCAGCGGCACGCTGGGCAGAGGCCAGGGCGCGCTGGGCACGCTCGGTAAAACGTCCAAAGATGGCCATAGATTTCCTCCCTTATTCCTTCAGCATGGCGCGGATGCACTCCGCACGCTTCTCGTCCAGGGCGCGGCCGGTGACGGCGCTTTCCATCAGGGCTTGCAGGTTGGCGTCCTGCACCTGCTCCAGCAAAGCGTCCATGGTGGCAAGCTTCACCGGGAGCATCCCCATGGCAGCGCCCAGGCGCACGCCGCTCCAATGCTTGAAAAACTCATTCTGGCTCATGCACCGGGCATATTTCATGATGCCCCAGGCCCGGTAGATGGTATCCTCCAGGGCATTGCGGCCGTTCTGCAAAGATTTCTCCCGCAGCGCCAGCTCCATGTCCGTCAATTGATGTCCCACGGCGGTCACCGCGCTGATCAGCTCCTGCTCCGTGCGCCCCAGGGTCACCTGGTTCGATACCAGATACAGGTTGCCCAGCGCCTCGGAGCCCTCGCCATACACGCCGCGGATGGTCAACCCCACCTTGGCCACGATCTGCCCCACGCTGCCCATCTGCTTGAGGATGGTGAGCATGGGCAGGTGCAGCAGCAGCGAGGCGCGCATGCCCGTGCCGGTGTTGGTGGGGCAGGCGGTGAGGTAGCCCAGCTGCTCGTCGTAGGCAAAGGACACCTGGCGGCTGAGGGCATCGTCCACACGGAAGCATTCCTCCGCAGCCTTTTGCAGCTCCATGCCCTTGGCAATAGCCTGAATGCGCAGGTGATCCTCCTCGTTCATCATGATGGACACGCCCGCCATTTCGTTCAGCAGCACAGCGGCGGCGTCCACGTTGCGCAAAAGATCCTTGCTGATCAGATGCACCTCTGCCAGCGCCTTGCGCTGCACATCGTCCATGTCCCGCAGGCGAAACAGCTCAAAGCCTGCATCCTGCCCGGAGAGCTTCAACGCATTGGCCGTGCGGGCAATGCACATGGCGGCGGCATCGGGCTTCTGCGCCACATCAAAGGGCAAGTCCTGATAGTTCCTGGCCAGCCTCACCCGGGAGGAAAGCACAATGGAATCGTTCATGCCTCCGCCTCCTTTTCTGCCAGCGCCTTCAATTGGTCGCGGATCTTCGCGGCGGTCTCAAAGTCCTCCACGGCAATAGCCTGCTCCATTTGCCGGGTCAGATCCTCCTGGCGGTAGCGGCTGCGCTGGGCATCCTCGGTAGCCAGGGGCTTGCGGCCAGCGTGCTGCACCCGGCCATGGATCTGCAGCAGCATGGGCTGGAGCTGCTCGTGGAAGGCCTCGTAGCAGGCAGGGCAGCCCAGGTGGCCGGTCTTGGTGAACTGGCTCAGCGTGGTGCGGCACCGGGGGCAGACCACCTCTGGCTGCTTCTCTGCGGGAGTATCATTCCCGGTGATGGCGGATAATATGGAGCTGAGCAGGCTTTTGATATTGCCGCTGGCGATATTCATATTCATTTTGGCCATGCAGTCCCCGCACAGGTGGCGGGTTTTCACCTCATCCCCCACCATCACGGAGAGGGTATAGCTGGCCTCGTTGACCTTGCACTCTTCACAAAGCATAATCAATCATCCTTTCGCTGCGCTGCGGTTCTGCCGGGCAATGGCGGTAAGCATACTTTTCAGGCTGCGGGCGCGCAGGGCGTCCTTGATGGCGTCAGGCACCGGCACCGCCAGCGCCTGGCTGCTCACCGCCGCCCGCATGATCTCGCCCTCCTGCAAGCTCACCACCTGCTGCTGCACCAGTTGCCCGATGAGCCGCACCGCCTCCTCCTCGGAGATGGCGGAACCAATGCGCTCGTTAATAAGATACGCCAGGCGCTGCTGTCCGCTCTCCACCACGCGCACAATGCGGATATACCCGCCCCCGCCCCGCCGGGACTCGATGACATAGCCATCGTCCAGGGTGAAGCGGGTGGCCAGCACGTAGTTGATCTGGCTGGGGGCGCAGCCGAAGTACTCGGCCAGCTCGTTGCGCTTCAGCTCGACCTCGGTTTCCTCCTGGCTCAAAAGCGTTTTGATAAAGCTCTCGATGGAATCGCTCAATCGCATGGTCATCCCTCGTTTCTGACTATCTTTGACCAATAACATTATAGCAAGTCCCGCAGCAAATTGCAAGTCCACAATCATCCAGCAGATGCCGGGACAAACTGTGTTCGCCCGCAGCGCGCAAACCCGAACAATAAAAGTCATACAATCTTTCAAAAGCAGGCAGGAATCAAAAAAAAAACGAATATTGCAATATCTGATTTTTCGTTAGGAGGTTTTCCCTATGAAGAAACTGTTTGCAATGCTGCTGGCGCTGTGCATGGTGTGCGGCGTGGGATGTGCAGGGGCGGAGGAAGTAGGCTCCGGACGGGTTACTGTAGGAGACTTTAGCTTTGTTATTCCAGAGGGATGGACAGGGACAAGGGTAATTAAACAGGATCAGGATGTGGAAGAATCCATTACAGCGTTGATTGAGAGTGGTGCAACGTTCTCGGATGAACAGATGGCAATGCTTAATGCGCATCTGGGGGATGCTCCAAAAGATAGCTTCCATCTCATGAACGGAAGTTTGGCGGATGGTTCCTTTACCGCAATAATGATTCGTTTCGACAATGCAGCAACATCTTACCAGAAAGATCTAATGAATAAGTATTATGATCTTGATATGGTTTCCCCTGCGGAAGAAGATTACTATTCTCTTAAAACGCTTTTCCTTAATCCTGGTGCTATAGTTCTGGGACCCAAAGACGATTTTGTAACAATCGGCTGGTTTGCTGGTGAACCCATTCGCAGACCTTATACGGGATTCACTGTTTCGTCTGAAGCCTATTGGACACGTTTTGGCTATGACATAACGGCTTTGAAAGCGGAAGGGTACACCGCAGATGAGGTGCGCGCTACAGCAGTAGTGTGGTCAAGTGAGGAACTCGGTGTCGAAATTGTCATTACTCAACAAGACCACGGCAACGTAACAAATGTTGACAGCATTGCTGATGAGATCATGCTGTCCCTTAGCTATGAGGGCGAGAAGGGCAGTTACGAGGCTGGACGCGAAAATGATGGTGCTGCTGCACTCGATAGCCCGAGCAGCTTCGATATGGGTGACCTTGACCTGAGCGGTTTCGATATGAGCGGCTTTGATATGGATAGTTTCGATATGAGCGGTTTTGATGCGGGTAGCTTCGATATGAGCGGCTTCGATGCGGGTAGCTTCGATATGAGCGGCTTTGATATGGATAGTTTCGATATGAGCGGCTTTGATGCGGGTAGCTTCGATATGAGCGGCTTTGATATGAGCAGCTTTGATATGGATAGTTTTGATATGGATAGCTTTGGCAGTTTCCTTGGCCAATAATTTCTGCAACCGCAACCCACCGACAGCTTTCATGGCTGTCGGTTTTTTCATGCACAGGCAGTCTTGGCTCCCCCTCTGGGGGAGCTGTCGCCGCAAGGCGACAGAGAGGGCTGCCCACCAGCAGAAGGGCGTTGCTGCCTGGCTGCGCACTTGTAGGGGCGAACTGTGTTCGCCCGCCACGCTGCACGCCCTGCCCAGTTGGCATAGGGCATACTCTGCGGGCGATCACAGATCGCCCCTACAGATGCAAATACAAGCATGGTATTGATGCAAGCAACAGAACCACTCCCTCAGTCAGGCTTGCGCCTGACAGCTCCCTCGAGAGGGAGCCTTTTTTTCTGCCATGCAAAAAGACCGGAGAGCATCCACTCTCCGGCCTCGCAGGTATATTTTACTTCTTGATCTGGTTCAGCGCCGCGTTCAGCTCCAGCAGCTGCTCCTTGGTGAAGGTCACGTTGGCAGCACCCATCAGGCTGGTGAGGCGCAGCACAGAGAAGCCGCCCATCATCTTCATCATGTCGGGGGTCACATCAAAGCCCATGGCCTTGCCGCCCGCCATCTTGCCCATGATCTGCTGCATCAGCTGGCCAAAGAGCTGCATGCCGGCAGGGTTCTTCATGATGTCATCCAGCTTGTCGTTCAGGGAGAAGTATCCCTCCGGCTCGGTGATGTCGAACCAGTTCAGGATGGCGCCCTTCTCCTTCAGGCGGTAGGCGTCGTTGAACTTCTCCACCTTCACGATCACGCTGTCGTCGGTGCAGTCGCCCGCCACGGCATGGAGCTTGCTCACGCCGGTGTTGGGCACGTCGAAGTAGAAGAAGTGGTCAGCCGCGGTCTTCTTGCCCAGGGACTCGCCGTTGCAGAACAGTTCCACCTCAGGCAGGTTGGAGTACACGGTGACCTTGGTCACATCCTCCACGCGATCCACATAGCGCTTGCCGCAGATGTGCACGAAGGGATCGTCGCTCAGCCAGGCCTTGTAGGCATAGAAGGCGTCCTTCTTGTACTTGCGGTCGATGGTCATCAAGCCCTTGTGGTTCTGGCCGTTCTCGCCGCCCTCGGCACGGTTGTCAGCGCCGAAGTCAAACATATTCCACACATGGGTGGCCCAGATGTACTTGCGGGTGAACAGCTGCTTGATCAGTTCCTCATGGTAGAAGGCCTGATATTCCTCGGTGTAGTCACCCTGGGTGGGCTTGGAGGTGTGCCAGTTCAGGGCTTCGCAGCCATACTCGGACACGCCCACAGGGATGTTGGGATGCTTGGCGTGGAACTCGTCGAACCAGGGGCCGTTCATGCTGGTGTCGCCGCCGTACCAGCCGAAGTAGTGGTTCCAGCTCACCACGTCGGGGATCTGGATGTACTGGGCGTCCATGGGGCACATGGACACGATGGCCATGGTGGTCAGGCGGGTCTTGTCCATTTCGTGAACCAGGTCGTTCAGGATGCGGTGGTTCTCGATCAGGTCAGGGTCCTCGGAACCCTTCATGGTGATCTCATTGGAGAGACCCCACACCACGATGGAAGCGTGGTTGTAGTTCTGGGTGACCAGTTCCTTCATCTGGGAAATGGTGTTCTCGCGACCCTTGGGCATATGCTGGGAGATGTAGGGGATCTCCGCCCAGATGACCAGACCGTTCTCGTCGCACAGGTCGTAGAAATACTGGTCGTGCTGGTAGTGGGCCAGGCGGATGGTGGTGGCGCCCAGCTCCATGATGTAGCCGATGTCCTCTTCGTGGTGCTCAGGCAGCAGCGCGTTGCCGATGCCCCAGCGATCCTGGTGACGGCTCACGCCGCGCAGGGGATACTCTTCACCATTGAGGATGAAGCCGTTTTCGGGATCGATGCGGAAGGTGCGGCAGCCGAAGCGGGCGGTGACCTTGTCGATCACTTCGCCGTTTTCGATCAGCTCCACCTCGGCGGTGTACAGGTAGGGATCCTTGCGGCCGTTCCAGAGATGCACGTCCTTGATGGTGATCTCGTTCTCGGTCTTGCAGGCGCAGACCTGCTCCTCGCTCACCACGCTGCCGCAGCGGGTCTTCACGGTGTAGCGCAGCTGCTGGCCTTCCTTGGCGCCGGTCAGCCACACCTGGGTCTTGACCTTGGCGTCCTTGCCCTCCACGGTGGGGGTCACGGCCAGGCCGGGGCCGCCGTAGTATTCCAGGTCGAAGTGGCTTTCGCCCACGCAGATCAGGTTCACATCGCGGTAGATGCCGCCGTAGAAGGTGAAGTCGGCCACCTGGGGATACACATGGTCATTGGCGGAGTTGTCCACGGCAATGGCCACCAGGGTGGATTCCTTCAGGGCTTCGGTCACGTCCACACGCCAGGTGGAGTAGCCGCCGTCGTGGTGAGCCAGGTGCTTGCCGCCCACATACACATCGGCAGAGGAGTTAGCACCGCGGATCTCCAGGAAATACTTGGCGGCGGCGGGGATCTCCTCGCGGTCGATCTCCTTCACATACCAGCAGGTGCCGAAGTGGGCATTGCCGGGGCCTTCCTGGCCGTCGATGGCATTCCAGGAGTGGGGCAGGCTGACCCAATAAGGCAGCTGGGGAACCTGCGCAGGATTGTGCTGGGCATCCTTGGTGAACGCCCACTTGCGGTTCAGATTCA
>JAFTPN010000039.1 GCA_017463245.1 Clostridia bacterium
ACATGAATCCACCGCTGTCGCTGGTCCAGAGCGGAATGCCGGAGAGGGTGGTGTTCAGCGCCTCCGGGATGTGCGCGGCGAAGGTCTTGTAGTCGGAGAACACATCGCCCGACCAGATGGAGGCGTTGTATTTCTGGATGCTGGCAGTGCCCGTGCGGGTCAGGATGAAGGGGCGCTTGTCGGGGCTGTGCTCCAGACTGATCTCATTATACAGACGCACGTTCATCAGGCAGAAGGGGTTGTGTACCTTCGCCTTATCGCCCGCGTAATACTGCGTGCCGTCGGGATCGCCTTCCGGCTCGGTCAGGTCGAGCCACCAGGCTTCAACGCCCTCGTCCATCAGTCGGTTCAGGGAGGGCTGGATCCATTCCTTCATACCGGGATGGGTGAAGTCCATCAGCTCGCCGCCGTAATGGCCGCAGGTGACGGTGTTGCCCTCGGCGTCATGGGCGAGAATGCCCGCGTCCAGCGCACTTTGGAAATTGTCGCTGTCTTTTCGGATCATCGGGCCTGAATTTGACACCATGAAGTGCAGGCCCTGCCGGCGATATTCTGCGATCTTTCGGGGGCTGTCGCCATTCCAGCGCTTGTTCCACTTGAAGTTGTGGAAGCATTCCGCCCAGTCAAAATCGAACACCACGCAATCCAGCGGGAAGCGCTTCTCCCGCAGCGTCTCGATGACCTCGTCGATCTCATCCCAGCACCAGTAGGAGCACCGGCACTGCGTGTAGCCCAGCGCCCACAGCGGCGGCATGGAGGGACGACCGGTCAGTGCGGTGTACTCGTCCAGAATGTCCGCAAAGCTGTCACCGGCAAAGACATACTGCACAAAGCTGCCGCCCTCCGCCCGCCAACTGTAAGCGGAGGCATCGGTCTTGCCCATGTCAAAGCGCATGCGGTAGCTGTTGTCCACGAACGTGCCGTAGGGCGCGCCTTCACCCGTACTCATAAAGAAGGTGACGGGGATATCCGCCGTTACATGGCCGATATGAATACGCTGACCGGTGACCATGTCGCGGGTGATGCCCCGGCGATCCATGCTGCCGAGGTATCCGTCGTTATCCTCACCCAGGCCATAAAAGTGCTCATGCTCGCCCATGATATGGCGGCAGAAGATCGCACCGTTGTCCTCACGTCCCATTGCGATGGAAGAGGTCAGGAGCTTGCTGTCGCGCAGGTAATCCACGCGAACGTTCTGCTTTGTCAGGCGGACGGCCATCTCGCCGGTGGACACGGTGATGCTGCCCTCGTCCTCGGTGATCTGGAGATCCCCGATGGCGGGAATATCGCCTTCGATAGCATAGGAGGGTTCCGCTGCTCCCTCACCCGCAAAATCCACATACAGCCGCGCGGTTTTCTGAGAAACAAAGGTCAGATGGATGCGGGCATCCTCTGAGGTCGTGAACACGATTTCGCTGCCCTGCTGCTGATAGCCCAGAATATTCGTTTCGTTCAGATTCATCATAAGCCTCCTTGAGCCGTTCCTCGTCTGTTGTAACGTGAAACGGAAAACTCCGCTGCTGGACTTATTTTAGCACCTTCTGCCACACTGATTCTACTTATAGATTGATTCGTTTTCCACTATATTGACGTGTCGTTGCATTCGGGCAATCGAAAACAGGATGCAAAACGCCTGACGAGCAAATGAGACTCGTCAGGCGTCAATCAGATCGAAAAGGAACGCCCTCTTTTTCTTACAATATGATCAATGTTGAATGCCTTGCCAACGGAATATTGACTATCTAACCAAGGTGCAGTGGTTTTTTCTTCGTATTTTCTCATACTTGTAAGTTGAAGAACACCAATAGAAAAGGCCAGCTCTCTATCCGTTAGGATAAAAAGCTGGCTTGAGTTTAACAATCCTGTATGACAGATATCTACCCTAGTCTCAAATCAGTTGTAAACCTGTCTTACTGGACCGCCCTTGTGGTGGGTATTTTTATTGCGTATAAGAGATGAGGGGAGTCGAACGGGCGCGGTAGTGAATGACAGCCCAGTGGGCTGTCAGAGCCGCGCTGACCGAGCCCGCAGGCGAGAGCGACTCCCCTCATCTCCACTCAAGCAAGGCGGCAAATGTGCTGTCTTGCTTTCTTTTTTGTCATGTTGTATGATGATGCGTGTGATGAAAATGAAGCTTGAAGATATCACGGCCTGTGGCGAGTGCTGCAAGGGCTGTAAAAAGCGCGAGCAGGGCTTGTGTCCGGGGTGCATTGAGGCGGACGGCTATGTGCCGGAATGGGCGCAGAGCGGGCGCTGCCGGGTACACGCCTGCGCAAGGGCGCATGGGGCGCAGTTCTGCGGCGTGTGTCCAGAGTTTCCCTGTGAGAAGATTCATGAAATGACCCCGTGGAACGCCAATATCGTGGAGCATCTGCGGGATGTGCTGCGCCAGCTGGATTCGTCTGCACAATAAGCTGGCATAGCGGTACACCGTCCGCATATCGCTGCAAAAGCTGCTGACGACAAGCGCGGTAGGCCTCGAAGGTGTGTCGGGCTTCTTCGGCATTGGCGTAGACCTTCCAGCAGCCGGAGAGAAGGCAGTTTTGCCCGTGATGCTGAATGAACCCTTGCACGTCCGCTAAGGGATAGCCAAGGAAGAGGCCGATCTCGTGGGGGAAGCCGGAGGCGTGCATCAGGCGGTTGCGCAGGTGATGCAGCGCTGCGCCGACGGTGAAGGATGTGTAGCCCAGGGACAGCAGAAAGCGCTGGATGGCTGGGTCCATAAGAATAAGCGAGAGCTGCTCTGGCCGGAAGAGGTAGAGCAGCTTTTTCTGTCTCTGCGCAAGCACCACAAGCCGCAGGCCGGGGAGCTGGTGACGCAAATGGGTCAGCTCGTCTGACGAAAGCTGAATTGAAAACAGGCTGCCGGGCTTGATGCCTGCCAGCGTGGGCGCGGCCAAAGAAATAAGCTCCTGCTCCAGCATGGGCGCCTCCTGAATGCGTTTGCACTTAGGATGTCCCGCTGGAACAGGAGCTTTGCATTTTTACAGCCAGAGCATGGGATCCTTGCCCGTCAGCTTGGCCAGCGCTTCGATGAAGAAGTAATCGCCATAGATGATGTTGGTGTGGCGTCCTGCACCGTCGTCGTGGTAGGAGGCGGTGCAATGGGTCAGAATGCCGCAGGAGGCCTCCGACCAGTCGCAGCAATGCTCGATGACGCCATCCACCAGGCGGCGGGCGGCGACATCATAGGCGGCGTTGCCGGTAAGCTTGTGCAGCTCCAGCAGGCTGCAGGCGGCGATCATGCCGGCCAGGTTGTCCAGGCGGACTTCGTCGGCGGGCTGGCAGAAGTCACAATCGGTGAGGCCGTCTGGCCGGATGTGGGCGATGAAATTGGCGGCGATCTTCTCGGCAGCGGCCAGGTAGCGGAGTTCCTGGGTGTTCATGTAGGCCAGGGTGAAGCCGTAGAGTCCCCAGGCCTGGCCGCGGCTCCATTGGCTGCCCAGGCAATAGCCCTGTCCGGCGTGTTCGGCCACGCGCTGCCCGGTAACGGGGTCAAACTCGATGATGTGGCTCACGGAGCCATCGGGGCGAAGGAACTCCCGCAGGGCAGTATCCGCATGGATGCGCGCCACGTGGGCAAAGCGGGGATCGCCCGTGGTGCGGCTTGCCCAGAACAGCAGGGACAGGTTCATCATGCAGTCGATGATGGCATAGCCCGCCTGGTCAGCGCCGTTCCATGCGCGGATGAAGCCAGCAGGATTGAAGCGCCCCATCATGATGCTGGCGGCGTGGAGGGTGTGGGTCTTGCTGGCCTCGTCCCCGGTGAGCTTCCAGTCAGCACCGGTGGAGAGCAGGTACATAAAGCCCACATCGTGATGGAGGTAGCGGAAGGTGTTCAGCTCCTGCACCAGCAGCTTTTCGGCGCGGCGGGCTTCGGTTTTGAAGAAATCATCCCCGGAGAGGACGTGGAGCTGCCACATCAGTCCCGGCCAAAAGCCGCAGGTCCACCAGCTGTTGCCCTCCCAGGGCGAGCCAGTCCAGCGGGCGGCATTGCCCTGATAGGGGATGAGGCCATCCTCCGCGGCTATGACGGCGCTGCGGCGGAACTTGGCGATGGCTTTTTCGATGATGGATGCGTAATCCATGGTTCATTCCTCCCAAGACGTGTGTGCGTAGTTCTTGACCTGATCCCAGGGAACGGTGAAGCCTGCACCCTTGGCGCAGAAAACGGAATCAGGGGTGTCGTCGGCGCAGGGGTTGTAGCCGCTGGCATCGACGATCTCCTGCTGATTGCGGCAAGGGGCGTAGCGGCTCATCCACACCTGCAGGGAGCCGCGGCCGCGGGTCATGGCCATGAAGTCCTCCTGCCAGGCGGCAAAGGTGGCAAACACCGCTTCGCCCCGCAGGGTCACGGTGTCGCCATCGTATTCCGGCGGCTCGGCCTGCGCCTGCATGCGGGTCAAGGCTCCGGCCAGGGAGCCGTATTGCTCGGCGGGGGCGGTGATGGCAAAGCCGCAGATGGGTTCCAGCAGCGTCGATTCGGCGTGCATCAGTGCATTGCGGATGCCCCGGTACACCGCCTGGCGGAAGTCGCCGCCCTCGGTGTGCTTCAGGTGGGCGCGGCCAGCCAATAGCTCAATGCACACATCCGTCAGCGGTGCGCCGGTCAGCACGCCCTTGTGCTGCTTTTCCGATACATGGGTGGCTATGAGCCGCTGCCAGTTCAACGCCAGGTCGTCTACGTGGCACAGGCTGCGGAAGCTGACGCCGGTGCCGGGTGCGGCGGGCGAGATGCGCAGCATGACCTCGGCATAGTGGCGCAGGGGTTCGTAGTGTCCCCAGCCGATGGCGGGGGCGGCTACCGTTTCCTTATACAGCACACGACAGGGGCCGAAGGTGACGGTGTAGCCATAGCGCTCCTGTAGAAGCTGGCGCAGCACCTCCAGCTGGATCTTGCCCATGACATGAACGGAGATGCGTCCGGCGGTTTCCTCCACCGCCAGGGAGGGATCCTCGTCCTGCAGGATGCGCAGCGCCTGCATCATGCGGAAGGCGGGAACGGCCTTGTCGTCCCAGAGGACATCGGCGGCCATCATGGGTACGGTGCGGAACTGGTTCACGCCCTCCATACCGATGCGGTCGCCGGGCTTCACGCCCTCCAGGCCGGGAATGGCGATGATATCGCCTGCCTCAGCCGCGTCAACGGCCTTGTACTTCTCGCCGTGGTAGCAGCGCAGCTCGTTGACCTTCACATTCCCGCCAGGCAGGGGCAGTTCGTCCTTCACGCGAAGGGAGCCGGAAAGCAGCTTGAGGAAGCACAGCCTTGCGCCTTGGGCATCGTGGCGCACCTGGTAGCATTGAGCGGTGAGAGGTGCGCCGATGCGTTCGGCATATTGCGTGGCGGTGAGCTGGGTGAAGCGGGCGAGGAACTCCTCCACGCCCCGGCCTTCCAGCGCAGCGCCAGCCATGAGGGGGAAGCACTTGCGCTCCTGAATCTGCTTCAGCAGGGAGGATTCCCAGGCAGATGCATCATACCCGGTGGTGAACAGGGCGTCCAACAGGGCTTCGTCCTGGGCGGCCACGGCCTCCTGCAAGGCTTCGTCCATGGTGTTGGCGTATTGATATGTGCGCAGGTCGAGGATATCCGGCGACAGACGCTTGCGCATCTGGGCGATGACAGATTCCGGGTCGGCGCCTGCGCGGTCGATCTTGTTGAGGAAGATGAACACCGGCACACGGTAGCTGTCCAGCAGCCGCCACACGGTTTCGGTGTGGGACTGCACGCCCTCGGCACAGGAGACCACCAGAATGGCATAGTCCATCACGGACACGGCACGCTCCATCTCCGTGGAGAAGTCCACGTGGCCAGGGGTGTCAAGCCAATAGATGGTATCATCGCCCAGCTGGAAGCAGGCCTGCCCGGAGAAAATGGTGATGCCCCGCTGCTTTTCCAGGGGGTGGGCATCCAGAAATGCGTCCTGATGATCCACGCGCCCCAGGCTGCGGATGGCGCGGGAAAGGTACAGCACCCGCTCGGAAAAGGTGGTTTTGCCTGCGTCCACGTGCGCCAGAATGCCAACGGTCTTTTTCATGGTTCATCCTCCTGATGCTACCAGTATAAGGAGGGGAAGGCTTGCGTGTCAAGCGGGAAACGTGGTATGATGGGGGAAAGGATGTGATTGTGTGGAAGTGATTCTGATTCGCCATGGCAAGCCGGACTACGCTCCTGTAACGGAGCGGGGCTTCATTGGACATGGGCGCGCCCTTGCGCCGCTGACATCGGAGGGCGAGGAGCAGGCGCGGCGGGCTGCGGATGATCCTGCTTTGCAGGACGCGGAGCTGATCGTGGCCTCGCCCCTGACCCGTGCGCTGGAGACGGCGGGGATCATTGCCGGAAAGACGGGCTTGCCGCTGACGGTGGAGGTGGACCTGCGGGAGTGGGAGCCGGACAGAACGTATCAGTTTGCCTCGGACGAGGAGTCCGCTGCGCTGCATCAGGACTTCTGGGCCTGCAAGGGCGAATGGCCGGAGGGCGAAACCCGCAAATGGGAGCCTATCACGGAGGTTATTCAGCGTGTTGATCCTGTGATGAAGAAGTATTATGAGGCCGGGTATCAGAAGATCATCGTGGTGGCTCATGGAGGCATCATCCGGCGGTTTACCGGGGATGCTTATGTGACCTATTGCAAGCCTTACTGCGTGGAGTACAACGGTGGTTTTGAATATTTCGGTTGGGTTGAATGAGGTGCAGGCTATGTCTTGGATGAACGAATACCCCCGCCCGCAGCTGAAGCGGGAAAGCTTCTTCTGCCTGAATGGCGAGTGGGTGCTGGACGAGCAGAAGGTGCAGGTGCCTTTCCCGCCCCAAAGCAAGCTTTCCGGCTTTGCGGGCGAAGTGAAGGATATGCTGACCTATGTGAAGCTGTTCCGGCTGCCGGAGGGCTTTCTGCCCAAGGGCTGGCGGCTGATGCTGCACTTTGGCGCGGTGGATCAGATCGCTGATGTGTTCTTCAACGGGCGGCCTGTGGCGCATCATGAGGGCGGGTATCTGCCCTTCTGGGCAGACGTGACCGACCTGATCAAGCAGGGAGACAATGAGATCGTTGTGGCGGTGCTGGATGCGCTGGATCACGACTATCCCTATGGCAAGCAATGCAAGAAGCGGGGCGGTATGTGGTACACGCCCGTCAGCGGCATATGGCAGACGGTGTGGATGGAGGCAGTGCCGGAGAAGCACGTCGAATCCATTCGTATCACGCCGGATTTGACGGGCATCACCTTGCAGGTGGAGGCTGGCTACGGGTCGGTGCAGGTGTGCATTCCCGGCGTGGATGAACAGACCATTGCGACGGGTCAGCCGGTGCGCATCGAGGTGCCGCAGCCGCACCTGTGGACGGTGGAGGATCCCCACCTGTATGCGCTGCATATCACCGCGGGCGAGGACAGGGTGGAGAGCTACTTTGCCCTGCGCACGGTGGAGGTGCGGGGTAACCGCATCCTGCTGAACGGGGAGCCGGTGTTCCTCAACGGGGTGCTGGATCAGGGGTACTTCCAGGAGGGGATCTTCCTGCCGGAAAGCCCCGAGGGCTATGCGGATGACGTGCGGCGCATGAAGGCGCTGGGGTTCAATATGCTGCGCAAGCACATCAAGGTGGAGCCGGAGGCCTTCTACTATGCCTGTGACAGGCTGGGAATGCTGGTCATGCAGGACATGGTGAACAGTGGCCCGTATAACTTCCTGCTGGATACGGCGCTGCCCACCATCGGTGTGACGAAGCGTCCGCTGTTCCCGGCCGGGGAGAAACGCAGGCAGGTGTTCCGGCAGCACGCGCTGGACACGCAGAAGCATCTGTACAACCATCCCTGCATCGTGGGGTATACCATCTTCAACGAGGGCTGGGGGCAGCACGACACCGAGGCGCTGTACCGCCTGCTGAAGGAGAACGATCCCACCCGTTTCTACGATGCGGCCTCGGGGTGGTTCATCCCCAAAGAGACGGATGTGGACAGCGTGCATGTGTACTTCCGCAACAAGAAGCTGAAGCCCGGCAAGCGTCCCATGCTGCTCAGCGAGTGCGGCGGGTATGCGCGACCCATTGCAGGGCATTTGTTCCAGCCGGACGCCAAGTATGGCTATGGCAAAACCGACACGGAGGCAGCGCTGACGGACAAGATCATCCAGATGTATGAAGAGATGGTGCTGACCGCCATTCCGCAGGGCTTGTGCGGCGTGGTGTACACCCAGCTCAGCGACGTGGAGGACGAGATCAATGGCCTGTATACCTACGACAGGCAGGTGTGTAAGGTGGATGGCGAAAAGCTGGCAGCGTATATGAAAAAGGTTCGTATATAAGGAAACGCCCGGAACCGTGTTGGTTCCGGGCGTTGTGCATCTTACCAAACTTCGCAGGCATCCTTGTAGAACTCGTCCAGGGCTTCCTTGGTGGGGAAGTTGGCCACGTACATCTGGTTGCCCATGGCGCCGGAGAGGGCATCGGGGATGCGGCTCACCATGCGCATCTGGCTGCGGTACTTGTTCAGCAGCTCATCGTGGGAGAGCTTGAAGTTCTTGCCGTCGCGGCGGCCGGCAAAGGCGCAGAAGTTCTTCTCGCCGCAGGCCTTGAGGGTAGAGTCGTAGGCGATCATGTCGGCGTAGATCTTATACACGTCGGTGGAGTTGGCAAAGTTCATCATGTCCGGGGAGAAGCCGCCGCAGGGGCGCATATTCACTTCCAGCGCCACCACGTCGCCCTTTTTGCCCATGTGGGGATGATCGGCGGTGAGGCGGAAGAACTCGAAGTGGACAAAGCGGCTCTTCACGCCGAAGGACTTCACCGTGGCGCGGCCAGCCTTGCGGGTATCCTCGGGCAGCTCGTTCACGATGTAGTAGATGGAGTTGTCGCCGGTGTTCACCACGTCCATGATGGAGTTGGGAGTCACGTTGCCGGTCTCGAAGATGGGCTCGCCCTTGCTGTCGATGATGGCGTCGTAGCTGTTCACCTCGGCGGTGATGAACTCCTCCATGATGTAGCTCACATGGGCTTCCTTTTCAGCCAGGAAGGCGCGCAGCTCATCGTCGCTCTTGAGCTTGAAGGTGCTGGAAGCGCCCACGCCGTTATCGGGCTTGACGATCACGGGCCAGTTCACCTCGTCGATGAACTTCTTGCAGCCGTCGAAATCGTCCACGATGTGGTAGCGGGCGGTGGGGATGCCCACGGCCTGGTAGTAGGGCTTCATCTTGGACTTGTACTTGATGCGCTCCATGTCCTCCACCTGGAAGCCGGAGGTGATGTGGAAATCGGTGCGCAGCATGGCGTCCCGCTCCAGCCAGTACTCGTTGTTG
Organism: Clostridia bacterium; assembly: GCA_017463245.1. Lineage (GTDB taxonomy): Bacteria > Bacillota > Clostridia > Christensenellales > Aristaeellaceae > UBA11524. The sequence goes on from JAFTPN010000039.1 coordinate 9,287, forward strand.
CTCTCCAGCCAGTCGATGCGGCCATACTTGCTGATGAAGAAGGCCACGGCGCGGTAGACCTCGTCGTAGTTCTCCATGGAATTGACCTTGTAGTATTCGTGAACGTTCTCCTGCAGTTCGGGCAGGAGAGTATCGTAGGGCTGATCGCCAATGCCCAGCACCCGCAGACCATTGTCCTTCAGGTGCTTGCAGAACTGCCAGTAGTTGGTGGGAAAGTTGGGGGAAATGAAAACAAAATTCTTCATGATGATCCTACCTTTTTACAGAATGTGCGGGATGTGGTATTCGGCCTGCTTGTACCACCAGTCCCAGTCGTGAGCCACGTCGTGACCCCAGATGTCGAACCACACGCCAATGCCCTTGCTTTCGCAGATGCGCTTGAGGTGGAAGGTGGTATCGGGCATTTCCCAGGCGCCCTGGCCCACAACGATGATAGCCTTGTGGTCGTTGTACTGGCGGATGTAGGGGTGGTCGCTGGCCATGCCGTCCAGGTAATGCACGGGGCTGTTGCGGTATACCTCCTCGTCCATGTAGCCGGGGAAGCCATAGTCGGAGGAGTAGATGCCGGAAAGCGCCAGCAGGCCGTCGAACACATCGGGATAGCGGAAGTACAGGTTGGCGGCGTGGGTAGCGCCCAGGCTGCAGCCGAAGGTGATGATGCCTGGCGTGCCGCTCCAGCCATTGCGGTCGTTGGTCATGGCCTGGATGAAGGGTACCACCTCGTTGCGGATGTAGGCCATCCACTGCTCGTGGCGGCGGATGCGCCAATAGGCCTCGTGGGTGGCGGAGTAAGTCTCCTTGTCCATGGTGTCGATGGCGAAAACCATGCACTGGCCGCTCTCGATCCAGGGCGCCCAGACATCGGTCATCTTGAAGCTCTCAAAGTCGAAGAAGCGGCCATCCTGGCAGGGGATGAACAGCACCGGGCGACCGGCGTGTCCCCATACCTTGATCTCCATTTCCCTGTTCAGGGAAGGGCTGTGCCACTTGGTGTAGTACGTCTGCATGAGTATCCTCCGTTAGTCCCGCTGATACAGCAGGGTGTTCATGAAATAGGGTATCTGCTCCTCCCAGGAGGCTTCGCAATGCTCGCCGCCGGGAATGATGCGGCTGGTGAGCATCACGCGCTTTTCCATCAGCGCGGCGAGTACGTTGGTGTACTTTTTGCGCATGCCGTCGTGGTTGCCCATTTCCCTGGAGCCGTAGTCCATGTAGATCACGGTATCGGGCTGGATGTCGGTTTCGCGGATGAACCGCGCCAGGCGCTGGTTGGCAAACCACACCGAGGGGGAAAGGCAGGCGGCGCGGGAGAAGGTATCGTTGTAGGCGGTGGCGGCATAGAGGCTCATCAGCCCGCCCATGGAGCTGCCGGCGATGAAGGTTGCCTCCCGGTCGGGAATGGTGGGGTAGGTCTGGTCAATGACGGGCTTGAGGGTGTCCACCAGCCAGTCCATGTAGGTTTTGCCCTTGCCGGTGATGCGGCCAAAGCGTTTGTCCACAAAGGTGAAGGGGGCGTACTCCTTCAACCGGGCGTAGTTCTTGCCGTGGTTGCATTCCACCGCCACGATGATCACGGGCGTTTCGGTGGCTTCCATGTATTCCTTCATGCCCCAGCATTTGCCGTAGGTAGCGTCCTCGTTGAAGAAAACGTTATGCCCATCGAACATATACAGCACGGGGAAGCGGGCATCGGGGTCTTCTTTAGCCATTTCAGGCAGGTAGACGTAGACGCTGCGCTTCTTCTTGCCGGATAGCTGGGGAATGGCAACAGGCCATTTTTCGATCATGTGCATGACCTCTTACGCTGTATTGGACAAAAAGTCCAAATCACATTTTACCACAGAAAAGAAACAGGCACAAGTTTTTTGCGCCTGTTTCGTGTATTTCCTTGGTTTTTAGTTGCCGCACTCGATGGAAATGGAGTTGAAGATGGACAGCAGGTCGTCCACCTTGGTGTTCTTCTTCTCTTCGCCGTCCTTGTCCAGCACGATCTGCCCCTGGTGCATCATCAGCAGGCGGTCGCCGTATTCCACGGCGTGGCGCAGGTTGTGGGTGACCATCAGGGTGGTGAGCTTCTTTTCCTGTACGATCTTGTTGGTCAGCTCCATCACGATCTCGGCGGTCTTGGGATCCAGAGCGGCGGTATGCTCGTCCAGGATGAGGAAGTCGATAGGCGTCATGGTGGCCATGAGCAGCGCCAGGGTCTGCCGCTGGCCGCCGGAAAGGTTGCCCACGGGAATGCCCAGCTTGTCCTCCAACCCCAGACCCAGGGGCGCCAGCATATCCTTGTACTCTTGGATGCGAGCCTTGTTGGTACCGCGGGTGAGGCCGTAGGGCTTGCCCTTGTTGTCGGCCATGGAGAGGTTCTCCAGAATGGTCATGGTGGGGCAGGTGCCCTTCGCCGGATCCTGATAGACGCGCCCCATGCGGCGGTAGCGCTTGAACTCCTTCATTTTGGTGATGTCCTGACCGCCAATGAGGATGTGGCCGCTCTCTACCGGAATGGTGCCGCAGAGGATGTTCAGCATGCTGGTTTTGCCGGAGCCGTTGGAGCCCACCACGGTAACGAAGGAGTGATCCTCGATGCTCAGGGAGAAATCCTGGAAGAGCAGGGTCTCATGCACGGTGCCGGGATTGTAGACCTTGCTGATGGACTGAAACTCAAGCATGGATGCGCACCTTCTTCCTCTTGGCCTGGCCTGCTACAAGGATCAGCAGGAACAGCACAGCGGTAATGAGCTTCATGTCGGTGGCCTCCAAGCCCAGGGAAATGGCCAGGGACACGCAGCCCTTGTAGAGAATGGAGCCAATGATGGCCATGGTGGTACTCTTCATGAAGGAGAAAGTCTTGAACAGGTTGGTGCCGATGATCACGCTGGCCAGGCCAATGACCATGGTGCCGGTACCCATGGAGATATCGAAGAAGCGCTGCTGCTGGCACATCACCGCGCCAGCCAGCGCCACCAGGGCATTAGCGATCATCAGACCCACGATCTTAACGCTGCCCTGATCCTTGGCCAGGGTGGTGACCACAGAGGCATTGTCGCCTGCGGCACGCAGCAGGTAGCCCGCCTTGGTCTTCAGGAACAGATCCAGCAGGAGCTTGGCGGCCAGGGTGATGAGCAGAATGAGGAGCACGGTGGAGTAATCGCTGATCCAGGCGGGGAGCGCGCGGGTGAACTCGTTGCGGAACAGGGTGTCCGTGCCGAAGATCGGCACATTGGCCTTTCCAGCGATGCGCAGGTTGATGGAATACAGCGCCGTCATGGTGATGATGCCGGAGAGCAGGTCGCGCACCTTGCATTTCACGTGGATGAAGCCGGTGATCAGGCCAGCCAGCGCGCCAGCCAGCATACCGCACAAGAGCGTCAGCGCGGGATGCATACCGTTCAGCGTCAGCACAGCGGAGACAGCTGCGCCCAGGGGGAAGGAGCTGTCTACCGTCAGATCCGGAAAGTCAAGGATGCGGTAGGTGATCAGAAGGCCCAGGGCAAGGATGCCGTAGATGAGGCCCTGTTCCAGAATGCCAAGGATCATGGGATCGACCTGCTTTCTAATGTAGTGGGATTACTTGGCCAGCACGTCGTTGGCACGGTCAGCCAGGTCGGCGGGGAGCTGAATGCCGTAGGCAGCCATGGCGTCCTTGTTAACGTACAGGAAAGAATTGGCCACGGTCTCGAAGGGGATGTTGGCAGCGGTGGATTCGCCCTTGAGCACCTTGGCAGCCATGCGGCCGGTCTGGCGGCCCAGCTCCAGGTATTCAATGCCCTCGGCGGCCACGCAGCCCAGCTTCACCTGCTCGATCTCGCTGCCGAACACGGGCTTGCCAGCGGCCTTGGCCTTTTCCAGCACCACGGACAGGTAGGACACCACGGTGTTGTCAGTCAGGTTGGAGATGCAGTCCACCTGGGGCAGCAGAGCATCCAGCGCCAGGGGAATGTCAGCACCGGCGGAAATGCCCTTCTCCACGATCTCGAAGCCATAGGTAGGCGCCAGCTCCTTGTACAGGTTCAGGGGCATGGTGTTGTTGGTTTCGCTGGTGGTGTGCAGAATGCCGATGGTCTTGGCCTCGGGCATCAGGGCGCGGATCATCTTCAGCTGGGCTTCCACGGCCAGCAGGTCGGAGGTGCCGGTGATCTCGCCGGGGTTGGTCTTGTCCGCATTGGCCAAGGAAGCGCCCACGGGATCGGTGATGGCGGTGTAGATCACGGGGATCTTCTTATCCTGGGCGTAGTTGTAGGCGGCCTGAGCGGCGGGGGTGGCGATGGCGCAGATCATGTCGCACTTCTCCACATCCACCAGGGTGGTGGCGATCTGGGAGGCGATGGCAATGTCGGCCTGGGCGTTCTGTACGTTGAAGGTCACGTTCTTGCCTTCCACATAGCCGGCCTCGGCCAGACCGTCGATGAAGCCCTGGCGGCAGTTGTCCAGGGAGCCGTGCTCGGCAAACTGGATGATGCCAATTTTAAGCATGGCCTGCTTGTCGTCGGTCTTGCTGCAGGAGGAGAGGGTCACCAGGAGAACCAGGGCCAGGAGAATCGCTGCAAACTTTTTCATAGGGGATACCGTCCTTTCTCGTCTCGTCTCATCTCGTCTTGGGAAAACCATGGAATAGAAAAACGCCCCAGTCCATTGACTGAGGCGGTATTCCCGCGGTGCCACTCAGCTTCGCCATAAAGGCGCGCTCTTTTACGCATACACATGATATGCGCCGCGCTGGTAACGGGTGCGGCTCCCGTTTCTCCCTACATACATTTCGGAAGAACCCTCCGGAGTCCATTCGCTCCAACTGCACGCGCCGCCGTCCCACTATCGGCGACTCCCTTTGCCGTGCTGTGAAGGAGGTACTACTCTCCGTCGCAGGTTTGCTTCTTGGATTGGTCACAGGATACAACATCTTGTAGAGCCTGTCAAGAGGAAAAATAATGTTTTTTGTTTGTATTTTCGCCAGAATGCACATGGCGATGCGAACCTTTTGGGGCGGTGGTTCGTCTATATGGATGAAGGCAAACAAAAAACCGAGCCACAAGGCTCGGTGGAGTGCGGTCGACGGGACTTGAACCCGTACCCATTGCTGGACACGCCCCTCAAACGTGCGCGTATGCCGATTCCGCCACGACCGCATTTCGTAAACGTGCGAAAGTTATTATAGCAAGGGTTTTCCACTTTGTCAAGCATTTCGCACGAAGAAAAAATCCACCTGTAACAAGTGCTGATTTCCTGTTGACGCATGAGGAAATGGAAGGTATCATATAGATTGGTATTTCCTTGAGCAATGAACACAGGAGGAATTTTCAACATGAGTTGGCTTGTGAAAGTGATCCAGGGCGCGCTGATCGGCGCGGGCGCGGTGCTGCCCGGTGTGTCCGGCGGCGTGCTGGCGGTGCTGTTTGGCGTGTATAAGCCCCTGATGAAGCTGCTGGCGCACCCCATGAAGGAGTGGAAGAACAGCCTGATGCAGCTCTGGCCCATTCTGGTGGGCGTGGTGGTTGGCTACATCGGCATCGCCAAGCTGCTGGCCGAGGTGCTGGTGCGTTATGAGACCCAGGCGCTGGCGCTGTTTGTGGGCATGACCATTGGCATTATGCCTTCGCTGTTCCGCGAGGCGGGCGAGAAGGGGCGCGACCAGAAGAGCTGGCTGTCCATGGTGATTGTGTTTGCCGTGGCGCTGACGGTGCTGATCGTGTGCCGCGTGATGCAGGTGAGCATCGTGCCGAACTTCTTCTGGAATATGTACGGCGGCTTCTCCCTGGTGCTGAGCATGATCGCCCCCGGCATGAGCGCGTCTGTGCTGATGCTGCCCTTGATGGCCACCAACGCCGCTGGCGAGACCTTTACGCTGTATGAGCATATCACCGGCGCCATCGGCAATCTGGATTTCGGGGTGCTGCTGCCCATCGGTGTGGGCGCTGTGCTGACCCTGGTGCTGCTGACCAAGGCCATCGACTGGCTGCTGAATACCCACTACTCCGTGACCTTCCATGGCATTATCGGCATTGTGATCGCTGCCACGATCTTCACCGTGCCTGTGGCCGCCTTCACCGCCGGTGTAGGCAGCTGCCTGCTCCACCTGCTGTTTGTGGTGCTGGGCGCCATTGCCACCCTGGCGCTGGATAAGTTCAACCAGAAGGTCGAAAAGCCGGAAGTGGAGTAAAGTCTACTGAAGGAGGTCTCCCTCATGAAGCGTTTGTGCCTGTTTCTGCTGATTCTTCTCTTGCCCCTTGCCGCCTTGGCGGAAGGTGAGCTGACCCTTGACCTGGGCAAGGTGAAGGGGTACACGGAGAACAGCATCCGGGTGAACGCTCCGGGCGAGGGAGACCTCCTTTTGCGTATCTATGACCAGTATAATGTGTACCGCACGATGCGCTTTCAGGTCAAGGCAGGGGAGAATGTGTTCACCTGGGACGGCCTGGGGGAGAATGAAGAGCGCATTGTGGAGCGGGAGTATACCCTCTATGCTGAGCTGACCCTGGACAAGGGCGGCGTGGTGAAAACAGAGCAGGCGGTGACCTTTCAACGCTGCGAACAGGCCATGACCTTCGCCCTGCCCAGCGCAGCGGTTTTGTTTCAGGAAGATGCTGACTGGTTTGTGGAGATCGACCTGGTGCGTCCCGGCACCTTTGTGGTGGAGACCTATGCGGCTGCGGACATGACCACGCCCATTGCTACGCGGCGCAAGAACGCCTCAAGCTACGATCCCTTCAAGTTCCGCTGGAATGCGGATGGGCTGGAGCCGGGCGACTATGTGCTGCGCTGCTATGCGGACAAGAACCCGACCTACAGCTATGACGTGCCGGTGACGGTGAAGGCTGGCAGCGCACCGACCATTCCGCTGGAGGAGACAGAGACCTTCATGCCCTCGGAGGAGGACACGGACGAGACCATCTGGCGGGTGATGATGCAGCCCTCGGCGGTGATCGACCTGAAAACCTCCACCGCCCATCAGGAAGTGTACGCCCTGCCGGACAAAAGCAGCATGGTGCTTGGCACGCTGCACGGCCAGTCCCAGGCGGTGAAGGTGCAGGACATCCGGGAGGACGGCTGGGTGCGGGTCATGGCCTGGAATCACGAGAGCGGCGCGCAGATCGAGGGCTATGTGCCGGAAAGCTGCTTGATGATGGTGCAGCCCAATACGGAATATGGCCTTTTACTGAACAAAATCCAGCAGACGCTGACGGTGTATCACCGGGGCAAGCGGGTGACTACGCTGGACATTTCCACCGGGCTGATGGCGCAGGACAAGCTGTTCCGTGAAACGCCCGCAGGCTCCTACCTGACGCTGGAGCACATGAGCAGCTTTGCCAGCGAGGGCTATCACTATGACTATCCCATCCGTTACGATGGCGGCAATCTGCTGCACCAATTGGGCTACAAGGAGCGCAGCGGCAGGAATGATTTCACCGATCAAACGCCCCAGCTGGGCAGCAAGGCCTCCCATGGGTGCATCCGGCTGCCCAGCCAGGTGAATGGGGACGGCGTGAATGCCTACTGGCTGTGGACGCACTTGCCTTACCACACGCGGCTGATCATCCTGGATGATCCCGACCAGCGCATGGTGGATGAGGCGCTGGCCAATGCCGACCTGGCGGCCATGCCGACGGACTTGCCTCAGGTGCAAGCGCTGCCGGAATTGCAGGACGGTCAGACGGAGATCGTGATCACCCTGGGCGGCGATGCGGTGCTGGGTACCCGCGAAAGCTGGTGGAAGAAGGAGGAAGCCTTGCCCGGTTATCTGGCCTTGGAGGGCATGGGGTATCCCTTCAGCAGCCTGCTGCCCATCTTTGAAACGGATGACATGACGCTGGTGAATCTGGAATGCGTGCTGAAGGCCGATGCATCCGGCGAGGACAAAACCAAGCAATGGCGCTTCCGCGGCCTGCCGGAGTATACCGAGGTGCTGCGGCTGGGCTCCATTGAGCAGGTGAACATTGCCAACAACCACTATATCGATTATGGTGTGAAGGGCAAGAAGGCTACCCGCGAGGCGCTGAATGCGGGCGGCATTGCCTTCAGCGGGCAGAACTACACCTATGCCTGGGACTGCAACGGGCGTCGCATCGGTTTTGCAGGCATCCGGGAGACCACCTACAAGCAGGATAAGAAGACCATTGCACGGGACATCGCTGCGCTGAAAAGCGTGGGGTGCGAGGTGATCATTTTCAGCTGCCATTGGGGTGCGGAATACAGCGCCCTGCATAATGATCTGCAGGTGGAAATGGCGCAGGCTGCCATTGCTGCGGGCGCAGATATCGTGGTGGGGACGCATCCCCATGTGGTGCAGGGCGTTGACGCTATGGATGGCGGGGTGGTGCTGTACAGCCTTGGTAACCTGATGTTCGGCGGCACCCACGACATGACCACCTTCGACGCAACGCTGGCGCAGCTTCGACTGCGGTTTGATGAAAGCGGCTATCTGGGCTGCGGGGTGGAGCTGATCCCCATCCTCACCAGCAGCTCGGCTCCGGCCAATGACTTTTGTCCCATGGTGGCGGAGGATGCAGACAAGCGGCGCATCCTCACCAAGATACAGATCGACAGCGGTGTGCAGCTGCGGGAGAAAATGTGGTTTCCTGCAAAATAAGGAGTAAGTGCATGGCTTTACAATGGAAATGGGCTGGCGCGGCTGACCTGGAAGAGCTGGTGAGCACGCGCATCCAGGTGCTGAGGGCGGCGAACCAGCTGGACGATGCAGCCGACATGACAGCGGTGAAGGAACAGTCGAGGCTGTACTATCAGCAGGCGGGCGATGAATATGCGGCGCTGCTGGTATACGATGGCGATAGGGTGATCGGTACCGGCGGGGTGAGCTTTTACCGGGTGATGCCCACCTGCTGCAATCCGGATGGGCGCAAGGCGTACATCATGAATATGTACACTGCGCCGGAATACCGCCGCCGGGGCATTGCCAGAAAAACGCTGGACATGCTGGTGGAGGAATGCCAGCGCAGGGGCGTGCGCTTCATCACCCTGGAGGCGACGGAAGCCGGGCGTCCGCTGTATGAAAGCTACGGCTTTGTGAAGATGAACGATGAAATGATACTGCCGGAGGTGTGAATATGGAACTTCGTGTGATGACGCCGCAGGATTACGACGGCTTGTACGCCCTGTGGACATCCTGTAAGGGTATGGGACTGAACGACGTGGACGACTCCCGCGAGGGCATTGAGCGGTATCTGCGGCGCAATCCCACCACCAGCTTTGTGGCGGTGGAGGATGGGGAGATCGTGGGCTGCATCATGGCTGGGCACGACGGCAGGCGCGGGTACATCTACCACACGGCGGTGAAGCCGGAACGCCGGGGTCACGGCATTGGCACGGCGCTGGTGGAGGCGGCCATGGCGGCGCTGCGGGATGAGCAGATCAGCAAGGTTGCGCTGGTGGCCTTCGCCCGCAATGAGGTGGGGAATGCCTTCTGGGAGCGCATGGGCTTCACCCAGCGGGATGACCTGAGCTACCGCAACAAATCGCTTGTGGACATGAAACGCATGGACACATGAAAAACGCCCCGGAGAGCGGCTTGCTTTCCGGGGCATTGCTTTACTTATAGATCAGGAATTCGCATTCCAGCCGCCCGTTGTAGAGGCGGCGCTTCTTATCGGCGCGCTTGCCATAGGCACGCTCAAAGGCCGGGTCTGAGGAAATTGTGCACAGGCACCAGCCGGGGTGACGATCCTTCAAAAGGCGCATTTCCCGGTAGAGCTTTTCGCAGCTTTTGCGGTCGGAGAGACGCTCGCCATAGGGCGGGTTGCACAGGAAAACACCTTCTTCGTCAGGCAGCTGCAGGGTGCGCAGATCCTGATGCGTCAGCTGGATCTTGCCTTCCAGCCCGGCCTGACGCACATGACGGCCAGCCAGGTCAAGGGCGTCCGGGTCGATGTCGGAGCCGCTGATGCCGCCCAGCCTGTCGGGCTTGAAGTCGTTCCACACCTGCTGGCGAATGGCGGCGGCCTCCTCGCGGGAGAAGAAGCTGAAATGCTCGCAGGCGAAGATGCGCTTCATGCCGGGAGCACGGTGGCTCTGGCGGAAAGCGGATTCGATCAGCAAAGTGCCGGTGCCGCAGCAGGGGTCGTGCAGGCGCATGCCGGGGCGCCAGGGGGACAGCTCCACCAGGGCGGCGGCCAGGGTCTCACGCAGGGGCGCCTCGCCGTTCCAGGTGCGGTAGCCGCGGCGGTTCAGCGCATCGCCGGAGGTGTCCAGGGTGATGCGGGCAATATCAGCGTGCAGCGCCACCTCGATGGGGTAGGGCGTGCCGGACTCCGGGAAGGTCTCCCGGCGGGTGCGCTGGCGCAGGCGCTCGATGATGGCCTTCTTGGTGATGGACTGGCAGTCGCGGACGCTCATCAGCTGGCTGCGGGCGCATTTGCCGGACACGTTGATCTTGGCGTCAAGGGGCATCAGCTCTTCCCAGGGGATGGTTTTCACCAGCTGGAACAGCTCCTCAAAGCTGCGGCAGTCCTTTTCGGCCAGGATGATCAGCACCCGGTCGGCACAGCGCAGGCGCAGGTTGCACAGGAAAGCATCGGCCATGGTGCCGGTGAACCGCGCGCCGCCGATCTCAGCCTGCACGTCCTTCATGCCCAGACGCTTGAGTTCGGCAGCCACGATGCCCTCCAGGCCGAAGGCAGCGGTGGCGAAAAAGGTCATATGTGCAAAGTTCAATGAAGTCACTCCTTTACCCGTTTATGATAAATGAAGGAAGCGGAAAAGTAAAGCGAATTTTCGCCATGTTGGCCGGAATGTGGTATAATCAAAAAAGTTTTTTATGTGCGCATTAAATGGACAGGGGCTGGCGCGTCTAAAGGGTGTAACGTTACAAGAGGTGATCGAATGGATAAGCAAGCATTTGCAGAGCGGGTCGTGGAGCAGACGGATCGGATGTACCGCATTGCATGGACGCTGCTGCGCAATGACGATGATTGCCGCGACGCCATGCAGGAGGCTGCGCTGCGCGCCTGGGAGAAGCGCTACACCCTGCGGGAGGAAGCCTACTTCGCCACATGGCTGACCAGGATATTAATCAACGAGTGCCACAGCATCCAGCGCAAGCGTAAGCGCGTTGTCTATCTGGAGGAAGTGGCAGAACCTGCCGTGCAGCCCAGGGACATGACGCTTTCCCTGGCGCTGCAAGCTCTGCCGGAAAAGCTGCGGCTGCCGCTGGTGATGCACTCGCTGGAGGGCATGACCTACGATGAGATAGCACAGGCGCTGCGCATATCCAAGGCGACGATCACCGGACGAATCCAAAGAGCCAAACAACGACTGAAAAAGGAGCTGGAGGTGTGAGCATGGATAAGAGGAAGGATATCGACCTGCGCTCTGCGATCCCGGAGACACCCGATATGTGCCGCGACGCCGTGCTGCAGGCCGTCAGCACGTACCGGGAGGAAAGAACAATGCGCAGACCCTATAAGATGATTCTGGCGGCGGCGCTGGTGCTGGCGCTGCTGTGCGGGACGGCTTACGCGATTGCGAATTACTACAGCGTGCGAGAGTATGTGGCGCTGGGAAAGACCAGCGAGGCCTTTGAGAACGCCATTGTGCCGCTGGAAAAAGCCATTACGGTCAATGGAGTGACTGTGACGTTGGGCGATGCTGTGTTTGACGGCAGAGAGATGGGCCTTACCATGAGTATGGAGGCGGAAGAAGGCGCAGAGAGCCTCTACTTCCTGCCGCAGATCGAAGCGTTCAGCGGCGAGAAGAGATTGGAGCTGAATGACTACAAGGCCGAAGGCATGGATGCTTACTGGGGAATGCTTTATCCCTATATGACGACAGCGGTGGACTACATGCTGCCGAGCCGCTTTGGTTTCTCGGCGGAAGTGCAGGATGTTCCCACAGGCGGGGAAGTAACATGGAGGTATACGTTGCATGTGCTGAAGCCTGTCGGCAAGCTGGTAGAGCAATGCCTTTGGGATGACGAGAAGGAAACCTATGAGCAATGGGAGCAGTCTCTTCGCGATCTGCATGCCCAGGGGGAGATCAGCGTTCTTGCAGGATACAGCCTGACGGATTATCTGACTGCCCTGAACGTTAGCGGGCAGGATAGTATCAAGACCGACAGGATCGTTGAAACGGGCGCCTTTGAGAAACTAGACACGATTGTATTTGAATTCACGACGCCTGTGCCGGAAAGAACGAGCATTGTGCCGGACGAGACCTATCAGCTGGAGGGATATATCATCAAGGTGAAATCCATCACCGTTGGTATGATGCAGGTAGACTATGAGCTTGAGGCCTGCTATGACGCACCCCAGCCCAATGAGCACGAACTTGAGCAATCTTGGGCGCTGTATGATCAGAATGGTACAGAGCTTCGGTTTAAGAGCGGAGGCTGGTCCCTTGCAGAGGATAAGGTGACCTGCAAGGTCACGGGCTCGGCAAGCCGCATCAGCGATGAACCGCTGACGGCCATCACCTTCAGGCTGGATCACGACTTCACGATTGACCCGGACGATACTGCCGAGGATATGCCCTTCTTTATAGTACAACTGACCAAATAACATTTCCGCCGCCGATGCAGATGTGTCGGCGGCACTCTTGCATTTTTGCCTATAATGCGATATACTGTTAAGCAGGAAAGGTATAGCCTTTTCGATATAGTAAGGAGGAACTGACATGAAGCTGATTGTCGCCATCGTCCAGGATGAAGACGCGTCCCGTCTGGTAAGCAAACTGATGAACGAGGGCTTCGGCGTGACCAAGCTGGCCACTACCGGCGGCTTCCTGCGCGCAGGTAATACCACCCTGCTGGTGGGTGTGGACGACGATAAGTTCGATGCGGCCATGGCCGTGATCGAAAAGGTCTGCAAGTCCCGCAAGCAGATCGCAACGGCTCCTACCTCCATGTCCGGCGTGAACGGCGTGTATTCGCCCTATCCCATCGAGGTCATGGTGGGTGGCGCGACGGTGTTCGTGCTGAACGTGGAACAGTTTGTGAAGCTGTAAAGCCAGTAAGGAGAGCATCCCTTGGCAGAGGCTGAAATGCAATTTGCCCATTCTGCGCCCGGCGTGGCGGCTTTCGCGCCGCAGGGCGCCGTTTATGATGGGCTGATGAAGACCCTCCGGGAGGGGACGACCGTCCATGCGTATCTCATCAGCGGCATGGCGGGCGTTGGAAAACGTACACTGGCCCAGGCCATGGGCCAGTATTTGCTGTGCCAAGGTGAAAGCAAGCCCTGCGGTGTTTGCGCCGGCTGTGTGCAGGTGCGGGAAGGCACCCACCCCGATGTGCTGGTGGTGCGCCCGGAGAAGTCCATCCAGGTGGAAACCATCCGCGAGGTGATCCGCAAGGCGGGCGAGCATACCTATGCAGGCGGGCGGCGCATCATCCGCATCGAACAGGCGGAAAAGATGACTCCCGCTGCCCAGAACTGCCTGCTGAAAACCCTGGAGGAGCCGGTGGAAGGCACGGTGTTTCTGCTAATCACCGATGCACCGGAACTGCTGCTGCCCACCATTGTGAGCCGCTGCCGGGCGCTGAAGCTGCATCCCTGGCCGGACAATGTGGTGCTGGACGTGCTGCGCAGCCATGGGGTGAACGACCTGCGCGCTCAGGAGGCGCTGCACGTCAGCGGCGGCTCCATCGGCCGGGCGCTGAGCGTGGCGGCGGACGAGGGCTACTGGCAGCGCAGGGAAGAGGTCATGCGGGATTTCTTTGGCCTGGAAAGCCGCAGCGAGATATTGCGGGTGTCCGGGCAATGGAAGGACAAGCGCGACCAGAGCGACGAGCTGCTGGGCGATGTGGAGGACATCATCCGCACGATGCTGCTGGTGCGCCTGGGACAAAGAGACAGAAGCGCCGTGAGCGGCTATCCTGCCCCCTGGCAGAGGATGGCTGCTGACGGCGATACGGCTGCCTTTGTGCAGCTGATGGAGGCTGTGCGCGATGCGCGGCAGCTCCGTGGAAATCAGGTAACATGGCAGGCGGTGGTGGAAAAGCTGCTGCTTCGCCTGATGGAGGAAAGAAACCGATGGTCAATGTAATTGGCGTTCGTTTTCAGAACGCCGGAAAGCTTTATTTTTTCGATCCCGGTGCCTTCTGGCCCACACCCGGTGATTTCGTGATCGTGGAGACCGCCCGGGGCATCGAGTTCGGCGAGGTGGTCACCCCTGTGCGGGAGATCAACGACGAGCAGCTGACCACGCCCCTGAAGCAGGTGGTGCGCATCGCCACCGCCCAGGACGTGCAGCATGCCCAGGAAAACAAGCAGAACGAAAAAGAGGCCTACGCCATCTGCCAGAAGAAGATCAGCGAGCATAAGCTGGACATGAAGCTGGTGAGCGTGGAGTACACCTTCGACAACAGCAAGATCCTGTTCTATTTCACCGCCAATGGCCGCGTGGACTTCCGCAGCCTGGTGAAGGATCTGGCCGCTGTGTTCAAGACCCGCATCGAGCTGCGGCAGATCGGCGTGCGCGACGAGGCGAAGATGCTGGGCGGCCTGGGTCCCTGCGGCCGGCCTGTGTGCTGCGGCGCCTTCCTGGGTGATTTCCAGCCCGTGTCCATTAAGATGGCCAAGGAACAGAACCTTTCGCTGAATCCCACCAAGATCAGCGGCGTGTGCGGCCGTCTCATGTGCTGCCTGAAATATGAGCAGGACAACTACGAGCAGACCCGCAAGCGTATGCCCAAAGTGGGCAAGGAGGTCATCACCCCCGACGGCAACGGCGTGGTGTGGGATCTGAACATCATTAAGGAAACCGTGCGCGTGCGCATCCAGAAGGGCGACAGCAGCGAGCTGAAGGATTTCCCGCTGGAGGAGGTGCAGCGCGTGGGCGCTCCTGCCCAGCAGCCTGCCAAGAAGGAAGCCGCTCCCGCAGCGGAGGAAGAGCCTGTCCAGGTGGAAGCCGCCACCGCTGAGGTGGTCGAGCAGTCTGCCAAGCCTGCGGAAGAACAGCATCATGAGCAGCCCAAGCGCGAGCGTCCCCGTGACAAGCAGCTTGGCAAGCCCGTGCAGAGGGAGAATCCCAACCGCAAGGAAAAGCCGGAGGGGGAGAACCACGACCGCAAGCAGCGCAGGGAGCGGGGCAATCAGCCCAAGCAGGACAAGCCTGCAGAAGCTCCCGCAGCGCTGCAGGCGCCTGCCAAGCCTGCCGTAAGCCCCTGGAAGCAGGCGGTGGAAGCTGCCCTGAAGGCTGCCCAGGAAGAGAAGGAGTAAGTCTTGCCTAACCAATCTGGTGAGATTTTACGCCGGATTTGCAAAATTTCATCTTGCAATTCATGCAAGAGCGTGGTATGATAGCTATATCAACACACCGTGTATGATGTGTTACTCTGCAAGGAGGTGAATCCACCATGGCATACAAGATTACTGCGGATTGCATCAGCT
>JAFTPN010000040.1 GCA_017463245.1 Clostridia bacterium
GCCAGCAGCTTGCCGCTCTCGGTATCGTAGAGCAGCATATCGCTGCCATTGAAGGCCAGGCAAACCTCCGAATCCACCGGGAAGTCCACGCTGCCAAAGATCACGCTGGTGATGATCTCTCCGCCCAGGCGCAGCTTCACCGTAGTTTCCATGCCGGAAGGCAGGGTGGAATACACGCTGGCCTTCACGTCGCTGCCGGGCTGGATGGTAATGAACTCCGGCCGCACGCCCAGGGTGACGTTTTGGGGCACATCGCCCAAAGGCTTATTGGCGGTGAAAGTTCTCGTCAGACCGCAGAAGTCCACCTGGCAGGTGTTTTCGCCGGTTTTCACAGCCCTGGCCTTCAGGAAGTTCATGGTGGGGCTGCCCATAAAGTCTGCCACAAAGAGGTTCACAGGCCGCAGGTACATCTCCAGGGGAGCTGCATACTGCTGCAGAACGCCCTTCTCCATCAGGCAGACCTTGGTGGAAAGCGTCATGGCTTCCAGCTGGTCGTGGGTCACATACACAAAGGTGGAGTCCGTATCAATGTGCAGGCGCTTCAGCTCTGTGCGCATTTCCGTGCGCAGCTTGGCATCCAGGTTGGACAGGGGCTCATCCATGAACAGCACCTTGGGATTGGGTGCCAGGGTGCGGGCAATGGCCACGCGCTGCTGCTGGCCGCCGGAAAGCTCGCTGGGATAGCGCTTCTCGAACTCCTCGATCTTCAGCATGGCCAGCAGTTCATCCACACGCTTGCGGATGCGCTGCTTGTCCCACTTCAGGTTTTCCAGGCCAAAGGCAATGTTCTGGTAAACCGTCATATGGGGCCATAGAGCATAGTTCTGGAACAGGAAGCCCACATCACGCTTGTTCGGGGGCACGTTTATGCCCTTCTCGCTGGAGAACACCGTTACGCCGTCGATGATGATCTCACCCTCGGTGGGCGTTTCCAGGCCGGCAATCATACGCAGGGTGGTGGTTTTGCCGCAGCCGGAGGGCCCCAGCAGGGTAATAAAGGAACGGGTGGGAATGGTCAGGTTCAGGTTATCAACCGCCACAAACTTGTCAAATCGCTTGGTGACGTTTTTCAGGATAATCTCAGGCATGGCTTAACCTCCTACGCCTTTGTCGATGGACGCGCCGGTGAGCTTGTTCACCGTGAAATTCACAATCAGCACCACCACGATGATCAGCAGGTTGATCGCGTTGCCAAACTGCGCCCAGCCTTTCTCGCTATACTGCATGAGCATGGTGGTCAGCAGCGTGTTGCTGGTGGGCACCAGCAGCACAAACAGCGAAAGCTCACGCATGCAGGAAACCATGGGCAGCAGATAGCCGGAAAGGAAGCTGCTCTTCTGGATGGGGAAAAGGATCCGCAGCATCCGCTTGTACCACGGCACACCCACGATGACGGCTGCCTCTTCAATCTCACCGGAGAGCTGAAGCATGGCGTTTACGCCGGAGCGGGAGGCGAAGGGCAGATACTTCACCGAGCCGATCAATGCCAGCACCGCAAAGCCCTGCAGGAACGGAATGCGGCTGCTCATGGCCAGGTAAATGGCGCCAAAGGCCAGCGAGGGCATCAAATACGGGAAGAAGGAAAGGTTGCTCACCGCCGTGGCCAGCTTGCTGCCCCGGCGCTTGACGATGCCATAGCCCACCAGCACGCCGCTTGTGCCCGCCACCACCGAGCAGGTAATCGCCAGCAGCAAGCTGAAGCCCAATGCCTTGAGTACCTTGGCGCTGAGCAATATGCCCGTGCTGTCGCCCTGGTCAAGGTAATCCAGGTCGCGGCCGATCCAGAAGTCCAGCGTCATGTTGGAAAGCGAGTAATCCCCTGCCTTGATGATCACCGACTCCAGGGCAAAGGTGATCAGCGGCACCACGGCCACCATGACCATCACCACGGTAAGGATAATGGCGATCGGCACATTGAGCTTGCGCAGGTTCACCAGCGAAATCTGGCTGCTCTTGCCCGTTACGGTCGTGTAGCTCTTGCGGCTGCCTGTGATGCGCTGGTTCACCGCCAGGATGCTTACACCAAAGATGATCATCACCGCGGCAATGATATAGCCCTGGCCAGGATAGTTGTTGATCAGCGACATCATTTTGGTGGACAGCACATAGTAGCGCACCGGGCTGCCCAGGAATACAGGCACCGAATAGGCGCTCATGGAGCTGGCGAACACCAGCAGCAGCGTGGACAGCAGCGCAGGCTTCACAATGGGCAGGGTAATGCGCAGCATCACGCGCCAGCGGGGCGTTTTCAGGATGGTGGCTGCTTCCTCCAGGTTGGCGTCCATGTTGCGCAGGATGCCGCCGATGAGGATGTAGGCAAAGGGTGCGTAGTGCAGCCCCAGCACCAGCGATATGGGGAAATATCCATACACGAACCATTCCGGCATGAACACGCCGAAAACAGCCGCCATAATGCCATTGGAGGTACCGGTACCCACGTTGACATTCTTAAAGAAAGTCTGCCAGAAGGTAGCCAGCGTCCACGCAGGCATGATGTACGGGAAAACAAACACCGTGGAAATGAACTTTTTGAATTTCAGATTGGTGCGGGTGATCAACCAGGCCACGCCGCCGCCAAAGAGGATGGCGATCAGCGAGGCTGTGATGGCCACCGCCAGGGTATTGAACAGCGGCTCATAGAAGGTCAGCTGGCTGTAGGAATTCTTCGATTCGGCAAAGATCTTCCCCAGGCTGTAGAGCGTCAGCTCCCCTGCCCCCAGTTTGGTGGCGCGCGCTTCCTTGCCCGCATGCACAGTGATGGTCTCCACCAGCAGCAGGATCAGCGGATAAAGCGTCAGCACGCAAAGCACCAGGCAGAAGCTCACCAGGATGATATTGGCCGGTTTGCTGAAGAATGCCCGCAGCCTTGCCCGCTGCTTGGCCGTAAAGGGATTCAGCATCAATTCACCTGCTTTTCAGCTTTTGTTTAAGAAAAGGGCTGTAAAGCCGAAGCTCTACAGCCCCTTAACTGTGTAGGACCCGCAGGCCACTTTGGGGAAAGCGTAATGCGCTTACTGGATGTGCAGCGTCACAAAGGAGTACACGTCCTCGTAGTTTTCCAGGATGTACTCGGGATCTTCCATCACCAGAGAGGCCTTCCAGGCATCCAGACCCAGGTCGCCTTCCAGGGGCAGCAGCTCGGTGTTGGAGGAGTAAGCGCCAATGCTCTTGCCCCAGGGCTTGAAGCCGTCAGCGCCCATCAGGTACTCGATGAACAGCATGGCGGTGTAGGGACGGGAAGAATTGGCGGTGACCATGGCATACATGGGATACATGAAGCCGGAGAAGGGCTCGATGATGGTGCCGTTCTTGGCAGCCTCATACTGACCCACGGTCAGGTTCTCGGTGTACACAGAGGAGGAGCGCAGCTTGGAGAGCACGAACAGGCCAGCCTTGCCGGCAGCGGTCTCCTGGCTCAGCTCTTCGGCCAGGGTGGTATCGGAATTGCCGAACACGCAGTTGGCCAGGAATTCTGCGATCCACTTGTAGCCAGCATTCTCATACTCGCCCAGCTCGATCTCCTTGCCGTAGAGGTTCTTGTAGGCCTCGGCCAGCTTGCCGGACCATTCTTCGCTGGTGAGCATCACCAGGAAGTTCATGTTGACCTGCTCAGCATCGGGGGTCTTGAAAACGATGTTGCCCTTGAACTGCTCTTCGGTCAGCTGCCACACATTGGTGATGTTGGGCACATTCTCGCCCTTGTTGTTCCAGATGAATACCTTGTTGATGTACTGGTGGACCAGGGGATCCTGATCGCCTTCAGCCACATTGGCCTTCACAGAGGCGGGCACATAGTTCACCA
The DNA here is from genome assembly GCA_017463245.1 of Clostridia bacterium. Lineage (GTDB taxonomy): Bacteria > Bacillota > Clostridia > Christensenellales > Aristaeellaceae > UBA11524. The sequence continues at coordinate 3,803 of JAFTPN010000040.1, forward strand.
GGTAGCCCTGGGCGATGGCCACGTCACGCAGGGAAGCGCCATCCTGGATCATGACCATGTCAGCGCCATTGCCCTTGCTCTCGTTGGCCAGCTTCTCGTAGATCTCAGCATCCTTCAGGTTGCTGCCTTCCACGGTGATGCCATACAGCGCGGCGAAATCCTCGCCAGCGGTAACGATGCGGCTGGTGTTGCCATAAACAACGAAGGTGCCTTCTTCAGCCAGAGCCTTGGCCACCAGTTCGTCATGGGTCAGGGCTTCGCCTGCCTTGACCAGGTCGGCCACAGACTCGGCCATCGCAAAGGTGCTGGTGAGCACCAGCATCAGAGCCAGCAACAGGGAAACAAGCTTCTTCATAGGGAATTGCCTCCTTTATGAAATTGGTTGAACGAGATTAACTGTAAATACTATACATGGTTATCAGGCAAAAGTCAAACCATTTCCGACAATTGTAACAAAAATGTAATCCTGTTTGTCCACGCAATCGCAGGCAAGCAAAATGCCTCCAGCCAAGATCCCCGGAAGCATTTCGCCTGCGTCTCATCGTGCCGGATACTTCCCATCCCACACGATGGCACGGTAATTCGCCTTGTCCGTATCACCCTCGGTGCTGAAGAACAGCACCCGGGACTGCTCGTTCAGTCCCAGTTGTTCCTTCATCCATGCAAGCTGCGGGTTCGTCATGATCTCCGCCGCACAGCCAAAGGCCGAAGCGCCGCTCTCGCCTGAGATCATCCGCCCGTCCTGCCCGGCAGGATTACCCAGGATGCGCATGCCCTTCGCCGCCACATAATCCGGGCAGGAAACAAAGTGATCCGCGCATTGCTTCAGGATGTCCCAGGCAAGCTCGCAGGGTTCGCCGCAGGCAAGCCCCGCCATGATCGTATCCATGTCGCCGCTGACGCAATGCAAGGTACCATCATTCGCCTCAGCAGTGCGGTAGAAGCAATCCGCCTTGTTGGGCTCAACGATCACGATCTCCGGCCGGTCTTCACCATATACACCGGCAAAGAACCCCGCCATCGCCCCGGCCATGGAGCCCACTTCTCGCCCTGCTCGTGGCACACCGATTTCAGCTTAAAACCCTGCTGCACTTTATCCTCCTTGCCGGAGCATTGCACCTGCAACTGCTCCGCCGTAAACATTGATTCCGTCTACCACATCAATTCGCTGTCCCGCTCTGCTTTACCTCCTGAATCCATGCATGTGATCAACTGCATAGAAAAAAGGCTGCCTTCCCCTTCACGCAGAAAGCAGCCTCTTTGAAATTTTGACGAATCAAGCCTGAGCCGAAGTCTCCTTCTTGCTGAACAGCTTGCCGATCATCACAAAGGATTCGGTCAGCACGGTGATCAGCTTCTTGCCAAAGCTCATGCCCTTGTAGCGGTCGCAGGAGGGTTCCAGCTTGCCGCCCAGGCGCTTGTTCTCGATGTCCTGCCACAGGATGGGGATCAGGATCACCACAATGCCGATGATGTCCGTCAGCAGGCTGGGCTCGATCAGCAGCAGGCCGCCAGCAAGGAACAGCAGGCGCTGCAGCAGGTGCGCATGGCGGGAGAAGTAGCCCTCCAGCGCGGCGGCAATGCCCATCATGCCAAAGATGGAGGTGATGCCGATCTGCACGATGTCGTACCACTGGGCGCCGATGAAGAGCATCTTGTTGTTGAACACAAACAGGTACGGCACCAGGAAGGCGGCAATGGCCAGCTTCACGGCGTTAAGGCCCGTCTTGAAGGGATCGCTCTTGGCAATGGCGCTGCCAGCCATGGCGGCCAGAGCAACGGGCGGGGTGATATCAGCAATGATGCCGAAGTAGAACACGAACATGTGGGCAGCCAGCATGTCGCAGCCCACCACCTTCATCACCGTGCCAGCCATGATGGTGGAAGTGATGAGGTAGTTGGCCGTGGTAGGAACGCCCATGCCCAGGATGATGGAGGCCAGCATGGTGAAGATCAGCGTCAGGTACTGGTTGCCGCCAGCCAGGGCGGTGAGGCTGTTGCCCAGTGTCTGGCCGATGCCGGTCAGGGTGATCATACCCACGATGATACCGGCCATGCCGCAGGCCACCGCCACAGACAGCACATTGCGGGCGCCCTTGTCCAGGGAGGCCACGATGTCGATGCCCGTGGAGGTCGCCGTGTTCAGCAGGATCTTGCCGGCAGAAGCCGCTTCCTTGCGAGCCTTGCGGGCTTCCACCGCGCCGGTGATGCCGATGATCAGGTGGCGGATGATGTCGCACAGCACGCAGCTGGCAATCCCCACCAGGGCGGCGAAGATGGGCGTGTAGCCCATGGACAGGAACACCAGGATCACCAAGAGCGGCAGGATCAGGTAGCCGCTCTTTTTCACCAGGGGCAGGAACTTGGGCATATCCTCCTTGTTCATGCCCACCAGGCCGTATTTGCGAGCCTCAAACTCGATGATGATGTAAATGCCCACAAAGTACAGGATGGCAGGGATCAGCGCGGCCTTCACCACCTCGGTGTAGCTCACGCCCACGGATTCGGCCATCAGGAAGGCGGCAGCGCCCATCACGGGCGGCATGATCTGGCCGCCGGTGGAGGCAGTAGCCTCAACAGCCGCAGCGAACTCCTTGCGGTAGCCCAGCTTTTTCATCATAGGAATGGTGAAGGAGCCGGAACCCACCGTGTTGGCCACAGAGCTGCCGGACACGGTGCCCTCCAGGGCGCTGGCCAGCACGGCCACCTTGGCGGGGCCGCCGCGCTTGTGGCCTGCAATAGCATTGGCAAAATCGATGAAGAAGGTGCCCACCTCCGTCCTCTCCAGGAAAGCGCCGAAGAGAACGAACAGGTAGATGAAGGTGGAGGATGCGCCCAGGGGCGTACCCATGATGCCCTCGGTGGTATACACCAGCTGCTCGATGATGGCCTTCACGCTCTTGCCGCGGTGCGCCAGCAGGCCGGGCATATAGGGGCCATAGTAGGTATACAGCAGGAAAGCGCCCGCCACGAACATGATGGGCAAGCCCACCACGCGGCGGCAGCACTCAAACAGCAAAACGATCAGCACGCCGCCCACCCAGATATCCACGGGCAGCATACGACCCACGCGGTTGGCCAGCTCCACGTGCTGCAGGGCACAATATAAGCATACGCCCATGGACACAGCGGAGAGGATCACATCATAAACCGGCAGCACATCGCGCCGCGCCTTTTTCGTCACGGGGAAGATCAGGAACACCAGCATCATCACAAAGCCCAGATGCAACGGGCGCAGCTGCGTGGCGGGGATGCGGCCGGTAAAGGCGGCATACAGCTGCATGCAGGAGAACAGGATGCACAGCCCGAACACGACCCACTTGCGCGCGCCGGTCAGGTGACGGGTCACGCTTTCGCGGTCATACTTTTCCATAATGGCCTGCACTTCGTTGTGGGAAGTTTCAAAGGCATCGCGCTCTTCTTCGTGCGTCAGCTTAACGTCTTTTTCCAAATCAATTACCTCCTGGAACCAGATTGCTTTTCAAAAAAGCAAGGCGGTGCAGGCACCGCCTTTGCTTCATGGTGACCAGCTTTGCTTATTCAGCAGCCAGCACGCCCACTTCCTGATAGTAGCGCTGAGCGCCGGGGTGGAAGGGCAGCTCACCCACGCCCACGTTGTAGGAATCCAGGCCAATCTCAGCAGCCTTGGCATGGGTCAGGATGCCTTCCTGCTCGAAGAGCGCCTTGGTCATGTTGTAGACCAGCTCCTCGTCCAGGCTGTTGGCGCACACCAGCAGAGCGGTGATGGCCACGCAGTTCACATCCTCGGCCAGCTCGTAGGTGGCGGCGGGCATCTTCAGGTTGGCATAGGTGGGATGAGCGGAGATCAGCTTCTGCACTTCTTCATCCGTCAGGGAGATCAGCTTCACTTCCACGCTGCTGCCCAGCTCGGTGATGGCGGCGTTGGGGATGCCGGCAGTAATGAAGGCAGCGTCGATCTGCTTGTTCTTCAGGCCGTCAGCACTCTCGGCAAAGGAGAGGTACTGGGCGTCGATGTCGTCCAGGGTCAGGCCAGCGGCCTCCAGCACGTGAACGGCATTGGTGTACACACCGCTGCCCGCAGCGCCGATGGAAATGCGCTTGCCAGCGAAATCAGCAACGGAGTTGATGTCGCTGTCGGCGCGGGTCACGATCTGCACATACTCGGCATACAGGGAGGAGATCACGGAGAAGGACTGGATCTGCTCGCCCTCGAAGGAGTCGGTGCCGGTGTAGGCAAACCAGCTCACGTCGTTCTGCACGGTGCCCAGGTCAGCCTCGCCAGCGTTGATCTTGCGCAGGTTGGCAGCAGAACCGCCGGTAGCCTCGGCATTGGCGCGAACGTCGGGGATCATGGTGTTGAACAGGTTGGCAATGTCGCCGCCCAGGGGATAGTAAGTGCCGGTGGTGCCGCCGGTGGCAATGGTGAGGAACGTGGCCGCAGAGGCGGAGGACACGCAGCCCAGCAGCAGCATGGCGGTCAGCAGGATCGCAACGAACTTTTTCATATTAAGTCCACCTTTCAAAAAAGAAGTTGTATCCATTTTATATGATGTGAACCCTTTCCGCAAGACAAGCGAAGGCCACAAATCCAAAAAATACACAATATGTACAAAAAACGCACCGCTAAACGCAGATTATGCATAATTGCAAACACAAAAATGCAAATCAGCGTTTTTCAGCCCATCATTCTCCCCTTCCCTCTTGCCAAACGATGCATTCAACTGTATAATATAGCTAAACAGTTTGTGTTTCAAAATTTCACAGAACAGGAGCGATGACCCGTGGCCATTCAGCTTTTCGACCTTCCCAACACCTCCAGCAATGTGCGCCTGCGCCTCGCCAAGGGGCATTTTGCCACCAGCCACAGCCATATCAACTATTACATCGACCTGACCATGACCAAGCACCGCCTCTCCGAGGCTCGCGAGGCCGCTGCTGCCCTGTGCGCAGGCTTCCGCGCCTCCCAGGTCATCGATACCATCCTCTGCCTGGACGGTACTGAAGTTATCGGCGCCTGCATGGCCAGCGAGCTGACCCGGGCAGGCTTCTCCAACATGAACGCCCACCGCACCATTTATGTGGTCACCCCCGAGCACACCTCCGGCAGCCAGCTGATCTTCCGCGACAACACCGCCCCCATGATCGTGGGCAAGCATGTGCTGGTGCTGGCCGCCTCCGTCACCACGGGCTACACCGCCCAGGCCGCCATTGAGGCCATCCGCTATTACAGCGGCAAGCCCGTGGGCATCTGCTCCATCTTCTCCTGCGTGGACGAATGCGCCGGCTTCCCGGTGGTGAGCATCTTCACCAAGAAGGATCACCTGGACGACTACCAGAGCTGCCCCTCCACCGAATGTCCCCTGTGCAAGGCCGGTGTGAAGCTCGACGGCATGGTGAACAGCCACGGCATTTCCACGTTCCGCTAATGCAACTTCCCGAACCAGCCCACCCGCTGGTTCTTTTTTTGTCCCTTTCTTTTCTTCCATTGTACACCCCAGGTGGTAGACAATACTTTCCTGTTTATGGTATAATCGTGCGAAAGGTCAGCGAAAGGCGGTGAGGTCGTGCATTTTCAGGATGTATTCTGTCGCAAAGAGAAGAAATACCTGCTCACCGCCGAGCAATACCGCCATATGCGCGAAGGCATTATGGCGCATGATATGCACCCGGATGAGTTCGGCCTGCACACCATCGCCAGCCTGTATTACGATACGCCGGATTACCAGCTCATCCGCCACTCCCTGGAAAAGCCCGTGTACAAGGAAAAACTTCGGCTTCGGGTCTACGGCAGCCAGGTGCTGCCCGACGATACCGCCTATGTGGAGATCAAGAAGAAGTTCAAGGGCATTGTGTACAAGCGGCGCATTGCCGCACCTCTGCCGGAGGCCGTGGCCAGCCTGCAGGAGGGCGTATTCCACGAGGATCATGGGCAGATCGGCCGGGAGATCAACTTCTTCCTCCAGCGTTATCCCCTGTCCCCCGCCTGCTGGCTGGGCTACGAGCGCGAGGCCTTCTATTCCGACACGGAGAACCTGCGCATCACCTTCGACGAGAACATCCGCTTCCGCAGCGATGGCTGGGACATGACCCTGCCGCCCACCGGACAGCGCCTGGTGGAGGAAGGCCTGTATCTCATGGAGGTCAAGGCACCCTTCGCCCTGCCCCTGTGGCTGCTGGAGATCATGACCGAGTGCGGCGCCCAAAGCCGCAGCTTTTCCAAATACGGCATCGCCTACATGGAGCATCTCCACACCGGCCACCCGCTGCTGGTGCCGCAAACGCCGCCCATCATCACCGCATAAGAAAGGAAACACGACCATGGATAAGTTTTTTGATTTTCTGATGACCAGCCTGCGCATGACCAACGCAGAAAACGTGCTGCTCGGCCTGGTATGCGCCCTGGTAATGGGTCTCTTGGTTAGCATGGTATATATGTTCCGCAGCACCTACACCAAGTCTTTCGTCATGACGCTGGTGATGCTCCCCGCCATCACCCAGGTGATCATCGTGCTGGTCAACGGCAATGTGGGCACCGGCCTTGCCATCATGGGTGCCTTCAGCCTGGTGCGCTTCCGCTCTGCCACCGGCTCGGCGCGGGAGATCGGCTCCCTGTTCCTGGCCATGAGCCTTGGCCTGTTTGTGGGCAGCGGCTTTGTGTATCTGGGCTTTGCCTTCCTGCTGATCATGGGCGCTGTGATGCTGCTGATGAGCCTCACCCCCTTCGGTACGCCCCGGCATGAGGTGCGGGAGCTGAAGGTCTCCATCCCCGAAAGCCTGGACTACGACGGCCTGCTGGACGATCTGCTGGACAAGTACGCCCGCTCCTGGCAGCTGGAGCGCGTGCGCACCACCAACATGGGCAGCCTGTACGAGCTGACCTACCACGTCACCCTGCGCACCAACGGCCAAACCAAGCCCATGTTCGATGACATCCGCTGCCGCAATGGCAACCTGCCGGTGTCCCTGGGTCGGGTGACCATGACCCGCGACGTGCTGTAAGATTCCGCGTCTGCGGACGCGGCCAAAGGGCTTTCCGATCGCCCTTTGGAAACCTTCGGATGCCCGTATTATTGTGTCTCCTATTTCCTACTACAGAAGGTCTGTAAGCTTGACAATTCCGGCTCATACTGCTATGATAATGGCATTGTGGGCTATCCTCGCATAACCCCTGCAAAACGATGCGATAAGCCCCGCGACACACCGTCCGGGGCTTTTTCATACCAAAGGAGGCTGCGGCATGGCAGCGGATCGGGTCAAAATTTTCGATACCACCCTGCGCGACGGCGAACAGACCCCCGGCGTGTCCTTTCATCGCGCCGAAAAGGTCGAGATCGCCCGCGCATTGGAGACCATGGGCGTGGATATCATCGAGGCAGGTTTTGCCGCCTCCTCCCGGGGCGATTTCAAGGCCATCCGCGCCATCAGCCAGGTGGTGAAGCAGGCCACCGTCTGCTCCCTGGCACGGTGCGTGGCTGCGGATATCGAGGCCGCCAGCGAAGCCCTGGAGGCTGCCGCGCAAAAGCGCATCCATGTGTTCATCGCCACCAGCCCCATCCATATGTCCGCCAAGCTGCGCATGACGCCGGATGAGGTCTACCAGGCCGCCATCCGCTCCGTCACCCAGGCGCGCAATTTCTGCGACGATGTGGAGTTCTCCTGCGAGGACGCTACCCGCACCGACCGGGAGTTCCTCTACCGCATGGTGGAAGCCGCCATCAAGGCCGGCGCTACCACCATCAACCTGCCCGACACCGTGGGCTATGCCGCCGTGAGCGAGTACGGCCAGATGTTCCGCGACGTGCTGGAAAAGGTTCCCGGCGCAGATGCCGTGACCCTCTCCGTCCATTGCCACAACGACCTGGGGCTGGGCGTGGCCACCTCCCTGGAGGGCGTGCGCTGCGGTGCGCGGCAGGTGGAATGCACCATCAACGGCCTGGGCGAACGAGCTGGCAACGCCCCCATGGAGGAGATCGTGATGGGTCTGCGCACCCGCCGCAGCTACTACGGCTGCGACACGAACATCAACACCCGCGGGCTGTACCGGGTCTCCCGAATGATCGCCAATTTGTCCGGCATCGAGCCTGCACCCAACAAGCCCATCGTGGGCGGCAACGCCTTCCAGCACCAGAGCGGCATCCACCAGCATGGCATCCTGGCCAATCGTGAGACCTACGAGGTCATGAAGCCGGAGGATCTGGGTATTCCCCAGCAGAGCCTCTCCCTGGGCAAGCTCTCCGGCAGCCACGCCCTGGCTGACCGCGCAAACCAGCTGGGCTACGCCCTGGAGGGTGAAGCCCTGCAAGCCGCCTTTGCCCGCTTCAAGGAGCTGGCCGACCGCAAAAAGGAGATCACCGATGCGGACGTGCTGGCCATCCTCCGCGAACAGCGGCTGACCCCGCAAAGCTCCTTCCGGCTGTTTGCCTTCCAGATCTTCACCGGCAACAAAATGACTTCCACCGCCACCGTGACCGTGGAAAAGGACGGCGAGACCAAGACCCGCGCCGCCTGGGGCGTTGGCCCCGTGGAGGCCTGCTTCAACGCCGTGGACGCCATTACCGATATGCCCTGCTCCCTGGAGAGCTACAACATCAAGGCCGTGACCGAAGGCCAGGACGCCCTGGGCGAGGTCACCGTCCGTGTTCGCCATGGCGAGGAATCCATGCTTGGCCGCGGCGTTTCCACCGACGTGCTGGAGGCCAGCTGCCTGGCCTACCTCAACGCCGTGAACCGCCTCATCGCCCACCAGGAGGCCGAGGAAGCCAGCGAGGTGCAGCCATGAGTACGCCTGTGCTGGTGCTGATCCTGCTCCTTGTGGCCGTGTGCGGGCTGATCCTGTTTCTCATCATCCGCCGCTACCGCCAGCAGCAATACCTGGTGGAGCGCGTCCGTGCCTCCGACCTGTACGGCCACCTGTACCCGCTGCTTTTGCGCTGCAACCGCCGCTGTGTGGAGAGCATCGCCCTGAAAACCGATTCCGTATGCATTCGTCTGTACAAGCCCGCTGGGCGCACCCTGCTGTATACCTTTGAGAAGCACGGCTTTGACCCCATGAAGGAGGAATACCTCTACGCCCTGGCGCAGGCCGTGGCGGTGGATCTTCCCCTCCTGCGGGACAGCACCCGCTACACCTTCCACACCCGCACGGAGCAGCGCTCCAACGGGCAGAAGGCCAACTGGTATGAATACATGATCACCACCGACTACAAGGACAGCATGATTCGTGCTGAATACTTAGAGAAAAAACCTCACCGAGCCTGATTCAGTCAGGCTCTTTCCATTCACAGGAGGAACCATGCGCACGCTAATCATCGCCGACATCCACGGCAACTTTCCCGCCCTTCAGGCCGTGCTGGCCACGCCCCAGGCACAGGAATGCCACCGCATCATTTCCCTGGGCGATCAGGTCAACTTTGGCCCCCAGCCCCGGGAGGTCATGCAGCGGCTCACCGAGTTGCACGCCCTGATGCTCCGTGGCAACCATGAGGATCGCCTCCTGCGGGTGGATGACCCGGAGTATGCCGGGTACAACTGGGTGCTCCAGCGCTGGACCATGAGCCAGCTGCAGGGCATCCCCCTGGATCATCCGCTGGACTATGCCGAGGGCGGCAAGCTGTTCACCCACGGCACGCCAGGGGATCCTTTCCACCTCGTCCAGCCCGATGAGGTTCCCGCCCTGCTGGACAGTCTCCCCGCAGATATCACCCACCTGTTCTCCGGGCACAATCATCACCCCTGGCTGGTGGAGCATGGCGGCCGCACCGCCTGCAACCCCGGTTCCCTGGGTATGCTGGAGGATGGCCGGGGCGGCGCCGCACCCTTTGTGGTGATGGACGAAGCGGATGGCCGCATCACCCTGACCCGCCACCTTGTCCCCTATGACACCGCCGCCCTGAAGCGTGCCTTCATCACCACAGGCTGTGCCGCCGCTGCCCCGGAAATGACCCGCATCGTGCTGCACACCATGCTCCGGGGTGAATATCAGGCTGTGCTGAAAATGATACGCTTCATCCGCACCTTTGGCGACCTGGGCGACTACGAGGCCTGGTGCAAAGCCGATGCAGCCTGGCCTTGGCAGGAACCCCTGTCCACCGCCGACTACTGGAAGAAGCTTGAGGAGGAACTGCTGTGACCAACGATACCATCGCCGCCATCGCCACCGCGCCGGGACAGGGCGGTGTGAGCATCGTGCGCATTTCCGGCGCTGAGGCCGAGCAGGTGCTGCTGCGGGTGTTCCGCCCGGCCAAGGCAGCGCCCCTCACCAGCCACATGCTCACCTACGGCCACATTGTTGACGGCAGCGAGACCATCGACGAGTGCATGGCCGTGATCATGCGCGCACCCCGCAGCTACACCCGGGAGGACGTGGCCGAATTGCAGCTCCACGGCGGCGGCTACACCTGCCAGCGGGTGCTGGAGCTGTGCCTGCAAAACGGCGCACGCCTTGCCCAGCCCGGCGAGTTCACCCGCCGCGCCTTTCTCAATGGCCGCATCGATCTCAGCCAGGCCGAGGCCGTGATGTCCCTCATTGCAGCCCAGGGTGACCGCGCCCATCAGGCTGCCATGCACCAGCTGCAAGGCGGCGCCAGCAGCTTCATCCGGCAAGCTGCTGACGAACTCTACGCCATCCAGGCCGGAGCCGCCGCCTGCATCGACTACCCGGAGGAGATTTCCGAAGAAGAGGCCGCCTCTGACCTGCTGCCCCGCATCGAGAAATTGGCCGATGCCATCGAAAACGCCTGCAACGAGAAGGCCGCCCGCATCATCACCAGCGGCCTCACCGTGGCCTTGTGCGGCCGTCCCAACGTGGGCAAGAGCAGCCTGCTCAACGCCCTGCTGGGCGAAGATCGCGCCATCGTCACCGCCATTCCCGGCACCACCCGGGACATGATCACCGGGGACATGCTGCTGGGCGGCAGCGTGATCCACCTCATCGATACCGCCGGTCTCCACGCCACCGACGACCCCGTGGAGCAGCTGGGCGTTGCCCGTGCCGAGGCGGCCATCCGCCAGGCCGACGCTGTGCTGATGGTGCTGGACGCAGGCATGCCCCTCACCCAGGAAGACCGTGACCTGCTGGGCAAGCTGCAAGGTCTGAACTGCGCCCTGGTGCTGAACAAGTCCGACCTGCCCGCCGCCCTCACCGCCGAAGAAGCCGCCGCGCTGCTGCCCGGTGCGCCCATCATCAGCGTTTCCGCCCACGAACCCGCCACGCTGGCCGCCCTGAAGGACTACCTGCGCCAGCAGGCAGCCGTGGCCGACCACCTGACCCTCACCCAGCCCCGCCACCTGGAGGCCGCCCGCCGCGCCGCCGCACACCTGCGCCAGGCCGCGCAATCCCTGGCGCTGGCCATCGACTTTGCCGCCGTTGACCTGCAAGCCGCCCAGCTGGCCCTGAGCGAGATCACCGGAGACCAGGTGGAGGAAAAGCTGCTGGACAAGGTGTTCAGCCAGTTCTGCGTGGGCAAGTAAGGAGGCATACCATGCGCATCGAAACACCCCGCCTGCTCCTGCGCCCCTTGGAGGAAGCAGACCTCACAGCCTTCTCCGCCTATGTGATGGATGCAACGCTAAGCCGTATGTACGGCCTGCCCGTGGGCATGGATCACGACACCGCCGCAAAGATATTCCAAGCTTTTCTCCGCGGCGGCAAGACCTCCGCCCTGGTGCTGCGGAAGACCGGCTGCATGATCGGTCACCTGATGGCCGTGCCGCCGGAGCTGCCCGCCGAGGCAATGACCCGGCTTGATGGCAAGCAGGGCGTTACACTGGCCTATGCCATTTCGCCCGGCCATCAGCGGCAGGGACTGGCCTTCGAGGCGCTGTCCGCCGCCATCGACCATCTGTTCCGGCAGGGCATGGATTACGTTCATTGCGGCTATTACGATTTTAACCTCCCCTCCCGCCGCTTGCAGGAAAAGCTGGGCTTTCAGCCCTTCGGCACCCACAGCTTCCAGCGACAGGACGGAACGATCACCATCATGGACAATATTCTTTTCAAGGCCTGATGGCACAGTAAAAGCACCTTCTCTTGCGAGAAGGTGCTTTCCATTAGTCTTTCCTCGCCAGCCCGATCTGCTTGAGATCATAGGGCGTATCCTGATACACAAAGTAGTTCAGCCAGTTGCAATACAAGAGGTTCGCGCTGGAGCGCCAGGTGCATACCGGCGCGGCGGTGTCGTCGTCATTCGGGAAGTAGTTCACCGGGATTTCCGGGTCAATGCCCGCGTTCTTGTCCCGCAGGTACTCGCCCAGCAGGGTGTCCGCGTCATATTCGCTGTGGCCGGTGATGAACACCTGGCTGCCGCCCTTGTTGGACACGGCGTACACGCCCGCTTCCTCGCTCTCGGCCAGGATTTTCAGGCCGGGAATGGCCAGGATGTCCTCCCTGTCCACGGTGGTGTAACGGGAGTGAGGCACCATGAAGGTATCGTCAAAGCCCCGGAAGAGGATGGAACCCTTGTGGGTCACCCGGTGACGATACACGCCGGAGAGCTTCTTGGGCAGGGGCTTCTTTTCAATGCCGTAGTGATAATACAGGCCAGCCTGCGCACCCCAGCAGATGTGGAAGGTGGAGAACACGTGGGTCTTCGACCACTCGAAGATCTCGCACAGCTCCTGCCAGTAGTCCACCTCTTCAAAGGGCATACGCTCCACCGGCGCACCGGTGATCACCATGCCGTCGAAGGTCTGATCCTTCACGCTGTCGAAGGTCTGGTAGAAGTTGATCATGTGTTCCTCGTTGGTGTTCTTGGACACATGGCTTTCTACCTTCAAAAGCACCAGCTCCACCTGCAATGGGGTGTTGCCCAGGAGCCTTGCCAGCTGGGTCTCGGTGGCGACCTTGGTGGGCATCAGGTTCAAAAGCAGAATCCGCAGCGGGCGGATATCCTGGGTGGTGGCTCGCTTTTCCGTCATCACGAAGATGTTCTCGCTTTGCAGGGTGGCTGCGGCGGGAAGATCGTTGGAGATCATAATAGGCATATCAGTTACCTCCTAACAGGCGTCGGGCAGCTTCCACAGCAGCACGGGCGTCCTTGGCATAGGCATCGGCGCCCATGCGCTGGGCGTATTCCTCGGTGACCACCGCGCCGCCCACCATGATGTAAGGCGGATTGTCGATGGCTTTCAGCTGGCGAACAGTTTCCTCCATGGCCGGGAGGGTGGTGGTCATCAGCGCAGAGAGGCCCACCAGGCGTATGCCCTGCTCCTGCACGGTTTTCACAATGACCTCCGGCGGCACGTCCCGCCCCAGGTCGATCATCTCATAGCCGTAATTCTCCATCACGGTCTTCACGATGTTCTTGCCAATGTCGTGGATATCCCCCTGCACAGTGGCGATCACCACGCGGTGCTTCTTCACCGTTTCGCCGCCCTTCTCGGCCAGCGAGGTCTTGATCACCTCAAACACGCTCTGCGCCGCCTGTGCCGCGCCCAGCAGCTGGGGCAGGAAGGCCTTGCCCTGCTCGTAGTCGACGCCCACCTTGTCCAGCGCAGGGATCAGGTGACCCTCCACCAGCTGCAATTCGGTTTCGTTGACCAAAGCATCCTTGGCCAGCTTGGCCGCATCGCTGCGCAGGCCGCGGATGATGGCCTCGTCCAGCGTCAGGCTGCTGGCAGCCGCAGCGGGCTTGGAGGCCACTTCCCCGGCAAAGCGATCCACATAAGCCCGGCACTCGCCATCCTGGCCGGAAAGCACCCGGCAGGCGGCAATAGCGTCCATGATCTCCTTCTGGTTGGGGTTCACGATGGGCAGGCTCAGGCCGCACCGGATGGCCTGGATCAGGAAGGTCTGGGTCATGAGCATACGGTTGGGCAGGCCGAAGGAGATGTTGCTCACGCCCAGCACGGTCTTGAGCTTCATCACATCGGTGACGTACTGCACCGCCTTCAGGGTCTCCACCGCCTGATCCTGCTGGGCGGACACCGTCAGCGTCAGGCAGTCGATCCACACGTCGCTGGCGGGAATGCCCATGCTCACCGCCCGGTCAAGGATGCGCTGGGCAATGGCGATGCGCTGCTCCGCCGTCTTGGGCAGGCCAGCCTCGTCCAGGGTCAGGCCGACCACGGAGGCACCATATTTCTTCACAATGGGCAGGATGGCCGCCATGGACTTCTCCTCGCCGTTGACGGAGTTCACCGCCGCCTTGCCGTTGTAAACACGCAAACCGGCCTCCAGGGCAGCAGGATTGGTAGAGTCCAGCTGCAGGGGCAGATCAACCGCCGCTTGCAGCTTCTTCACCACACGGGGCAGCATGGCCACTTCGTCCACGCCGGGATAGCCCACATTCACATCCAGAATGGCCGCGCCCGCGTCCACCTGCTGGATGGCCACATCCACAATGTAGTCCAGGTCGTCCTCCCGCAGAGCCTGCTGGAAGCGCTTCTTGCCCGTGGGGTTGATGCGCTCGCCGATCACGTGCAGGCCGTCCAGCGTCAGCGCGTTGGTAGGCGTGCAGACAAAGCTCTGCTCCGCATAGGTGCGCTGGCCGGGCTGCATGTCCTTCACCGCCTCGTGCAGGGCGCGGATGTACTCCGGGTTCGTGCCGCAGCAGCCGCCCACGATGCTCACTCCCGCCGCCACAGCGTCCTTCATGGCTGCGGCAAATTCCGCAGGCGTCAGGTCGTAGTGGCCGTCCACAGGGTCGGGCAGACCCGCGTTGGGCTTGGCAATGACGGGCAGCCAGGTCTGGCTGCACAGCTCCTGCAGAATGGGCAGCAGCTGCTGGGGGCCAAGGGAGCAGTTCAGGCCAATGGCATCCGCCCCCAGACCCTCCAGCGTCCGCGCCATGGAGGCCACGGTGCAGCCGGTAAAGGTGCGGCCATTCTCATCAAAGGTCATGGTGACGAAGGCGGGCAGGTCGGTCTGCTCCTTCACCGCCAGCAGGGCGGCCTTGGTCTCGTAAAGATCAGTCATGGTCTCGATGACGGCCAGGTCGGCACCAGCCGCCGCACCGGCCTTCACCACCTCGGCAAAGAGGTCGTAGGCTTCCTCAAAGGTCAGGGTGCCCATGGGCTCCAGCAGTTCGCCAAGAGGCCCCATGTCCACGGCCACCAGGGCGTGGCCGCCCACGGCTGCCTTGGCGTTGCGCACGGCAGCGCCCACCACTTCCTCCACGGTGTGGCCGGTGGCTTCCAGCTTGCGGCGGTTGGCGCCGAAGGTGTTGGCATAAACAATGTTGCTGCCCGCCTCCACATAAGCAGCATGGATGTCCCGTATCCACTCCGGGCGGGTCAGGTTCAGCAGCTCCGGGTTCTCGCCGGGCTGCATACCCTTCTTTTGCAGCATGGTACCCATGGCACCATCAAGGAATATCAGCTTCTGGCGGTCAATCGTCACAGGAATGGCCTCCTTTTCGTAATGCACAGGTGTCTTTCATGGCGCAGTAGGCGCAGCCGCGGATCCTCGCCCTTTGCGGCCTGTCCGCAATGCCGATGATGGCCGTCACACTCTTCTGCGGGTTCATCAGCATACTGGGCGTTACATATACGCCCAAGCGCCGCTGACTGTCAGTCAGTTGGCAAATGGCAGCCTGCAAGTCCAGCGGCAGATCGCCATACCCCGGGCTGAAGCGGTCAGTCAGGTACACCCCCGGGAACCGGGCGGCGATCTCCTTCTCCGCAGCATCGCAGCCAGCCTCCACCAGCACGCTGCCGCAGGTGTCCAGCAGCACCGCCTGGGACATATCCCTGGCCTGCATGGCTCGCAGGTGTTGATCGAAGGACAAGCCCAGCGTGCATACCAGCACCGCCGCGTGGCTGCACTCCGCCAGCATCTTTCGGGCAGAACGGCCGGGCAGAAGCAGCTGCACGTCGCTGAGCCACTCGCCCTCGCTGCGGTGCTCCACCCCTGACACGCGATAGGTGAACCTGGGCGCAAAGCGGCTTTCCGCATCCCTCGCCACGCTTGCCATGCGCTGGCGCAGCGCCTCATCCGCACCGGATGCGCCCAGGTAGCGCAAGGCTTCATCGATATCCAGCACCTCCGCCACCTCCCAGCACAAATTACATCTATTATACAAGAGGTTGACCAAATTGTACAGTTACCCGGTTGTTTTTCCTCTGTCCCTAACGTTGACACCCCTGCCGGGGCGATGGTATCATGATGCTAATGACGATGAAAGAAGGCGTTCCCATGCCCTACAAGTTCGAAACCCTGCAGCTCCACGCCGGACAGGAGCAGCCCGATCCCTCCACCGGCGCCCGTGCTGTGCCGATCTACGCCACCACCTCCTATGTTTTTCCCTCCGCTGCCAGCGCCACCGCCCGCTTTGACATGACGGAGCCCGGCAATATCTATTCCCGCATGGATAACCCCACCCAGGCCGTGTTTGAGGAGCGCATCGCAGCCCTGGAGGGCGGCGTGGCTGCCCTGGCTGTGGCCAGCGGCGCTGCGGCCATTGCTTATGTGATCCAGGCTCTGTGCCAGATGGGCGACCACGTGGTGGCGCAGACCACCATCTACGGCGGCACCCACAATTTCCTTGCCCACACTATGCCCCAAAGCGGCGTGACCACCACCTTTGTGGACACCCGCGACCTGGCCGCGGTGGAAGCTGCCATCCAGCCCAACACCAAGTGCGTCTATCTGGAGACCTTGGGCAACCCCAATGCGGACGTGCCGGACATCGACGCCATTGCTACCATTGCCCACAAGCACGGCCTGCCCCTGGTGATCGACAACACCTTCGGCACACCCTACCTGCTGCGGCCTGTGGAGCATGGCGCGGATGTGATCATCCACTCTGCCACCAAGTTCATCGGCGGCCATGGCGCCACCCTGGGCGGCGTGATCGTGGACGGCGGCACCTACGACTGGAAGGCCACCGACCGCTTCCCCAACCTCAGCAAGCCCAACGACAGCTATCACGGCGTGTGCTTTGCCGATACCTTCGGCAAGGCCGCCCTCACCGCCTACGTCCGCTCGGTGATCCTCCGCGACACCGGCGCGTGCATCAGCCCCTTTGCAGCCTGGCTGCTGCTCCTGGGCACGGAGACCCTCTCCCTGCGCATCGAGCGCCATATGTACAACGCCCAGCGGGTGGTGGACTACCTCAGCAAGCATCCCAAGGTGGAGCACGTGAACCACCCCTCCCTGCCCGACCACCCCGATAACGCGCTGTTCACCAAATATTTCCCCAACGGCGGCGCGTCCATCTTCACCTTTGAGATCAAGGGCGGCGTGAAGGGAGCCCAGCAGTTCATCGACCACCTGAAGGTTTTCTCTCACCTGGCCAATGTGGCGGACGCCAAGTCCCTGGTGATCCACCCCGCCACCACCACCCATGCCCAGCTGAACGAAACGGAGCTGGCCGCCTGCGGCATCAAGCCCAGCACCATCCGCCTGTCCATCGGCATTGAGCATATCGATGACATCCTGGAAGACATGGAGCAAGCCTTCCAGCACGTGGAGGTGTAACATGGCCTTCACCATGGAAGAGATGCAGCGGATGCAAAACGCGCTGCAGGAGAAATACAAGGGCAAGTGGGAGCCCATCGCCCCCGAGACTGGCAAGAACAAGCTTCTGTGGATGATCGCCGAGGTGGGCGAAGTGATCGACATCGTGAAAAAGCATGGCGACACCGCCGCCTGCTCCGACCCCGACCTGCGCAAGGATCTGGTGGAGGAAATGGCCGATGTGCTGATGTTCTACAACGATGTGATGCTTTGCTA
>JAFTPN010000041.1 GCA_017463245.1 Clostridia bacterium
TCGGAGGCGCCGCAGCGCCTCTGACTGTAATCGTATCCGGCGGCTTTGCCGACGGGGCGGGTCTTTTTTCGCTTTGCGAAAAAAATTCCTTACGCGGAGGAACGGCCGTGGACGGCGCTTGCGCCGGACACAGTGACGGAGTGCAAAACTCCCCCAAGTGGCTTCGCCACTTGGGGGACGAAATTACCGCACAAAGGTACGAATGCGGATCACGGCCGGCAGCGCCTTGATGGCAGCCAGCGTTTCCTCGCTGGGCAGGTCGGGCAGGTCGAACACCGTCACGGCCATGTCCTTCTTGGACTTGTTGATCATGGTGTCGATGTTGATGCCTTCCTTACTGATGCAGGCGGAAATGGGCGCCACGGTGTTGGGGATGTTCTCGTGAATCACCAGCACGCGGGCGGCATCGGGGGCGGTGAGCTGCACTTCGGGCAGGTTCACGCTGTTGTGGATGCAGCCCACCTCCAGGTAGTCGCGCAGCTCGGCAGCGGCCATCTGGGCGCAGTTCTCTTCGCTCTCGGGGGTGGAAGCACCCAGATGAGGAATGCAGGTGACCTTGTCCACGCCAATCATCTCGTCCGTGGGGAAGTCCACCACATAGCCGGAGATCTGACCCTCGGCCAGGGCAGCCTTCATGTCGTCGGCATTCACCAGTTCGGCGCGGGAGAAGTTCAGCAGGTAGGCGCCCTTCTTCATCTTGGCCAGCTTGGCGGCGTCGATGGAGCCACGGGTCTTATCGTTCAGCGGGATGTGATAGGTCACATAGTCGGCCTGAGCCAGCACTTCATCCTCGCTGGCAGCACGGCCAACGCCGCTGGACAGCGTCCAGGCGTTCTCAACGGAAATGAAGGGGTCGTAGCCCACGACCTTCATGCCCAGGCCACGGGCGGCCTTGTTGGCCACCAGGGCACCAATGGCACCCAGGCCGATGACGCCCAGGGTCTTGCCGCGCAGCTCGGGGCCAACGAACTGACCCTTGCCCTTTTCCACCAGCTTCGGCACATCCGCGCCCTGACCCTTCAGGCCAGCAGCCCAGGCAATGGCGGGAGCCACATTGCGGCTGCCGATGAGCAGGCCAGCCATCACCAATTCAGCCACGGCATTGGCATTGGCACCGGGGGTGTTGAACACCACGATGCCCTGCTTGGAGCACTTGTCAATCGGGATATTGTTCACACCGGCACCGGCACGGGCAATGGCCAGCAGGTTCTCGCCCAGCTCCATATCGTGCATGGCGGCAGAGCGCACCAAAATGCCATCGGGGGTGGGCTCTTCCTTGGCAATGGCGTACACATCCGCCGACAGCTCATTATATATGATATCGGAAATCGCATTCAGCGTCTGAATCTTAAACATAAGTGACACTCCTCACACACTCCAACAGAGTGCAAAAAAGATGGGTTTCGAAAGGGCCGAACGGCCCTTCGCGGGAGAGTCCAGAGAGGGCAGCGCCCTCTCTGGTCAGGGGATCCCTAAGGGGATGAAATCCCCTTAAGCGTTCTCCTGCTCGAACTTCTTCATGAAGTCGACGAGCTTCAGGACGCCTTCGCGGGGCATGGCGTTGTAGATGCTGGCGCGCATGCCGCCCACGGAGCGGTGACCCTTCAGGTTGACCAGGCCTTCGGCGGCGGCGGCCTTGACGAAGGCGGCGTCCTTGTCGGCATCGCCGGTGATGAAGGTCACGTTCATGCGAGAACGGAACTCCTTCTGAGCGGTAGCCTTGAAGAGCTTGCTGTTATCCAGGAAGTCGTAGAGCAGGGCGGCCTTTTCGATGTTGATCTTCTCCATCTCGGCCACGCCGCCCATTTCCTTCACCCACTGGAAGGTCAGGCCCGCCAGATAGATGCCATAGGTGTTGGGGGTGTTGTACATGCTGCCAGCCTTGGCCTGCACTTCCCAGTTCAGCAGCTTGGGGCAGATGTCCTTGGCCTTGCCCAGCAGATCCTTGCGGACGATGACCACGCACAGGCCGGAGGGGCCGATGTTCTTCTGGGCGCCGGCATAGATCACGCCGAACTTCGACACGTCCATCACCTCAGAGAGGATCATGGAGGAAGCGTCGGTAACCAGGGGGGCGTTCACCTCGGGCAGCTCCACATAGCGGGTGCCGTAGATGGTGTTGTTGCTGGTGATGTGCACATAGTCCGCATCGGGGGTGAAGGTGCCCTTCTTCCAATCGGGAATATAGGTGTACACATCGTCGCGGCTGGAGGCCACGATGTTCACCTCGCCATAGCGCTTGGCTTCTTCAGCGGCCAGGTGGGCAAAGTTGCCGGAATCGATGTAGTCAGCCTTGCCATTGACCATCAGGTTCAGGGGGATGGCGGAGAACTGCTGGGTAGCGCCGCCCTGCAGGAACAGCACCTCGTGGGTGTCGGGGATGTTCATCAGGTCGCGCAGGTCAGCCACGGTCTTGTCATAAATATCGGTGTACATCTTGCTGCGGTGGCTCATCTCCATCACAGACATGCCGGTGTTGCCGTAGATCACCAGTTCCTGCTGCGCCTTTTCCAGCACAGACTGAGCCAGCATAGAGGGGCCGGGAGAGAAATTATATACGCGATCCATGGTAAGTGTCCTCCTTTTATCATTCAGGTGATTGTTCGCTTTGTTTAGTGGGACGTTTTTCGCCCGCCGGGTGAAATCCGAACCACTGCACATAGTATGCACCATCTTAGCGAAAAATGCAAGCATAATACAACGGAAATACAATTGGAGTGCATAAAAAAGAAAACCGCCGATGAACTCGACGGTTTTCTGGTTAGACTATTATAGTCTGCTCGTGACCTGTGCAGTCGCCGCTTGGATTAGAAGCGGTTCTGACGCTGAGCCTCGAAGCACTCGCGGCAGTACACGGGACGATCACCACGGGGCTGGAAGGGCACCTGGGTGGTGCAGCCGCAGCCGTCGCAGATCACTTCGTACATCTGACGGGGAGCAGTGTTGCCGCCGTTCTGGGCACGACGAGCAGCGCGGCAAGCGGGGCAGCGGCTGGGCTCGTTCTGGAAGCCCTTCTCAGCGAAGAAGGCCTGCTCGGAAGCAGAGAAAACGAATTCGTTGCCGCAGTCACGGCAGGTCAGAGTCTTGTCCTGATACATGGTAGGTATACCTCCCTAAAATTGTTTACCCATCCCAAATTGCCATTCCGTTGCTTCCATGGGTCCCGACATTGGTCTGGTGACAACCAAAGGAGGAAAGAAACCGGTCATACCTGGCTGGGTTACGACTGACATTATAACACGGCCTTTCCCAATTGTACAGCCCTCCTAACAAATTTTCCTTTTCATCACCATGGCAGGCTGCGGGCACTTTTAGTCTGGGCTTCGGGCAATTTCCCTTCATTCTGAAGAGATTAATCATTCTAAATGAAGTTTTTGTTCTTTCGAGCAATTCCCTTCCCGCAGCTTTTCGGATAAAATGACGGTAACAGGAAAAACAAAGCAGAAGGAGGCACCCCGATGGATTATCAGGATATGGGCTTGCGTGTCAGAGCTTTGCGCCGCCAGATGGGGATCACCCAGGAGGAGCTGGCCGAGAAGGTGGGCATTTCCGCCTCCTTCCTGGGGCATATCGAGCGCGGCACCCGCGTGGCCAGCCTGGAGACGCTGGTGGCCCTGTGCAACACGCTGGGCACCACCCCGGAATATCTGCTCAGCAACAGCCTGACGCAAAGCGCCCACCACATGCCGGAAGGCCTTTCCAGCAGCGAGCGCGCCGCCCTCAGCCGCCTGCTGCACATGGCAGAAGAGGCTGTGCGCGGATGGGAAGATGAATAAAGCGTTGGCATGAAAAAAAAGTGGCTCAGAGCCACTTTTTTCATATGCGCTGCACAGCTTGCATCCTGCTTCGCTCTGCCGCATATCATAGTCTTGACAGATCGCCCTTTGTGTATTACAATGTATTACACAAGGATGCATCTTCTGGAGGTGACCACATGACCATTTCTCTCCGCCTGAGCAGCGATGAAGCCGCCCTCATGAAAAAGTACGCTCAAATGAACGGCGTCACCATGTCCGACCTCGTGCGCAAATGCGTGCTGGAGCACATCGAAAATGAATACGACCTGAACGCCTATCAGGCTGCCCTGGCCGAATACCGTGCCGACGCCGAGACCTTCACCCTTGACGAGGTAGAGAAGGAGCTTGGCCTCAAATGACATACCACGTAGAATTCGCCAAGCGCGCCCTGAAAGACCTGAAGAAGCTGGACAAACCCACCGCCGCCCTCATCCTGGGCTGGATCCGCAAAAACCTGGAGAACTGCACCGATCCCCGTGCCCATGGCAAGGCGCTCACCGCCAATCACAGCGGTGAATGGCGCTACCGTGTAGGCGATTACCGGCTCCTGGCAGAGATCCAGGAAGGCAAGCTCGTCATCCTCATGCTCACCATCGGCCATCGCAGCGAAGTGTATAAATAAGAAAAAGCAGCCCGATGTCGGACTGCTTTTTGCTTAGTTAGTACGCCTCATAGGAAACCTTCCACAGCTCGCTGTCCACCACAACGATCAGCGTTTTGCCGCGCTGCAGCTCCAGCTCCTTGCCATCGGCGGTGTAGAACACGGTGCGATCCTCCATGGTCTCGCGCTGCCAGTAGCCTTCCACATGGACGCCGCCCATGAAGAAATCAGCATTGCCGCCCACGGCTTCCTTGCCCTTGTTGTTGTAGTACTTGGTTCCCACATGGTAGGTGATCGGGGCGTCGGTTCTCAGCCAGTCCACCTCGGCAAACTGGATGATCACGTTGGAGAAGCCGATGTGCTCCTTGGTGTCCTTGTCCTCGTAGGCAGTCAGCTTGCTGCCGGTGCCCATGTAGCGGAAATACAGGTTGCTGTCCAGGTCGTAGATCAGGGCAGAGCTGTAATCCTTGTGGCCGGTATCGATGCGGATCTCGTCGGCCAGGTCGCCCTCGGGCAGCTCATCGGTAAAGAGGAA
>JAFTPN010000006.1 GCA_017463245.1 Clostridia bacterium
CAGAACCACTCCTTCCGTCAGCCGCAAGCGGCTGCCACCTATCCGCAACCTCAATCGGCGCGAGCAAGCTCGCTTGTTTCGGTTGATTCGCTCAGCTCGCTTTTTGTCGCCACTGGCGACGCTCGCATCGCTCACCTCGGGGAGGGAGGCTTTGGTGCTCGTCCTCCTGCACCCACACAAAACCCCCAAGGCTACACTCGCCTTGGGGGTTCCCCTTTATTCCATAATCATGCTCAAGCCCTTTTCCAGCGTGCTCAACCTAATAGCACCCCGGACGCGGGCAACCAGGCTTCCATCCGCCGCCACAAAAAAGGTGGCCGGAATGGTGCTGGCACCGTAGGTCATGGCCGCATCCATGTCCGTGTCGTAATACACCGGGAAGGTAAAGCCCTGTTTATCCACATAGGCTTTGGCGCTTTCCTTGGTTTCCTGCATCCCATCCGTCATGTTGACGATCATGAAATGCACCATTTCGCCATATTGCTCATAGGCCTTCTGGAAATACGGCATCTCGCTCTTGCAGGGGCCGCACCAGCTGGCCCAGAAGTTCACCACCACAGGCTTGCCCACCATGGAGGACAGCGCCACCGCATTGCCCTCAACGTCGTACACGGTAAAGTCCGGGGCGGCAGGCCGGGGCGTAGCAGCAGGCGCAGCGGTCGCGTTCGGATCAGCAGCGGGTTCTTCCGAGGGAACGGTGGTAGCCTCCGCCACCAGGTTGCTCGGCTCCACCTTATCCTTCAAGCTGTTGTACAGCCCGCTGGCACCGACGATCAGCAGCACCAGCAGCAGCGCCAGCAGGATCCACTTGGCATTCTTCTTCATGTTGTACCTCCTCAGCTCAGCAGCGCCAGCAGCTTGCCCAGCTTGCCCGTGGCCATGGCCAGGCCGATGACGATCAGCAGCACGCCGCAAACCTTGTTGATCATGTCATAATGCCGCTTGATGGCATTGAACGCCCCCTTCAGCCGATCAATGAGCAGGGCGCTGATGATGAAAGGAATGCCCAGCCCCAGGGAATAGCACAGGAGCATCATAACGCCCACCAGCACGCTGCCCTGCTGGGAGGCCAGCGCCAGCGCGCTGCCCAGGAAGGCACCCACGCAGGGCGTCCAGCCGATGGAAAACACCATGCCGAACACCATGGAGGACGCAAAGCCCAGGTTGGAGGTATCCACCTGCCGCTGGCTGCCCCGGAACAGGTTCACCTTGATGACGCCCAGGTAGCTCAGGCCAAAGAAGATCACAATGGCGCCCATCACGATGTTCACCGCCGTCTGATAGCGGGTCAGAAAGCTGCCCAGGGTACCCGCCAGAGCGCCCAGCAGCATAAACACCACCGTGAACCCCAGCACAAACCCCAGCGCACATTTCAGCGAGCGCCGCCAGTCCCGCTGGCCGCCCCCGGCGAAATAGGACACATAAATGGGGATCATGGGCAGAAGGCAGGGGGAGATAAAGGTGATGATGCCCTCCAAAAAAGAAATGAAATACTGCACAGGCAACCGCCTTTCATGGGAGATGGGAGTATTATACCCTATATCGTTGAAAAATGAAACACTCTTGTTGACGGTGGAAAGCGCCCCATGCTATGATGAGCCTGCAAAGGAGGAGCGCCATGAACATTCCTTACAATATCATCCGCCATTACCTGAAAAACGTGTACTTCATCAACGGCACGGCCTACGCAGGCAAAAGCACCATGGTGCATATGCTGGCGGAGCGCTACGGCCTCATCGAGTGCGGCGAAAACTATCACAGCCGCGTGTCCGATCACGTAGCCACGCCGGAGGATCAGCCCGGCATCAGCTATTTCGACACCATGTCCGGCTGGGAGGAATTCCTGAACCGCAGCCCGGAGGAATACGACAACTGGATCATCGGCACCGCGCGGGAGGCCGCAGCCTTCGAGATCGCCGAGCTGATCCGCCTCAGCGACCAGGGGCCCGTCATTGTGGATACCAACATCCCCTTCGACATCCTGCGGGAGATCGCCCAGCCCAACCATGTGGCGGTGATGCTCTCACCCCAGAGCATGAGCGTGGAGCGCTTCTTCGACCGCAGCGACCCGGAGAAGCAGTTCCTGCTGCGCAAGATCCACGAATGCCCCGACCCGGAGGCCACCATGGCCAACTTCCGCGCCTGCCTTGCGCAGATCAACAGCCCGGAGCACTATGCCGAGTGCGCCAACGCGGGGTTCTTCACCATCGTGCGGGAGAATGCGGACGTGGACACCCGCGAGGAAGTGCTGCACAAGCTGGCAAAGCACTTTGGGCTGGAGTAAGAACCCCTCAGTCAGCGCAAGCGCTGCCAGCTCCCCTACAAAGGGGAGCCTATGAATGCCTCCCCTTTATAGGGGAGGTGGGTTTGCCTGCGGCAAACCCGGAGGGGTTGTCCCCCACACAAAAACGCCTCCACGCTTGTGGAGGCGCTTGTTTTTGCAATTGATCAGATATCCGCAGCAATGTCGATGTTCTCGCCCTTCAGGCCGACCACGGCGCCCTGAGCAGCTTCGCTGGCTTCGGGGTGAGCGATGAGCCACTTGTTGCGAGCCCAGAGCATCTTGTCCATCACGTTGGCACCGCCCTCGGGACGGTAATCGGTGTTGGTGCCGGCAGGCAGAGCCACCATGACGCGGAAGCCCTGATCCTTGGCGGCAGAGCAGGGAGCATAGTGCAGGGTGGTGGCATAGCACTCCACCAGCACACCGGCGGGAGCCTTGAAGGCCTTCACCTTGGAGGTGTCCAGCACGCCGTCGATGATCTCCTCCTGCTTGGCGATCAGCAGAATGAAGTCCTCGGTGCCCAGGTTGAATTCGCTGTCGCGGTGGAACTCCAGGCAGTTCAGCTTGGTATTGTGACCGTTGCACCAGCCCAGCTGGAAGGGCATGCCGCCAAACAGCGCCTCGCCGATGGCCTCAGCGCCTTCGGCCTGGTGGAGCACTTCGTCCTTGGCAACGTACACAACGCTGTCGGTGCAGGGGGTGGTGGCCAGGGCGGCCAGCATACCGGTCAGGTCGTAGCCTTCCACCACGCGGCCATAGGGGGCAAACTCAGCATCGTAAACGGAGAGAATCTTCATAATTTTTTTCTTCCTTTCGTCAAGCCCGGAGACTTGCTTGTTGCTTACAAGTTTACGCCATGTTAGCCTTTCCGTCAAGCCCTTTCCGGTTTTCTTGCCAGCTGCAGATCGATGGTATCGAAAATGGTGATCACCCCGCCCATGCGGTTGATGGCGGCCTCGATTTCCCCGAAGAATTTCCGGCGGGTGTTTTCCTCAATGGCGATGTGGTCGGAGTAGGTGCCCAGCAGCTCCACATACTGCGCGGCGGTAAAGTCCCGGGTGCGGTGGTACAGGTGGTGGCTGATGTCCACAAAGCCGTATTTCGCCGCGATCTGCGCCCGGCTGGCGGCCTGCGCCTCGGTGTATTCATTGGCGCCCAGGCTGCCGGGCATGTACACGGCGTAGACCTCCTGCAAGGCCTCGTGCATACCGGGGCGGGACTTGTCCTTGTAGGGATGGTTGGCAAAGCGGGCAAACACCCCACCGGGTTTGAGCATCTGATACACCTTCGTGTAGCCGATGTCCTCCGGGATCCAATGGAAGGCCGAGGCGGAGAACACCAGGTCGCAGGCATTTTCCTGGGCGGGATAGTCCTCAAACTTGCAGGTCACGGCCTGGAAGTTGGGGTAATCCCGGAACCTGTGGCGGCACAGTTCCGCCAGCTGGTCGCCATATTCCACGGCGATCACCCGGCAGCCGGTCTTCAGCACCGGCTCCGTGGCCTGCCCGCCGCCGATGCCCACCTCCACCGCCGTGCTGGTTTCGTCCAGATGAACGTGGCGGAAGATTTCCTCATACAGTTCCGGCACATAGCCGGGGCGCAGGCGCTGGTAGCGCTCGGCCTGGGTGTTGAAGGTCCAGCCAAGGTCGGGGATCACGGGCATGGGGGTTGCCTCCTTCGTTGAAATTTGGGGAGCCAGTTAGAAAGCAGCTGGGCGATGATTGCAGCGTTCCACCTCATCCGGCCTAACGGCCACCTTGTCCAGGTCGCAATCGTAGATTGCTCCCCGCTTTGGCTAAAAATATGCCACTGGCATATTTTCTTAACGCGTCGCGCCCTCAAGGGGAAGGCTTTTGCATGGTCACGCACCATGGCTTCCCCTTGAGGGGAAGCTGTCCCGAAGGGACTGATGAGGTGGAAAGTCGCTTTTCCCGCCCACTCCACAGATAGGAAGCCCCTCACACCCTCTCGCTCACCAGCGTGGCGCCCAGCACCAGCACCGCGCCCACAATGCCCAGGGGCGTCAGCGCTTCGCCCAGGATCAGCGCGGAAAGCAGGATGGCCACAATAGGATCGATGTAGCTGTACAGCGCCACAGTCTGGGCGGGGAGCGCCTTCATGGAGCCGAAGTACAGCCAATACGCCCAGCCGGTGTGAATCGCGCCCACCACCAGCAGCATGATGATGCTGGTGCCATCCATGGTCACGCCGGAGAAATTCTCCGCCAGGAGGGAATAGGGCACCAGTACCAGCCCTGCTGCTGCCAGCTGGAGCATGGTTCTGTCCTCGGTGGGAACATCCTGGAGGGTCTTGTTCATCAGCACCACAGTAGCATACAGCACCGCAGCGCCCAGACCCAGCAGCACGCCCGTCAGGCTGCCGCCCTCGCCCACGCCGCCCACCAGCGCCACGCCCACCACCGCCGCCAGCACGCACAGGAGCTTGCCGGGGGTGAGCTTTTCCTTCAGCAGGAAGGGCGACGCCAGAATGACGAACACCGGCGCCATGTAATAGCACAATGTGGCCGTGGCCACGGAGGTGAAGCGGTAGGCCTCGAACAGCAATATCCAGTTGAAGCCCATGGCGATGCCGGAGAAGATCAGCTTCCCCAGCGACGGCCGCAGGCTTTGCATGTCCAGCCTCTGCCTCCGCAGACGGCTCACCGCAAACAGGAACAGCGCACCCATCAGGCCGCGGCACGCGCCGATCATGCCGGAGGGCAGAGAGATATACCGCCGGAAAATGCCGATGGAGCCGAAGATCACCATGGCGGTGATCAGCCCCAGGCGGGCTTTTGTACCTTCTTTCATAGCAGCTCCTTACTTGATCACCAGTTCCACCGGGCAATGGTCGGAACCGAAGATCTCCGGGTGGATGCAGGCGCTCTCCAGCCGGGATGCCAGCTCTTCCGAAGCGATGAAGTAGTCGATGCGCCAGCCCACGTTCTTCTCTCTGGCGTGGAACATATAGCTCCACCAGGAATAGGCGTCGGTCTGGTCGGGATGGAAGTAGCGGAAGGTATCCACAAAGCCGCTTTCCAGCAGGGCGGTCATTTTGCCCCGCTCCTGGGGGGTGAAGCCCGCGTTGTTCATGTTGGACTTGGGGTTTTTGAGGTCGATCTCCTTGTGGGCAACATTAAGATCCCCGCAGAAGATCACCGGCTTATCCAGGCTCATCAAATAGGCCAGGAAGGCGTCCTCCCATTGCATACGGTAGTCCAGGCGGGTCAGCTCCCGCTGAGCGTTGGGGGTATACACGGTGATGAGGTAGAAGTCCTCCATCTCCAGGGTAATGACCCGGCCTTCGTGGTCATGCTCCTCCACCCCGATGCCATACCGCACCGAGAGCGGCTCCTGCCTGGTAAAGATGGCCGTGCCGGAGTAGCCCTTCTTTTCGGCATAATTCCAGTATTGATGGTAGCCCGGCAGGTCCATGTCGATCTGCCCCTTTTGCAATTTGGTTTCCTGCAGGCAGAACACATCCGCATCCAGCTGGTTGAAGATATCCATAAAGCCCTTGCCCATCACGGCGCGCAGGCCGTTCACGTTCCACGAGATCAGCTTCATTGCGTTTCCTCCTTTGGTTGGTATGCACAGTATAACACAAGCGGCGGCATTCGCCCATCCCCCGAACAAAGGAAAAGCAATTGCAAGAAAATTTCTGAAAATAATGCTTGACAAACGGGCAAACCTCTGCTAAAATGTACTTCGTTGTCAGGCGAAAGCCTGCGGCGCAGAATGGTGCTTTGGCTCAGTTGGTAGAGCACATCGTTCACATCGATGGGGTCACTGGTTCGAGTCCAGTAAGCACCACTCAAGCCTCTGTTTCACACAGAGGCTTTCCTATGGGGCATTAGCGCAGCTGGTAGCGCACAACACTGGCAGTGTTGGGGTCAGCGGTTCGAATCCGCTATGCTCCACGCAAGACCTTCTCTGTTGAGAAGGTCTTTTTCATTTCTTATTCACAGCCCAATCCTATACAATCGTTCCATCATGTGCTACAATTAAGGAAAAGCGTTGCTTGGGGTGGATATCATGAAATGCTGGAAATGCGGCGGACACATGACAAAATACGGTGTTTCCGCAGTTTGTGACAGCTGCGGCCGCACCGTATATCCTAAGAGCCACTCAAACCAAACGAATTCCCCTCCGAGCCTTTCCAACAGCCTCGGCTTGCTCGGAATCGGGACTCTTGCCTTGCTGGCAACAAAAAAACTCGATGAAACAACCGAACAAAAAAATTCCAACAAAGGCGCAAATCATTTCTCCATCAGGAAACTCGTCAGAGGCTTTTTCTGCTATGCAGTTTCCTTTCTGCTTATCATAGCAGGTCTATGTGGCATCGTATATGGTTTTGAACTACCCTCCACCGCCGGGATGACCTCTATGCTTACTGTAGCCTCCAGCCTTTTGATTATCTGGGGCGGCATTCTGGTCGCCTTTCTGAGAGGAAAGGAGCGCTTATCCTTCGGAATCATCCTCGGCAGTGTAGCAGCAAATATCCTCTGCAAAATTCTGAGCTTAATTTTGATTTTCTCCGACATAGCTTTCATCCATAACATGAACTTTGCTATACGGCTCGTCGTCGGCGGCGTCCTGCTGATATTGAGCCACCTTATCTATAAGCGAATGGCCAAAGCAAATAGATAACAATGCCATCGAGAAACCTCCGTCTTGTGACAGAGGTTTTTCTTTTTCCCTTGACCCCTCTCATCCAAAAGTGCTACACTATTCCCGAAAAATCCACCAATGATCGAGGTCTTTCGTCATGCTTCGCAAGCAGCTCCATGCATCCCTGCTGTACGTCGTCACCTTCCTGCGCTGGGTCGCCACCGGCATCATGATCGGCGCGCTGTGCGGGCTGGTGGGCGCGGTGTTCGCCCTGGCGGTGGAAGGTGTGACCCACCTGCGGGAGCATCACGGCTTCCTGTTGTATTTGCTGCCCCTGGGCGGTTTGCTCATCGCCTGGCTTTACCGGCTGATGGGGCTCCCCCTGTCCCTGGGCACGGATGAGATCATCACCACGGTGCGCACCCAGGGTCATGTGCCGGTGCTGATGGCGCCCGCCATTTTCCTTTCCACCGTGCTGACCCACCTGCTGGGCGGTTCCGCTGGCCGCGAGGGCGCGGCGCTGCAGCTGGGCGGCAGCCTGGGCGCTTATGTGGGCGACCTGACCCACCCCAAGTCCGATTCCCGGCGCATTTTTGAATTGTGCGGCATGGCGGCGCTGTTTTCCGCGCTGTTCGGCACGCCGCTGACCGCCGCGGTATTCGTCATCGAGATCATCGAGGTGGGACGCATCAACTACCGCGCCTTTTTGCCCTGCGTGGTCTCCGCCGTCACCGCCGCGCTGATGGCCAGGCTGGTGGGCGTGCCGGAGGAACCCTGGTACCTGGCCTCCGGCCTGCAGGCGGTGGATGCGGTTTCCGCTTTGCAGGCCTGCGGCATGGGCATTGTCTGCGCGCTGGCGGCCATCCTGTTCTGCTCGGTGATGCACATTTCCGGCAAGACCTTCCGCCATGTGGTGAAGAACGACTACCTGCGCATTGCCCTGGGCGGCGTGCTGGTGGTGCTGATGAGCCTGACGCTGGGCACCCACGATTACAACGGCGGCGGCATGCAGGTGATTTTCGCGGCGCTGGGCGGCCAGGCCGACCCCTGGGCGTTCCTGCTGAAGCTGCTGTTCACCGCGGTGACGCTCTCTGCGGGCTTCAAGGGCGGCGAGATCGTCCCCAGCTTTTTCATTGGCGCCACGCTGGGCTGCACGGTGGCACCCCTGCTGGGCATGGCGCCCGCCCTGGGCGCGGCGCTGGGGCTGGTGGGTGTGTTCTGCGGCGTGACCAACGCCCCCCTGGCGGCCACGCTGCTGTCCATCGAGCTGTTCGGTGCGGAATACCTGCCCCTGTTTGGCCTGTGCGCGGCGGTGAGCTTCATGCTCTCGGGGCATTTCAGCCTGTATCATGCGCAGCTGTTTGCCGAGCCGAAGCTGGGGCATGAAGAATAAAGGATCGCGAAAGTGACTGCATGGCATATGCTGTGCAGAAATGTGGCGCAAACTCCCTCCGTCAGCCGCAAGCGGCTGCCACCTCCCTCGAGAGGGAGGCTTTGTGTGCGCCCCATGCGCTATGGAAAACCCAGGGCGTTGGGAATTGACCAAAAGGCTCCCTCTCGAGGTGAGCGATGCGAGCGTCGCCAGTGGCGACAAAAAGCGAGCTGAGCGAATCAACCGAAACAAGCGAGCTTGCTCGCGCCGATTGAGGTTGCGGATAGCTGTCAGGCGCAAGCCTGACTGAGGGAGTGGTTCTGTCACTTGACTGCATAGCTGCGGCTGTGCAGTTTTTCTTTTGTCCATTCGGGTATATTCCCCACCTCCCCCGGAAAAATTATCCCTTGCATCACAAGCAAGGGAGGTGTGCCGGTGAGAAGGTTCCGCACGGCCATGGTGGCCTTGGCGCTGCTGCTCCTGTCCGGGTGTGCCGCAGGGGGCGGCGATGGGGTGATCCGCATCTGGGTGGCGGAGAACACGGTGGACTTCACCCGCCAGCAGGTGGAGGCCTTTTTGCAGGCGCAGCCCCAGTTTGCAGGCTTTTCTGTGGTGGTGGAGCCGGTGGGCGAGGGCGATGCCGCCAACCATATGCTCACCGATGTGGAGTCCGGCGCGGATCTGTATGTGTTCGCCCAGGATCAGCTGGCGCGGCTGGTGGCGGCCAATGCCCTGGTGGAGGTGGCTCCCCAGCATGTTGAAGCCCTGCGCCGGGATAGCGACCCCGGCGCCGTGCAGGCCGTGACCCTGGGCGGCCTCCCCTATGCCTACCCCATGACCGCCGACAACGGCTACTTCCTGTATTACGATCGCTCGGTGGTCACCGACCCCGGCGACCTGACGGCTATCCTGCGGGACTGCGAGTCCGCGGGCAGGGGCTTTTACTTCGACGTGACCTCCGGCTGGTATCAACCGGCGTTTTTCTTTGGCGCAGGCGCTGAGCTGACCTATGAGGCCGATGCCGACGGCAACATGACCGCCATGCGCTGCACCTATGCCTCCCCCAGCGGCGTGCGGGCGCTGCGGGCGATGATCAACATGGTGCGCTCCCCGGCCTTCGTCAACGGTGCCAGCGCCTCCCAGGCCACCAACATGGCCGCCATGGTGGGCGGCGTGTGGGATCAGGCCACGGTGCAGACCATGCTGGGTGACAACTATGCCGCCGCCCCGCTGCCTATGGCGGATGGCTTTCAGCTCAGCGGCTTTTCCGGGTATAAGCTCTTGGGCGTAAAGCCTCAGACGGATGCGAATAAGCTGGCCGCCTGCGATGCCCTGGCGGCGTGGCTCACCTCCGGGGAAGTGCAGCTGGCGCGCTACCTGGAGCCCGGCATCCAATGGGGGCCTGCCGATGTGCAGGCGCAAGCGC
The DNA here is from genome assembly GCA_017463245.1 of Clostridia bacterium. Lineage (GTDB taxonomy): Bacteria > Bacillota > Clostridia > Christensenellales > Aristaeellaceae > UBA11524. The sequence continues at coordinate 9,693 of JAFTPN010000006.1, forward strand.
ATCCCCAGGTGCAGGCGAATGCGGCGCTCACCGCGCTGCGGGCGCAGCAGGCGCATTGCGTGGTGCAGGGACAGTACCCCAATGAATACTGGACGCTGGCCGCTGCCCTGGGCGGGGATATCCTCGCCCACCGCTACGATACCGCCACCGATGAAGAGCTTCTGCGGGTGCTGACCACCTTTCAGACCACCGCGGGCAGCTATGTGACCGGGCAATGAACGGAGGATGATGGCATTGAAGCAACTGCTCTCCGCCCTGCGCCGGGGCGACTGGAAGACCCGCCTCTCCTTTGTGGTGATGGGCTTTGGCTGCCTCGCCCACGGACAATGGCTGCGGGGATTATTGTTTCTTGGGTTTCAGGTGGTTTTTATCCTGTATATGGTTTTCCTTGGCGGGGATTATCTATCGGGGCTGCGCACCTTAGGGCAGGTGGAGACCACCCGCATCAACCGGGTGACCGTGTATGGCGATCACTCCTTCCTGCTGCTGCTCTATGGCGTGATGACGATCCTGTTCATCCTGGCCTTTGTGTACACCTGGGCGGTCAGCATCCGGCAATGCCACACCGCCCAGCAGCTCTCCCACCGGGGCAAGCGCCTGCCCACCGCCCGGGACGACCTGGCCTCCCTGCTGGATGAACAGTTCCACAAAAGCTTGCTGGCGCTGCCTACCCTGGGCATCACCCTGTTCACGGTGCTGCCCATTCTGTTCATGGTGCTGATCGCCTTCACCAATTACGACCACCAGCACCAGCCGCCGGGAAAGCTGTTCACCTGGGTGGGCGGTGAGAACTTCGCCACCCTGCTCACCAGCCGGGAGACCCCGGTGAGCTTCCGCATCACCTCCGCCACGGAGGACGCCGCCACGCTGACCATCACCGCCAGGAACGGGGACATCCTCACCGCCGCCACCGATGACCTGGCCGCTGCCCAGGCCGCTGCCGCGCTGACCCGTACCGGGGAGGCGGACTTTTCCCTCACGGAGCAGCCCGGCGGGTGGCGCTTCGAGGTGTTCACCCCGGACGGGCAAACGGTCAGCTTCGCGGCCTCCACCGTCATCGCCGTGGAGACGCCCTCCTATGCCTACACCTTCCGGCAGGTGCTGATCTGGACGCTGGTGTGGGCGTTTTTCGCCACGTTCCTGAACTATTTCCTGGGCATGCTGGTGGCCATGCTGATCAACCAGCGGGGCGTGTATCTGAAAAAGCTGTGGCGCACCCTGCTGGTGACCACCATCGCCGTGCCGCAGTTCGTGTCGCTGCTGTATGTGTCCAAGCTTTTCGCCGCCGATGGTCTGGTGAACGGCCTGCTCCTGCGCTGGGGGTGGATCACCCAACCCCTGCCCTTCTGGACGGATCCCACCTGGGCGCGGGTGACCATCATCCTGGTCAACATATGGATCGGCATACCCTATGTGATGCTCATCGCCACCGGCATCCTGATGAACATCCCCGCCGACCTCTACGAGGCTGCCCGCATCGACGGCGCCAGCCCCATCCAGACCTACACCCACATCACCCTGCCCTATATGCTTTTCATCACCGGGCCGTATCTGCTCACCAGCTTCACCGGGAACATCAACAATTTCAACGTGATCTTCCTGCTTTCCCAGGGGATGCCCCTGAGCCTCGACCTGGCCGGAAACGCCGGCGCCACCGACCTGCTCATCACCTGGCTGTACAAGATGACCGTCACCGACAGCAACTACAAGCTGGCGGCGGTGATGGGTGTGATGGTCTTTGTGGTGTGCGCGGCGGTGAACCTCATCGTGTATAACCTGATCCCATCCGTGCGCAACGAGGAGGGCTTTCAGTGAAGAAAAAGAAGCTGGGCGCACACCTGCTGCTGACCGCGCTGTGCCTTGTGTGGCTCACGCCCTTTGTGCTGCTGGTGCTGCAATCCTTCCGGGGCGAAAGCGGCGGCCAGGTGGCCTACGCCATCCCCCGGGAGTGGACGCTGGACAACTACGCCTTTCTCCTCCAGCCGGAGAGCGGCTTTCTGCGCTGGTTTGCCAACACGCTGACCATCGCCCTCTTCTGCGCGGTGATCCAGACCATCATGGTGCTCTCGGTGGCCTATGCCTTGAGCCGTCTGCGCTTCCGCGGCCGCAGGCTGCTGATGAACCTGATGCTGGTGCTGGGGATGTTCCCCGGCTTCCTCACCATGATCGTCCTCTACTACCTGCTGAAGCTCTTCGGCCTGACCCAGGGCGGCGCAGTCCCCGGCCTGATCCTGATCTACACCGCCTCCTCCGGCCTGGGGTATTACATTGCCAAGGGCTTTTTCGACACCATCCCCCGCACCCTGGACGAGGCCGCCCGCATCGACGGCGCCACCCGCTTCCAGGTCTTCTGGCGGATCATCCTGCCCCTGGCCAAGCCCATTGTGATCTACACCGTGCTGATGGCCTTCATGGCGCCCTGGGGAGACTATGTTTTCGCCTCCTACGTGGCCTTTGGCGCGCCAGAGGGCTACAACGTGGCCGTGGGCCTGTACCGCTGGGTCAACACCACGGACTACCAGGGCTACTTCACCCGCTTCTGCGCCGGAGGCGTGGTGGTAGCGCTGCCCATCACGGCGCTGTTCATGGCGCTGCAGCGGTACTATGTGGAGGGCGTTACCGGCGGGGCAGTGAAGGGGTGAAAAAGCATATAAATGTAGGGGCGATCTGTGATCGCCCGCAGCGCTGCAACCATGCACAGTAGGCGTAGGATGCGGCGTGGCGGGCAAACACACCTCGCCCCTACTGAAGTTGAACGGTTGCGGCCATGAATACAGGCATCGTCTGCGCATCCACATAGGACAAGGTTCCATAAACATCAACATTGTCGCCTGTTAAGAACCGATCCTCATCCGCATGGCGTATGCAATAGGTCGTATAATCGTAGTTCCTTTCGTTCTCTGTCCTCTTGATCGTAAACCTATATATCCTGTTTATTCCCGCATGAATGCCAAAATCAATATCACCTGCGCTTTGAGGTAACTCCCAATAAGTTATCTCTTCGATTTCGGTGATCGTCCCTGTGAAACTGAACCGCTCGCCCAGGGGTCTTTCCGCCTTCCGCATAACGGTATTATACTGGAATTCCGGATAAGCCTCGGGTATGCATACGGGGCAGAACTCTGCGAACACAGCATCGGCATCATGTTCTCCTTCACCACAATACTTGCACCGAACCGTTGTGAAGCAAGTCTGGCACGACCTGTTTTTAACCGAGTTATGCCCTGTGCCGGAGCATTTGGAACAGGTATCGTATTTGGAGCAGCTTTGCTTGCCGGTATACCCGCAAAAGCTGCATCCTCTTTCCTCAAGAATGTCGCACCAGAAACATTTTTTGCTCCCCGTTCCATAACATTTTGTGCACATGACCTTTCCCTCGCCATCGCAAAGATTGCACGGCCAATAGGAAATCTCCTTCTCCTGGTCGCAAGTGGGGCAGTAATTCTCGTATGAATGGTAAATGATGAAAGAATGCGTGCAACCATTCTCCTCCGCAACACACATACTGCTGGTCAGAATCAACATCAGCAGCAAACAGACAAACTTTTTCATCTCTCATGCCTCCTCTTGTTCCTGGCGATAGTGGAACTATTCTGCCTGTTATTATACACTTATTCTTCCTATATTTCAAGTAATACAGGAACTATAATTCTTATATACTTTCTCCAGGGGGAAGAAAAATGCTCATTTATGATTTCAGAGAGATCGGCAATCGCCTCCTTGCCTTCCGCAAGAAAGCAGGCCTGACGCAGATCGAAGTCGCCGAAGCCGCAGGCCTGTCCGACAGAACCTATGCGGACATCGAGCGCGGCAGCGTGAATATGCGGATCGAGACCATCCTGCGCATCTGCGATGCCCTGCACATCACGCCCGACGAGATCCTGACGGAAACGGACATTTCCCTCTCCGCCCGGCACGAAGAAATCCTCGCCCGCCTGAACGCCTGCTCCCCCAAGGACAAGGACACGGCCTTTCGCCTCCTGGAAGTCTATTTGAAATCGCTTTAACAGGCTGTATGTAGATGCGGCCTGTTTTTTGATGCACTTTTCACTCCCACACAAAAACCCCTCTTCCATGCGGAAGAGGGGCAAATGCTATTCACATTTTACTTGCGAGTTGATTAGTTCAGCTCAGCGAAGTACTTGATGGTGCGGACCATCTGAGAGGTGTAGGAGTTCTCGTTGTCGTACCAGGACACGACCTGCACCT
>JAFTPN010000042.1 GCA_017463245.1 Clostridia bacterium
CACCTATTGGCTGAAGGAAGTCGAGACTCCCGAAGGCTATACGCTGTATGGTGATGGTGTTTACAAGGTTGTGGTTAACGCTGCTACAGCCGATGTGATTGGCGATGCCGAAAATGAAGATTACCAAGGCAATAATCCTGTGTCTAACGTTGTTCTGAACAAAAAGATTACGGGCGCCACCGGCTCCATCGCCCTGACCAAAACCGACGCTGACACCGGCGAGAAGCTCTCCGGGGCTGTGTTTACTGTGTACTCCGACGAGGCCTGCACGACCTCTAAGGGTACCATGACGGTGAAGGATGCCACCAACAATCCCGGCGTCTACACCATGGAGAATCTGCCTGCGGGTACCTACTATGTGAAGGAAACCGCACCCGAAGGCTACCGGCAGCCTGCTGCGGATCATAAGTATACTGTGACCGTGCAGGCGGGCAAGGTGATCAACGTGGCTAATGGCAGCGAGTTTGTTGCCGCTTCCGCCACCCCCATCACCAACAAGGCCATCACCTCCGTCTCTGTGGAGAAGGTGTGGGACGATAGCAACAACGGAGCCAACAAGCGTCCTGCGAGCATTCAGGTGCAGCTGTACAATGGCAATACGCCTGTGGGCAACCCTGTAAATCTGCCCATTACGCTGGAAGACAACACGCAGTCCTGGAGCTACACCTGGAATGACCTGGACAAGTATGTTGCAGGTACCAATAACGAGATCGCCTACACCGTGGACGAAGTGAGTGTTCCGGATCACTACATCAAGACGGTGACCACCAATGGCAATGCGGTGACTATCACCAACAAATATGTAGCGGAAACGGAGGTTACCCTTTCTGCAAAGAAGACCCTGAATGGCGCGGACTATACCGGCGATGAGTTCACCTTCGTGCTGGCAGGCAATAATGTCAACGAAACCGTCTCCAGCGTCGATAGCGGCGTGGTGACCTTCCCCAAGATCACCTACACCCTGGCTGATCTGAAGAACGCCGATGGCACGCTCGAGGACAGCGCGACCTTCACCTACACCATCAGCGAGGAAGAGGGCAGCGCCGCTGGCGTGACCTACGACGACACCATCTACACTGCCGTGGTGACTTTGACCTACAATGCACAGACTGGTGAGTTGGAGCATTCTGTGGCTTATACCAAGAATGCTGGCGCTGCTGATGAAGAAGGTCTGGCACAGGACGAAGTGCCTGTGTTTGCCAACACCAGCATTGAGCTTGTGTCCGTTTCTGTGACGAAGGAATGGAAGCACGGCACCAACATATCTACCAACTGGCCTGCCCAGATTCAGGTTGTGCTGACTGTTGACGGTGTTGCGGACTATAATCGCATGGTTAGGCTGCCGGTAAACAATAACGATTGGTCCTATACCTGGCCTGATCTGCCGAAGTATGGCATCGACGAGGAGGGCAAGCAGTATGAGATCGATTATAGCGTTATGGAAAACTCTGTTCCCAACGACTATGTCTCCAAGCTGTCTGCCAAGGCGAAGAACGACTATGTGATCACCAACACCTACGTGGAGGTGGATCAGGAGCTTGAGCTGACCTTCCCCGTTACCAAGATGGTGAAGGGCGGCACTACGGACGAGCTCTTTACCTTCAAGCTGGAGGCCAGGCCTTCTGCTCCGCCTGCGCCCATGCCGGAAGGTGCTGTGCTGGGCATCAATGGCTACAACTACATCACCACCCAGACTACCGGTACTGCCGCTGGCACCACGGTGAACTTTGACACGATCAAGGTCACCTCGGCAAAGGTGAAGGAACATGGCCAAAATCCGCCCTATTACATCACCTACGGCTGGAAGATCAGCGAGGTCATTCCGGAAAACAAGAATCCCAACATCATCTATGATGAGGGCTGGTATGAGATCCTTGTCAACTTCTGCATCAATGAAGACGGCAAGCTGGCGATTGGCGAGCGGGACATTTGGGATGAGGACTGGGAAAATATCCTTGGTCAGGAACCGGATGTGACCATCACCCATTATGATGCGGAAGGCAACTATACCCAGATTCCGTATAATGATGGTGCGTTTGCCCTGCCTTTCACCAACACCTACTTTGCACCCACCCAAGTGAACCTTGCCGCGCAGAAGACGCTGAACGATGCCGCCTATGACGGCACCGCGTATTCCTTCCAGCTGAAGAAAGGCAACAATATCGTGGAGACTGTCACCGAGGCAGATAACGGTGCGGTTGCTTTCACACCCATCGAGTTTACCCTGGCCGACATGAAGAACACAGATGGCACGATCGCGGCCGAGAAGACCTTCACCTACACCATCAGCGAGGAAGCGGGCAGCGCCGCTGGCGTGACCTACGACAATACCGTGTACACCGCCGAAGTGACGGTGACCTGCAAGGTGGACGAGGGTACGCTGAGCAGCGAAGTCGTCTATAAGAAGGACGGTACCGCCATTACGGGCGAAGTGCCTGTGTTTGCCAACACCGCGGAGAAGGTCAACGTCTCCGTGACCAAGGTGTGGGACGACAACAACGACAAGGCGAAGAAGCGTCCCGAGAGCATTCAGGTGCAGCTGAAGAAGGACGGCGCTGCTGAGGGTGACCCTGTAACCCTGCCCTACAACGGCAGCTGGAACTACACCTGGCCTGACCTGCTCAAGTATGAGGAGGGCAAGACCGAGCCGATCGAATACACCGTGGAAGAGATCACCACGGATGGGAACGGCAACGAACTGCCCTGGGTGAAGGACTACATCCCCGGTGAGCCTGCTGGCGACATGGAGAATGGCTTCACCATCACCAACACGTACGTTTCGGCCGAAACGGAAATCACCCTGACGAAGAAGCTGGACGGCCAGCCCTCTAAAACGGAGTTCGATTTCACGCTGACCCCCAAGACCGAGGGCGACAAGAACAAGGCTGCGTCTGCCAACAACAGCGCGGCGGGCGGCATTGTGTTCAGCCTGGCGTACGGCAAGGCCGACATGGGTCAGACCTATGTGTATGAGATTGCCGAGACCGCTAAGGACGGCTACTACTGCGACAGCACCGTGTACACGGTGACGGTTGCCGTGGGTGATGAAATCAACGCGGACGGCACCCTGCCGCTGACGGTTACCTACACGAAGGGCGATAAGGTCGTTGAGGCGGCCGACCTGGTGTTTGAAAATGCCAGCGCCATCACCGCTGAGCTGCCCGTGCAGAAGACCCTGACCACCAACGTGGCTGATGTGGAGAGGACCTACCGCTTCACCCTGACGCCCGAGGGCGCCACCGAGGCGGAGCAGACCATCGACGTTTCGGTGGGCGAAAGCCAGAGCAGCGACGACCTGACCGGCTCCAACAAGTTTGAGCTGAGCTTTGCTGCGCCCGGCACCTACACCTACACCGTGGCGGAAGCCGTGGCCAGCGAGCTGCCCGGCTACACCTACGACGAGAGCGTGTACACCGTCACCTATGAGGTGGAAATGGCGAACGGCAAGCTGCAGATGGCCGCGGGCTATCCGCAGATCACGCTGAATGGCACCGCTGCTGACGAGCTTGCCTTCACGAATGACTATAAGCAAGAAGCTGGCAGCGCTACGATCCACGCCAACAAGGTCTTCACCAATGGAACCTTGACCGATGGCCAGTTCACCTTCGAGTTGGAGGATAAGGACGGCAAAGTCGTCACCGCCACCAACAACGCCAACGGTGTGGTCACCTTCCCTGACCTGCATTTTGACGCGGTGGGCGAGTATGACTACACGCTCCGGGAGAAGCTTCCCGCAGACGCTGCAACGGGCGGCATCGTGTACGACGGCAAGTCCGTGGCTGTGAAGGTGAAGGTCGTTAAGGACGGTAACCAGCTGACGGCTACCGTGGAGTACAATAATACTGCCACCGTGCCTACCTTCACCAACGAGCAGCTGAAAACCACCATTGAGCTGACTGCCAACAAGGTCTTCACCAATGGCACCTTGACCGACGGCCAGTTCACCTTTGAGCTGCTGGACGAAGCGGGTACCACGCCCATCAAGGATGCAAGCGGTCAGCCCATCACCGCCACCAATGAGGCTGATGGCTCCATTGTGTTCCCCGAACTGACCTATACTGCACCCGGTGAGTACAAGTATACCATCAAGGAGCAGATCCCCGAGAATCAGGGCAATATTGCATACGACAAGGCATCCTTCCCTGTGACCGTGACTGTTACCCGCGTTGGCAACGAACTGAAGGCCGAGGCAACTTACCCCAACGGTGCTGCAGAGTTCACCAACGAGCAGCTGTCCACCACCGGTAAGGTCTACGTGAAGAAGAACTTCGCCGACAACAAGACTGCGGCGGGTGACTACACCTTCACCATGACGCCCGTGGGCGATGCTCCCGCGCTGACCACGAACACCCTGACGCTGACCTTCGGCGATACCACCACCGAAGCCAGCGGCGTGTTCCAGCTGCCCACCTACACGGCGCCTGGCACCTACACCTACACCGTGGAGGAAAGCACCGCCACCAAGAATGCCAACGTGGAATACGACTCCACGAAGTACACCGTTGTGGTGACTGTGGAGCGTGTTAATGACGAGCTGGTGGCTACGGTGACTTCTGGCAATAAGCAGATCACCGAGCAGGAGCCCATCGTGTTCACCAACAAGGTGCTGACCACTTCTCTGTCCGGCACCAAGGTGTGGGCGAAGGACAAGGAGACCGACCGTCCGGAGAAGATCACCATCCGCCTGCTGGCTAATGGCAAGGCGACCGGTGACATCTGCGAGCTGGCATCCGACAAAACCGAGTGGAGCTTCACCGACCTGCCCGTGAACGACGAGAATGGCGAAATCATCTACACGGTGAGCGAGGATGCGGTGCCTGGCTATGCGACCAGCATCAGCGGTACCACCATCACCAACACCAAGGTCGCCGACGGTCAGGCTGTGATCCAGGCCAGGAAGGTACTGAGCGGCGCCACGCTGGAGGAAGGCCAGTTCACCTTCCAGCTGCTGGATGCTGGCGGCAATGTGGTGGACACCAAGACCAATGATGCAAACGGTCTGATCACGTTCACCGCTATTACCTACGACATGGACGACATGAAGGGCGAGGACGGCAAGAAAGTTGCCGAGAAGGCCTTCACCTACACCATCAAGGAAGTCATTCCCACCCCCGAGGAGGAAGGCTACACCTATGATGAAACCGAGCACCCCGTGACCGTCACCGTGACGGAGGATACCACGGATCACAAGCTGAACGCTACCGTGGATTACGGCACGGCGGGTGAGGTGGTGTTCACCAACACCTACAGCGAGACCGAAGCCATCCTGTCTGTGACCAAGGAACTTGTCCATTCCAGCGACTTGCCCAAGGCTGCTACCTTCACCTTCACCCTGAAGGACGGCAAGGACAAGGTGCTGGGCAGCAAGCCCCTGACCTTTGATGCAAAGTCCGAATCCGTGCAGACGGTGGACTTCGACAAGATCACCTACAAGACTGCTGGCACCTACACCTACACCGTGACGGAAACGCCCGCGGAGGACACCGCGATCACCAGCGATGCCACCGTGTATCAGGTGACCGTGGATGTGAAGGCTACGGAGAATGGCCTGCAGCAGACGACGACCATCAAGGCTGATGGCAAGGATGCTTCTGCCATCAAGTTCACCAACACCTACAATGCTACGGTGGATGTCACCGGCACCAAGAAGTGGGTGGGCGACAATGCGGCTGAGCGTCCGGAGAGCATCACCCTGACCCTGTATGCTGACGGCACCGAGCAGACCGACAAGACGCCTGTCTTTACCGACACCGATAAGGATACCTGGCAGTGGAGCTTCACCGACCTGCCCAAGTACAACGCGGCTGGCGATGCGATCATCTACACGGTGAGCGAGGACGAAGTGCCTGGCTACGTGACGGAGATCAGCGGCACCACCATCACCAACACCAAGGTCGCCGACGGTCAGGCTGTGATCAAGGCCAAGAAGACCCTGAACGGCGCCGCGCCTGCGGAAGGCCAGTTCACCTTCCAGCTGCTCAAGGATGGCAAGGTGGTGGACACCAAGACCAATGATGCCACCGGCATGGTGACCTTCAAGACCCTTGAATACAGCGATGAGGCCGAGGAAACCTACACCATCGTTGAAGTGCTGCCCGCAGGCGCGACTGCCGAGAACAACTACACCGTGAACGGCATGACCTACGATCCCGCGCAGCACACCGCGAAGGTCAAGGTCGTGCAGGACGATGCTTCCAAGAAGCTGGTCGCCACCGTGACCTACGACGGTACCAGCACGGAAGCACCGGAGTTCACCAACACCTACACGGTGACGGGCACCACGCTGGCTCTCTCCCTGAGCAAGACGCTGGAAAACAGCGCCAAGCTGCCGGAGGACCGCACCGAGACCTTCACGTTCGTCCTGGCTGACGCTGCGGGCGCAACGAAGGATGAGGCAACGGTGAGCTTCACCAATACCAGCGATGCGACCCAGACGGTTGCCTTCGACACGCTGACCTTTGACGCGGAAGGCACCTACAACTACACCATCACCGAAACGGCCTCCACGAAGGACGACATCATCACCGACACCACCAAGTATTCCCTTGAGGTGAAGGTCGAGGATGTGAACGGTCAGCTGGTGGCGACCAAAACCCTCACCAAGCAGACGGGCGCGGAAGAAGCGACTTCTGCCGAGGCGATCGCCTTCACCAACACCTACGACTTCGATAAGTTTGGCGAGCTGACCCTGAACGTAACGAAGGCCATGAGCGGCCGTGCGTTCCAGAGCGGCGACAGCTTCACCTTCACGGTGACTGGCGACAATGGCGCGCCCATGCCCGAAAAGACCACGGTGACCATCGAGCCTACCAGCGGCACGACTGCGGCTGTTGACTTCGGCAAGATCAGCTACACCGAGGCGGATGTGGGCAAGACCTACACCTACACCATCCAGGAGACCGAGCCTGCGGAGGCCGACAAGCTGCCCGGCGTGACCTACGACACCACCGAGTACACGGTGACGGTCAAGGTCACGGAGGGTGCGGATGCGCTGGTCGTCACGCCCACCTATGCGAAGGACGGGAAGGTGACCATCACCAACACCTACGAGAACGAGCTCACCGAGATCGCCGTGAAGAAGGTTTGGGTGGAAACCGATCCCGAGCAGCAGGCGCAGCGTCCCGCCAGCGTGGACGTGCAGCTGTATGCGGGCGACGTGGCTGTGACTGGCAAGGTGCTGACGCTGAATGCGGCCAACCTGTGGGCGGGCAGATTCACCGACCTGCCGAAGTACGTCACCGGCACCGCCACGCCCATTGCGTACACGGTGAAGGAAATCACCGAGGGCGTGACCTGGACGGCGAACTACACCACCGGCGAGGCCGAAGGCAGCATGACCAATGGCTTCACCATCACCAACACCAATAAGCACGTGGCCACCACCGAGATCGCTGTGACCAAGGTCTGGGTGGAAGCCAACGACGAGCAGCAGGCGCTGCGTCCCACCAGCGTGGACGTGCAGCTGTATGCGGACGGCGTGGCTGTGACTGGCAAGGTGCTGACCCTGACCGCCACCGACGGCTGGACGGGCAGCTTCGCCAACTTGCAGAAGTACGTCGCTGGCACCGCAACGCCCATTAATTACACCGTGAAGGAAGTCACCGACGCGGATTGGCTGACCAACTACACGCCCGGCGAGCCTGTGAGAACGGCGAATGGCTATACCATCACCAACACCAGCAAGCACGTGGCGAAGACCGAGATCGAGGTGACCAAGGTCTGGGTGGAAGCCAACGACGAGCAGCAGGCACAGCGTCCCGCCAGCATCCAGGTGCAGCTGTACGCAGACAACGTGGCTGTGACCGACCAGGTGCTGACCCTGAACGAGGGCAACGCGTGGGCAGGTAGCTTTACCGACCTGGTGAAGTACCAGAGCGATAACGAGACGCTCATCGCGTACACGGTGAAGGAAATCACCGGGGACTGGACGGCGAACTACACCACCGCTGCTCCCGCTGGCGACATGGCGACTGGCTACACCATCACCAACACCAGCAAGTATGTGGCTACTACCGAGATCGCTGTGACCAAGGCTTGGGTGGAAACCAACGCCGCACAGCAGGCGCTGCGTCCCACCAGCGTGGACGTGCAGCTGTACGCAGACGGCGTGGCTATGGCTGACCAGGTGCTGACCCTGACCGCCGCCGACGCGTGGAAGGGCAGCTTCACCGACCTGGTGAAGTATCAGAGCGACAACGTAACGCCCATCCAGTACACGGTGAAGGAAATCACCGAGGGTGCCAGCTGGCTGGCCTACTACACGCCCGGCGCTCCCTCTGGCGACATGGCCAATGGCTTCACCATCACCAACACCAGCAACTACAACGCCAACGGCAAGCTGCTGCTCACCGGCACCAAGACGGTGACGGGCGACAGCACCGTGGCGGAGCACACCTTCACCTTCGGCGTGTTTGACCAGAGCGGCAAGGAGGTCGCCACCGGCACCAACGATGCCACCGGCAACATCACCTTTACCGAGATCGCCTACACGCTGGATCAGGTGGGCAGCCATATGTACACCGTGAAGGAAACTGCAACGGTGGCGCAGGCTGTGGCCGACAAGTACATCGTCGAGCTTGACGAGACCGAGTACACGATCCTGGTGAACGTGGTGAACAATGCCGCCACCGGTAACCTGGACGTGACCTGGAGCATCAGCCAGCCTGTTGCAACCAAGCTGGCCTTCACCAACGACTTCCAGCTGCGTGTGGGCAACATCGGCGTTGTGAAGGTGGATAGCAAGGATACCACCAAGGGTCTGAGCGGCGCTGAGTTCACCGTGTATACTGATGAGGCATGCACCACCGTCCTGATGCTGGATGGCGAAGAGGCCATCATCACCACCGGTGCGACAGGCGCAGGCGCGCTGGACGGCCTGCCCATCGGCACCTACTGGGTGAAGGAGACCAAGGCTCCCCAGCACTACCTGCTGGATGAGGAGACCGTGTACGAAGTAACCGTGGTGGAGGGCGACCGCGCCATGGTGAACGGTATCCATGTCACCAACAAGAAGATGGCTAAGCTGGCGCTGGAAAAGAGCGACCGCCTGAACCCTGACAAGAAGCTCCCCGATGCGGAATACACCCTGTTCACCGAGGAGGATTGCGAGGAAGAGGATATCCTCGTCCTGCCCGACGGCACCGAGGCCATCATCACCACCGGTGAGGATGGCGTGGGCGAGCTGGAAGGCGTGCCCGCCGGCACCTACTGGGTGAAGGAAACCAAGGCACCCACGGGCTACGAGGTGGATCCGATCCCCTACAAGGTAATCGTGCCCGAGGAAGAGGATCCCGAGAACCCCGTGTTCGTGGCGGTGAGCGACTTCCCGCTGCGCGGCGCGCTGTCCCTGAGCAAGACGGTGGTGGCCAGCAGCGAAGTGACCGATACCTTCCTCTTCGACATCGAACTGACCCTGGAAACTGACGATCCCATCGTGGGCAGCTACAAGGCGACCCTGAACGGCGCTGAGACCGAGAACGTGACCTTCACGGCCACCGAGACCGGTGCCAAGGCCACCGTGGAGCTGAAGGACGGCGAAACCATGAGTATCATCGGCCTGCGTGCGGGCGTGAGCTACACCGTGACCGAGCAGCCCAACAGCCGCTACGATGTGACGGTCAATGGCGTGGAAGCCACCTCTGCCACCGGCACCATCAGCGATACCGCGCTGAGCATTGTGAAGTACCAGAACACCCTGAAGGAAACTGGCTTCACCGTGGAGAAGGTGTGGCTGGGCGAGGACGCTGGCGAGATCAAGCTGACGCTGTATGCCAACGGCGTGGCCATGGATCCCCAGCCCGCGGTGACCCGCGAGGGCAACACCTACTCCTACGCCGACCTGGTGATGAAGGACGAAAACGGTGCGGAGATCGTGTACACGGTGAAGGAGACCGCCATGGCGGGCTACACCACCAGCTACGAGAATGCGGCTCCCAATGCCGACAAGACCGACGCGGCCTACAACGGCGGCAAGATCATCAACCAGGCCATGACCACCTTCGCCGTGAAGAAGGAGTGGAGCGGCCTGGCCGAGGGCGAGAAGGCGCCTGCCATCCAGCTGACGCTGTATTGCAACGGCAAGGTCTACACCGCCGCCACCCCCACCCCCGACAAGGACGGCTGGTACACCTACGCTGATCTGCCCGCCTATGTGGATGGCCAGCTGGCTGTGTACACCGTGAAGGAAGAGCCTGTGACGGGCTTCACCACCACCTACATCAACAAGGGCGAGAACGCTGCTGTGACCGACTGCGCCTACAATGGCAGCACCATCGTGAACAGCAAGATCCCCCAGACGGGCGACAAGGCGCCCCTGACGCTGTGGATGCTCACCACCCTGCTGGCCGCCTGCGGCCTGATGGGCGTGATGGCCACGCTCCGCAAGCGTGAGAACTAATCCCTGAAAACGCATCGCCGCATGGTCGAAGGATCATGCGGCGATGTTATGTCAAGCGGTAAAGGTGTATTCTAAGCTACAGTTTGTTACTGCTGCTACGCGGGCTCCCTCAGTCATCGGACTTCGTCCGCTGACAGCTCCCTCCCGGAGGGAGCCTTTTGGTCGCTTTCCTTGTCACAATACCAGACAAGTGGCTAAATCAAGCACAGATGCACTATGCACAGAGGCTCCCTCCGGGAGGGAGCTGGCTCCGCGCTTGCGCGGAGACTGAGGGAGCCCGCGGCGCAGCTGCAAGACCCTGCTATTGAGAAAAAAAGGAGCAACATGGACAACCTACTCTTCTACCAGGAATACGAGGCATTCTACGCCATGGCGCGCACCTCGGCGGCCTTTGCGGCCTATTGCCGGGAGGCCTTCGGGGAGGATTTCTCCCAGGATGGCTTCAGCGATGCCGCCCAGGTGAGCCGGGTGCTGCGCCATGTGCAGCCCACAGGCGACCTGCACATGCTGGACGTGGGATGCGGCAATGGTAAAATGCTGGCCTGGCTGCAAAAGCGGCTGGGCGGCAGCATCCACGGCTTTGACTATTCCACCCAGGCCATTGCCACCGCCAATGAGCTGCACCGGGGCGACTTCCGGGTGGGGGTGATGGGGGAGATCGACTACCCCGAAAACAGCTTCGACCTGATCACCTCCATGGACACCATGTACTTCGCGCCGGACATGGCGGCCTTTGTGGGGCAATTGCGGCGCTGGCTGAAGCCGAATGGCATGCTGTTTGTGGGCTATCAGGAAGGAGACGTGCAGCCCCGCACCACGGACGCGGCATCCACCGTGCTGGCGCAAGCCCTGCGCCGCTGGGGAATGCCCTGCCAGGTGGAGGACATCACCCGCGAGACCTACGACCTGCTGCGCCGCAAGCGCCGCGCCGCCGAAAACCACCGCCAGGCCTTCCTGGCCGAGGGCAACGAGGACTGGTACGCTATGCTCATCGCCCAGACGGACTGCGCCCAAGTCCCCTATGAGGAATTTGCGAAAAGCATGGCTCGCTACCTTTTCGTGGCACACAAATAATTCCGAATTACGCATTCCGCATTCCGAATTAAATAATTTCCCTTGACTTTTCACAGAAATGGTGTACAATGTGCTTGTGAAGGTCAAAGAAAGTCAAACTTCCCAAAGGAGGAATGTGTGATGAATATGAATCAGCTGACGCAAAAGACCATCGAGGCGCTGCAGCGCGCCCAGAGCATGGCGGTGGAATATCAGCATATGCAGGTGGATCAGGAGCATCTCATGGCCGCCCTGTTGGAGGACGATGCCGCGCTGATCCCTCAGCTGCTGAAGAAGTGCAATATCAACGTGGACGGTCTGCGCAAGGCCGTGCTGGACAGCCTGGGGCGCATTGCCCGTGTTTCCGGCCCCGGCCGCGAGGCGGACAAGGTGTACATCTCCCCGGAGGTGGACAAGGCGCTGCAGGAGGCCGAAGCCCGCGCCAAGCAGATGAAGGACGAGTACCTTTCCGTGGAACACGTGTGGATGGGCATCTGTGCCAAGCCCAATGCCCGGGTGAAGGACATCCTGCGCACCTTCAACTATCAGGAGGCGGATTTCCTCAAAGCTCTCAGCCAGGTGCGGGGCGCGACCCGCGTCACCACCGACAGCCCCGAGGAAACCTACGACGCCCTGAAAAAGTACGGCTCCGACCTGGTGGAGCTGGCGCGCCAGCAGAAGCTGGATCCCGTCATTGGCCGTGACAGCGAGATCCGCAACGTGATCCGCATCCTCTCCCGCAAGACCAAGAACAACCCGGTGCTCATCGGCGAACCCGGCGTGGGCAAGACGGCCATTGCCGAAGGCCTCGCCCAGCGCATCGTCCGGGGCGACGTGCCGGATTCCCTCAAGGAGCGCACCATCTTCTCCCTGGACATGGGCAGCCTCATCGCCGGCGCCAAGTTCCGGGGCGAATTCGAGGAGCGCCTCAAGGCCGTGCTGGCAGAGATCAAGAAAAGCGAAGGCCGCATCATCCTCTTTATCGACGAGCTGCACACCATTGTGGGTGCAGGCAAGGCCGATGGCGCCATGGACGCGGGCAACCTGCTCAAGCCCATGCTGGCGCGGGGTGAACTGCATTGCATCGGTGCTACCACGCTGAATGAGTACCGCCAGTACATCGAGAAGGATGCGGCATTGGAGCGCCGCTTCCAGCCGGTGCTGGTGGGCGAACCCACCGTGGAGGACAGCATCGCCATCCTGCGCGGATTGAAGGAGCGCTACGAGGTGTTCCACGGCGTGAAGATCCAGGACGGCGCGCTGATCGCCGCCGCCACCCTGTCCAACCGCTACATCACCGACCGCTTCCTGCCGGATAAGGCCATCGACCTGGTGGACGAGGCCTGCGCCATGATCCGCACGGAGATCGACTCCCTGCCCACCGAGCTGGACGACATCCGCCGCCGCATCATGCAGCTGGAGATCGAAGAAGCCGCCCTGAAGAAGGACGACGACGTTATCTCCAAGGCTCACCTGGAAGAAGTGCAGAAGGAGCTGGCCGAACAGCGGGAGACCTTCAACGCCATGAAGGCCCGCTGGGAAAACGAGAAGAACGCCATTGCCAAGGTCACCAAGCTCCGCGAGGACATCGAGCGGGTGAATGCCGACATCGAAAAGGCCGAGCGTGCCTACGACCTGAACCGCGCCGCCGAGCTGAAATACGGCGAGCTGCCCCGCCTGCAGAAGGAACTGGCGGAGGAAGAGGCCATTGCCGAGCAATCGAAGGGTGAGAACAGCCTGCTGCGCGACAAGGTGACGGAAGAGGAGATCGCCCGCATTGTTGGCCGCTGGACGGGCATCCCCGTGCAGAAGCTGATGGAGGGCGAGCGGGAGAAGCTGCTCCACCTGGAAGATGTTTTGCACCAGCGGGTCATCGGCCAGGACGAGGCGGTGACCAAGGTGTGCGAGGCCATTCTCCGCAGCCGCGCAGGCATCCAGGATCCCAACCGTCCCCTGGGCAGCTTCCTGTTCCTTGGCCCCACCGGCGTGGGCAAAACCGAGCTGGCCAAGGCGCTGGCGCAGTCCCTCTTCGATGATGAAAAGAACATGGTGCGCATCGATATGTCTGAGTACATGGAGAAGTTCAGCGTGTCCCGCCTCATCGGCGCACCTCCCGGATACGTGGGCTATGATGAGGGCGGCCAGCTCACCGAGGCCGTGCGCCGCCACCCCTATTCCGTGGTGCTCTTCGACGAGGTGGAGAAGGCGCACCCGGATGTGTTCAACGTGCTTTTGCAAGTGCTGGACGATGGCCGCATCACCGACAGCCAGGGTCGCACGGTGGACTTCAAGAACACCATCCTCATCATGACCAGCAACCTGGGCAGCGAGTACATTCTGGAGGGCATTGCGGAGGGCGAACTGACCGACGCTGCCCGCGCCCAGGTGGATCGCCTGCTGAAGACCCACTTCCGGCCGGAGTTCCTCAACCGCATTGATGAGATCGTGTATTACAAGCCCCTGACCCGCAGCCAGATCAGCCGCATTGTGGAACTGATGCTGGAAAGCCTCAACAAGCGCCTGCGGGATCGTCAGCTTGCCGTGACCCTGACCCCTGCGGCCATGGAGCACGTGATCGAGCAGGGCTTCGACCCCATCTACGGTGCCCGCCCCCTGAAGCGCTACCTGCAATCCCGGGTGGAAACCCTGGTGGCACGGCGGATCATCGCCGCTGACATCCAGCCCGGCCAGACCATGGTGGTGGATGTGAAGGACGGCGGATTGACGATTCAGTAAAGGATCATATAGGAGCGCACAGCTTGCTGCTTAAAAGGCAGAGGCTGTGCGCTCTTTTGTTGCGGTTTGATTGTGCGGCTGAGGGAGTGGTTCTGCCGCTTGCCTCAACGCATTTCTTTTCTTGCACATTGTAGGGGCGATTTGTGATCGCCCGCACGCCGCACCTATCGCCCAGTAGGCAAGAGAAGCAGCGTGGCGGGCGAACACAGTTCGCCCCTACAGATGCACAGCCAAGCAACGCGTTGAATAAAGCAGCAGAACCACTCCTTCCGTCCTCGCTACGCTCGGCCACCTCCCTCGAGAGGGAGGCTGACGAGCTTGCTCGCTGACTGAGGGAGCCCGCGGCGCAGCACGATCGCCCACAAGCAAAAAAGGCGTCTCCCCACCTCGGAGAGACGCCCCTTGCTATCCCTTAGAAAATGCCTTGCATCAGAATGATCAGAATCAGCACCGGCAGCACATACCGCAGGTAGACCTTCATCCACCGGCTGGTGGGAAGCTTCATGCCCTCGCCGGTGTTGGCCTCGGCCAGATACTTGTCGTAGCCCCAGCCCCATTTGCTCACGCAGAACAGCAGGTACACCAGCGAGCCGCTGGGCAGCAGCACGTTGCTCACCAGGAAATCCTCCATGTCCAGAATGTTCATGCCGCCAAGGGTCACGCCGCTGAGCACATTGTACCCCAGGATGCAGGGCACGCTGGTCACCAGCACCAGCACCAGGTTGACGGCGGTGGCCTTTTTGCGGCTCCAGCCGAAATTGTCCATGCAGGCGGCCATCAGGTTTTCAAACACGGCGATCACCGTGGTGAAGCTGGCGAAGGTCATGAACAGGAAGAACAGCGAACCCCAGATGCGGCCGCCCGCCATATGGGCAAACACGTTGGGCAGCGTTTGGAAAATCAGCGGAGGGCCCTCGGTGGGGGAGACGCCGTAGGAGAAGCAGGCGGGGAAGATGATCATGCCGGACATCAGCGCCACAAAGGTATCCAGCGCGCAGATGCGCAGGGACTCGCCCGCCAGGGTCTGCTGGCGGCTCATGTAGGAGCCGAAGATCTGCATGGAGCCGATGCCCAGGCTCAGGGTGAAGAAGGCCTGGTTCATGGCGGCGGTGATCACATTGCGCATGCCCAGCTCCATGGCGCGGCCAAAGTCGGGCAGGAGGTAGAACTTCACGCCCTCGCTGCCGCCGGAAAGGGTGAGGCTGTTGATGGCCAGCACCACGATCAAAAGCAGCAGCGCGGACATCATCCATTTGGAAATGCGCTCCAGGCCCTTTTGCAGCCCGAAGCTGCACACAATGAAGCCCGCCACCACGATCAGCACCATCCACAAAAGCATTTCGCCGGGATTGGCCTTCATGGCGTCGAACACGCCGTTGATGGCGGCGGCGTCCAGCCCCTCAAAGGTGCCGGAGACCGACTTGAAGAAGTAGCCCAGCATCCACCCGGACACGGTGGTGTAGTACATCATCAGAATCAGGCAGCCCACAACGCCTACCCAGCCGTGGATGTGCCACTTGCTGCCGGGCTTTTCCAGCGCCTTGTAGGCATTCACCGCCGTGGAACGCCCTGCGCGCCCAACCGCCAGCTCCATGGTGAGAACCGGCACGCCCATGATGAGCAGGAACAGCAGGTAGAACAGCACAAACACGCCGCCGCCGTTCTGCCCGGCGACATAGGGGAAGCGCCACACATTGCCAATGCCGATGGCGCAGCCCGCGCTGACCAGGATAAAGCCCAGACGCGAGCCGAAGCTTTCACGTTTCATCAAAGAGACCTCCAAGCCGGATTGAGTCTGACCTATTGTACTATCTTTTTGACCATATTGCAACCGTACATTGCGGGTGATATACTGTGGGCAAAAGGAGTGATGGGTATGCCTAACTGGTGCAAGGAAGCAGAGAACATCATGCAGGAGCGCTTCGGCCACGACAATGTGCTGGCGCTGGCCACGGTGGAAAACGGCGCGCCCTGCGTGCGCAGCGTGAATGCCTACTATGAGGACGGGGCGTTTTATGTGATCACCTGGGCGCTTTCGGGCAAGATGAAGCAGATCGCCGCCAACCCGGCGGTGGCCTTGGCCGGGGACTGGTACACCGCCCGGGGCTTGGGCGAAAACCTGGGCTGCGCAGGCAAGCCGGAGAATGCGGCGCTGCTGGAAAAGCTTTGCCGCGCCTTTGCCAGCTGGATCGACAACGGGCATACCAATTTTAAGGATGAGAACACGGTGATTTTGCGCATCCGGGTGACGGGGGCGGTGCTGATGGCGCATGGGGTGAGGTATGAGATGTAAATGGGCGATCAATGAGGCTTTCCACCTCATCCGACCTCGCTTGCGCTCGGCCACCTTGTCCAGGTCGCAATCGTAGATTGCTCCCCGCTTTGGCTAAAAATATGCCACTGGCATATTTTCTTAACGCGTCGCGCCCTCAAGGGGAAGGCTTTATGCTGGGCATTGCACAAGGCTTCCCCTTGAGGGGAAGCTGTCGCCTTTAGGCGACTGATGAGGTGGAAAGCCGGGGCATCGCTCAGCATAATTCTCCCGTGTGTTCGCCTTGCGTTCGCGTAAAACCGTAGTATAATGGGGTCAAGAGGTGATTCCATGGAACAGACCAACATGTTCGCCACCGAGGCTCCCCAGCCCCTGGCGGCACGGATGCGTCCCAACTCCCTGGAGGAATTCGCGGGGCAGAAGCATCTGCTGGGGGAGGGCAAGGTGCTGCGGCGGCTCATTGAGAGCGACAGCATTTCCTCCATGATCTTCTGGGGGCCGCCCGGCGTGGGCAAAACCACCCTGGCGCGGATCATCGCCCAGAAAACCAAATCCCAGTTCATTGATTTTTCTGCCGTCACCAGCGGCATCAAGGAAATTCGTCAGGTGATGCTCAAGGCGGAGGAGAACCGCATCTTCGGGCAGCGCACCATTGTGTTCGTGGACGAGATCCACCGCTTCAACAAAGCCCAGCAGGACGCCTTTCTGCCCTTTGTGGAAAAGGGCAGCATCATCCTCATCGGCGCGACAACGGAGAATCCCTCCTTTGAGGTGAACGGCGCTCTTCTGTCCCGGTGCAAGGTGTTTGTGCTGCAAAGCCTGACCGCTGAGGATCTGGTGGCGCTGATGGATCGCGCCCTGCATGACCAGCGGGGTTTCGGCAGCCAGAAGGTGATGATGCCGGAAAGCATGCTGGAGGCCATTGCCACCTTTGCCAACGGGGACGCCCGCTCGGCGCTGTCCACCCTGGAAATGGTGGTGCTCAACGGCGAGACTGACGGCCACACCGTGACCATCACCCCGGAGACATTGGAGCAATGCACCTCCAAGAAGTCCCTGCTCTACGACAAGACCGGCGAGGAGCATTACAACCTGATCTCCGCGCTGCACAAGTCTATGCGCAATTCCGACCCGGACGCTGCGGTGTACTGGCTGGCGCGGATGCTGGAGGCAGGGGAGGACCCCCTTTATGTGGCGCGCCGGGTGACCCGCTTCGCCAGCGAGGACATCGGCCTGGCGGACAGCCGCGCCCTGGAGGTGGCGGTGGCTGCCTATCAGGCCTGCCACTACATCGGCATGCCGGAATGCACCGTTCACCTGACCCACGCGGTGGTGTACATGGCCATGGCGCCCAAGTCCAACGCCCTCTACACCGCCTATGGCGCCGCCCGCAAGGACGCCCTGACCCAATTGGCGGAGCCGGTGCCGCTGGTGATCCGCAATGCGCCCACCACCCTGATGCAGAACCTGAAATATGGCGAGGGCTACCAGTACGCCCACGACACCAGGGAAAAGCTGACCAATATGCAATGCCTGCCGGATTCCCTTGCGGGGCGGGAATACTACAAGCCCACCGATCAGGGACTGGAAGCCCGCTACAAGGAGCGCCTGGAGCAGATCAAGGCATGGAAAAAGGAGCATGCCAAATGACCTTATCTTGCAATTTCTGGTGTCATCCTGTATAATTGTTCACAGTTCGGCTCTTACATACTTCGGAATGCGAGAGCCGTTTGTTTCTTTCGTGCGCTGGAGGAAACAGATGAATTTATCACGAAAGTAGGGAAGTGAATGAAAAAACCCCTTACGTATCTGTTGATGCTGCTGGTGCTGTGCAGCTGCTTTACGGCAGCCTCGGCCGAGGAAGAGTCCCTGTGGGCCATGTTCCAGCAGCAGCCGGAGCGCCTGGAAGACCATGCCTATGTTGAACTGATCCCCCTGATGGAGCCCGTGAAGCTCACCCGCGCCCAGAACGGCAGCGAGGATGTGTACTGGACGCTGGATTTCTGGCTGTGCGAGACCAACAACGTGGGCTTTACCATCGAGGAAGAGCGCCTTGTGTTCTTCGACCAGGACCTGACCCCGGTGCGGGACATCACCGGCGGCGCTGACGAGCTGTTCCACTTTTATACCAACCAGATCAACCCCGGCGACTTCATGCTTTTCAACGATGCCTATCCTAAGGACGAGCGCCTGGCCTACATCGGCATGATGATCACCGGCACCGACGCCAACGGCCACAAGCTGTCCTTCCCCATGCTGTATGAGCTGTCCCAGGAGTTTGTGACCAGCCATACCGCTGAGGAGCTGGCCGCCCAGACCTCCAGCGAATCCCTGCTGCTGATCCCCAATGGCGAATCTCCCCTGAAGCTGCGGGAAATGGAGGACGGCCTGTGGTGGATCACCGAGGTGACGGTGAACAACCCCACCGAGGAACCCATGCTGATCAAGGATTTTGACATCTACTACTTCAACACCGCAGGTGCGGCTGTCACGCACCTGCACATGGATGGCCTGGCTGCTGCGCTGATGTGCGGAAGCTCCTCCCAGGAGCTGCCTGCCCAGTCCAGCTGGCTGATCGGCGACTGGAATCCCAACGGGGATAAGGGCGCCATGGCTGTGCGCCTCACCACCACCGACCCTGCGGGGAACGAACACGTGGCGGTGCTGTATCGAGAGCTTTCCAAAGAAGTGGCCGCCCAATGATGCCGCCCCTTGGCCAAACGCTGAAGGCGGCGCGGCAGGAGCGGGGCATGACCCAGCTCCAGCTGGCAGAGACCCTCTATGTGACCCGGCAGACCGTTTCCAACTGGGAAAACGGCCGCTCCGAACCCGACCTGGAGACCCTGGGGCGGATCGCGGAGCTGCTGGGCGTGGAGCTGAGCCTGCTGCTGGGGCAGGAGCCGCCGGAACCTGCTCCCGTCGCCGAAGAACCGCCCCAGGCAGCCGGGGATGAGGAGGTCGTGCAGCCTCCATCTCCCCGACGGCGCAGGTGGCTGGGCTGGGTGCTGCTGGCGCTGGCGATCATCGCCTGCGCGGCGGTGCTGCTTGCCCAGCCCCGGGAACCCCGCTACTCCGTGGCGTGGTTCCGGCAGGCTGCTCCCGTGCAGGAGCAGCCGCTGAACATCTACATCCGTCCCAACAACACCAGCGTGACCCTGCCGGATGAACGGGGACGCACCACCTGGCCCTTTGCCCTGCTCCTTCGCGAAGAGGGCGGCGTGGGCGTGCAGGTGGAGAAGATCCGCGTGGTGCCGCTCTTTGCCGATGGCACCTATGAGGCGGTGGACTACGACCGGGACGAGCTGGCCTCCCGCTGCCAGAGCAGCCACATCGACCGCTACGGCCTGATGCGCCTGTTTATCGAATTGGCAACGGAAAAGGACAAGGAGCTGACCGGGGTCGGCTTCCACATTTTCATCACCACCGACAAAAATCAGCAGATCGAGTGCCGCTACTATGCCAGCGCAGACGAGCTGTGACGCAAACCACCCATCAAAAAAGTGATGGGTGGTTTTGTGTATATTGGTATCGTTTTCCGACCTGTTCAGACAATGTAAAAGAATCTTTGCGTGACATTTGCACGGCTTTGGGCGTATAAAAGTGGGGATGATGTATGCACGTACACCATCCACCCTGCCTGCTCTCCGGCAAGCGCACTGCCGGAGGCGGGCAGGGCTTGCACACCATTTTCGCAAAGGGGACATACGTATGAAGCGCCTTTGGGGTCTGGTTTTTGTTCTGCTGTTGCTGGTCTGCTGCGGCACCGCCTTCGCCGTTGATACGGTGGAGAACAGCTATGGCATCGAGTTCCATCCCATTCAGGAAAGCGAATACACCGTGACCCTGCCCGAGGGTCTTGTGGCCACCGTGACCAAGGACGGCCACACGCTGAACATTCATGTGGACTCCGAAGCCACCGACTGGGAGGCCGTGCTGGCCAATTCCACCAACCCGGAGTGGGTGGAACTCACCTTGAACGGCAAGGCTCCCGCCGGGGAGACTGTCACCGGCGCCTATGCCAGCGGCGCCATGCTTTCCAGCAAGGCAGATGCCGATGCGGCCATTGAGTTCCAGGAGTGGTACATCACCGACTGGCAGAGCGACATGATGGAGTGGAGCTTCACCACGCAGCTGGGTCAGATCTCCCCGGTGCACAGCCTGTTCGTTCCCCGCACCACCAGCGACGAGTGGCCGGATACGGTGATGGTGTGCTGGATCAACAGCGTCGATCCGGACTACCGCTATTATGAGTGGCTGGACGTGATCATCACCCACACCGCCGAGGAAGCCTTCTCCGTTCCCTTCCGCTATGTGACGGCCAAGACCATGGAGCCCAGCAAGGAGCTGGTGGGCTCCGACAAGCTGAGCATCACCGAGGTGCAGGATGGCTGCATCGTCTACAAGATCCTCTCCGAGGATGTGATGGACGACATCAGCTCCGTCACCATGCGCTTCAAGGCTCCGGCCAAGGCTGCCAGCGCCTGCCTTTCCGGCCCCTACAGCAAGGAGGAAGCCGAAGTAAAGAATGGCGCGGTGACCTTTGAGGATATCATGTCCCTGGATCCTTATTCCTTCAGCGAGCGTACCTTCAGCCTTCTGTGGTACGACGAGGACGGCAAGCTGCTGGACTATGGCTTCTTCACCCTCTACGTCACCACGCCCCAGGATGCACCCTGGCCGAACTATGTCCAGGATTTCTACCCCGTGCCTGCCAATCGCCTTTCCGTGAAGAACGGCGTGGCCAACGCGGGCATCACCTACACCTATGATGAAAACATCGGCACCCTGCACACCAGCCACGATGGCACCGTGGGTGTGAAGGGCGAATTGGAGCAGTTCATCGTCACGGTGACCCCGCCGGAGGGCGCCGCCTATTATCGCATGACCGGCGAAATGAGCTGGGACAGCGGCTTCCGCGGCCCCAATGAATGGCTGATGTATGAGGTGGAGTGGAATATCACCACCAACACCGATGATGTCTACCCCGCCAGCAGCAACTGGAACGCCATCAACAACGCCATGCTCCGCGCTGTGCAGGCAGGCCCCGCCACCGTGTACCTGCAGGAGACCGAAAGCTCCCGCTTCGGCGGCGGCTTCTCGGCGGTATATTGGTACGCCAGCAAGGAGGACGCGGAAAACGATCCCCTGAACCCCCTGCGCCGCGAGTTCGTGTGCTACACCACCGATCAGCTGGCGCTGACCGAGCACACCGACATGGTGGAGGACGAGGCGCAGATCACCTCCCCGGTGAAGAAGGTCATCTGCATCGGCAGGCATCCCTGGCGGCTGAAGGTGCTGCACCACCCCCAGAAGGGCGAGCGCACCCGCCACTACGAGCTGCAGATGATCAACGATACCGGCGCTCCCCAGGGTCTCACCGAGCCTGTGGTGTTCTATATGCCCTATCCGGACGGCATCGACCCGGACAAGGAATACGACTACGAGCTGCTGCACTTTGACAGCAGCTACCGCCAGAACGCAAAGGTGGAAGTGACCGCCACGCCCTATGGCCTGCGGTTTGAGGTGGCGTCCCTGAGTCCCTTCGTCATTTCCTACGACGAGGTGATCCCCGTCACGCCCACGCCGGAACCCACCGCCACGCCTGCGCCTACCGCCACGGCAACGCCCACCGCGACGCTGGCACCCACGGCCGTTCCCACCGCCACGCCCACCGCTACCCCCAAGCCCATTGAGGTGCCCAAGACCGGCGACAATTCTCCCCTGGCGCTGCTCAGCCTGCTGGCTGTGCTGTCCCTGGCCGGACTGACGCTGCTGGGCAAGGCAAAGCGGGATAATATCTAAGCGCACAGCGCACAGAGAGGCTTCTGAACCAGGAGCCTCTCACTTTTTCGCATGAATGCCTGAAAACCAAGGAATTTGAAAAACATTTGTTCGTGTTCGCGTTGATAAATTGCTGAAATTGTGCTACACTATGGGGGCAAATTCCGCTGAACAGCGAGGTTATATAGCATGAACAACGAGAACCTGATCATCCGCGGGGCGCGGGAGCATAACCTGCAAAATGTGGACTTGACCATTCCCCGGGACAAGCTGGTGGTGTTCACCGGCCTCTCCGGCTCCGGCAAGAGCAGCCTGGCCTTCGATACCATTTATGCCGAGGGTCAGCGCCGCTATGTGGAAAGCCTCTCCAGCTATGCCCGCATGTTCCTGGGGCAGATGGAGAAGCCGGACGTGGACGCCATCGAGGGGCTTTCCCCCGCCATTTCCATCGACCAGAAGACCACCAGCCGAAACCCCCGCTCCACCGTGGGCACGGTGACGGAGGTACACGACTACCTGCGCCTTCTGTGGGCGCGCATCGGCATTCCCCATTGCCCGGTGTGCGGCAAGGAGATCAGGCAGCAGACCGTGGATCAGATGGTGGATGCGGTGCAGAAGTACCCCGAGGGCACCCGCATGCAGGTGCTGGCGCCGGTGGTGCGCGCCCGCAAGGGTGAACACGCCAAGCTCCTGGAGGAAGCCCGCAAGAGCGGCTTCGTCCGCGTGCGCATCGATGGGGAAATTTATGAGATAGACGATACCCCCCAGCTGGACAAGCAGAAGAAGCACACCATCGAGCTGGTGGTGGATCGCCTCATCATCCGTCCGGGCAAGGAATTCCAGAAGCGCCTCACCGACTCCATCGAGACCGCCACCGCCCGCTCCGGCGGCCTGGTGGTGATGGACTTGTTTGACCAGGGCGAGCTGCTTTTCTCCATGAACTACGCCTGTCCGGACTGCGGCGTGTCCATCGAGGAGCTGGCGCCCCGCATGTTCTCCTTCAACAGCCCCTTCGGCGCCTGCCCGGAATGCTCCGGCCTGGGCACGCTGATGAAGATCAGCCCGGATATCATCCTGCCTGACCCGGAGCTGTCCCTGCGCAAGGGCGGCCTGAACGCCATGGGCTTCAACGTGGCCGATGGTGACAGCATGGGCGGCCAGTTCCTCACGGCGCTGGGCAAAAAGTACGGCTTCACCCTGGATACCAAGGTGGGCGATTTGTCCAAGGAGGCGGTGAACGCCATCCTCTATGGCACCGGCAAGGAGAAGATCACCATTGAATATGAGGGTGTGCGTGGCCTGACGGAATATGCCACCACCTTCGAGGGCGTGATCCCCACCCTGGAGCGCCGCTACAAGGAGACCTCCTCCGACGGCATGAAGGCTGCCTATGAGGAATACATGGCCGAGGAGCTTTGCCCGGCCTGCCATGGCCACCGCCTGAAGCCCGAGGCCATGGCCGTCACCGTGAATGGCCGCAACCTGGCAGAGGTCAGCGACATGAGCATCCTCAACGCCCGCGACTTCTTCAAGAATCTTGTGCTGACGGAGAAGGAGCAGATGATCGGCGCGCAGATCCTCAAGGAGATCGACGCCCGCCTGGGCTTCCTGATCGACGTGGGTCTGGGCTACCTGACCCTTTCCCGCGCTGCGGGCGGCCTTTCCGGCGGCGAGGCGCAGCGCATCCGCCTGGCCACCCAGATCGGCTCCGCGCTGATGGGCGTGCTCTACATCCTGGACGAACCCTCCATCGGCCTGCACCAGCGGGACAACGCCAAGCTCATCGCCACCCTGAAGCGCATGCGCGACCTGGGCAACACCCTCGTGGTGGTGGAGCATGACGAGGATACCATGTACGCTGCCGACTGGATCGTGGACGTGGGCCCCGGCGCGGGCATCCACGGCGGCCACATCGTGGCGGAGGGCAGCATTGAGGACATCAAGGCCTGCAAGGAAAGCCTGACCGGGCAGTACCTTTCCGGGGCGAAAAAGATCGCCGTGCCGGAGACCCGCCGCACGCCCACCGGCTGGCTGAAAGTGCTGGGCGCCCAGGAGCATAACCTGAAAAACATCGACGTGGACTTCCCCCTGGGCGTTCTGTGCTGCGTCACGGGCGTTTCCGGCTCCGGCAAATCCAGCCTGGTGAACGAGATCGTCCACAAGCACCTGGCCAAGGTGCTCAACCGCGCCAAGACCCGGGCGGGCAGCTTCCGCGAGATGAAGGGCGTGGAGCAGCTGGACAAGATCATCTGCATCGATCAGAGCCCCATTGGCCGCACCCCCCGCTCCAACCCGGCCACCTACACCGGCCTTTTCGACCAGATCCGCAAGATCTTCGCCATGAGCCCCGAGGCCAAGGCGCGGGGCTACAAGGAAAACCGCTTCTCCTTCAATGTGAAGGGCGGCCGCTGCGAGGCCTGCGCCGGCGACGGCCTGCTGAAAATCGAGATGCACTTCCTGCCGGATATCTACGTGCCCTGCGAGGTGTGCAAGGGTCGCCGCTACAACCGCGAGACCCTGGAGGTGACCTACAAGGGCAAGAACATCTACGAGGTGCTGGAGATGAACGTGGAGGAGGCCATGGCCTTCTTCGAGAACCACCAGCCCATCCTGCGCAAGCTGGAGACCCTGTACGATGTGGGTCTGGGCTACATGAAGCTGGGGCAGCCCTCCACCACCCTTTCCGGCGGCGAAGCCCAGCGCGTGAAGCTGGCCACCGAGCTTTCCCGCAAGGCCACGGGCAAGACCCTCTACCTGCTGGACGAACCCACCACCGGATTGCACATGGCGGACGTGGACAAGCTGATCCAGGTGCTGCAGCGCCTGACGGAAGCGGGCAACAGCGTGCTGGTCATCGAGCACAACCTGGACGTGATCAAGGTGGCAGACTGGCTGATCGACCTGGGCCCCGAGGGCGGCGACGGCGGCGGCACCGTGGTGTGCGCCGGAACGCCGGAGGACGTGGCGAAGTGCGAGGGAAGCTATACGGGGCAGTATCTGAAGGGGATGCTGGAGAGGAAATAACCCGTTCCAAGACAAGTCAACAAAAACAGGGTGTACCCGAAGGGGTGGAGGGGGCGATCGGAAAGCCCCCTCCTCGCCTCCGCAGAGGCGAAACCCTCGTTCACACACAGGAGCGCAACGCGATATGTTGCGCTCTTTTCTTTTTCGCCTGTACATATTCCACCACATCTGGTATACTGTAATGTGGAGAGGAAGGTGATGGATGTGGAGCTTCTTGATCGTATTCGCGGGAGCCTGCTGGGCGGCGCTGCGGGGGATGCCCTGGGCTATGCGGTGGAGTTCATCACCGCTGAAATGATCCAGGATCACTTCGGCGAAGGCGGCATCCGTCACTATGCCCTGTCCCACGGCAAGGCGCTGATCTCCGATGATACGCAAATGACCCTCTTCACTGCCGAGGGCATCATCATGGGCTGGAACCGGGCGGTGGCCGGGGGCATGGCCGCCGATATGGAGGTCTATGTCCACGACGCCTACATGAACTGGCTGGCTACCCAGGGCTATGCCAAGGAGGGCATGTGGCGGCAGTTTTCTTATTTGATGCAATGCCCGGAGCTGTTCCATCAGCGGGCGCCGGGGGGCACCTGCCTGGGGGCGCTGCTCTCCGGGCGCATGGGCAGCCTGCGGGAGCCTGCCAACAATTCCAAGGGCTGCGGCGGCGTGATGCGCGTTGCTCCGGTGGGCTTTGTGGGCGCTTTCGGCCGCCGGTATGACGATCACCCGGCGGATGCGCCCCTGTGGCAGGCGGCGAAGATCGCGGCCATCACCCATGGGCATCCCATGGGGTATATGTCCGCAGCCATGCTGGCAGAGATGATCCGGCTCATCACCCTGGAAAACGGCATGACCCTGGAGGACATTGCCCTTTCCGCCCTGGAAAAGACCGAGCGCCTGCTGGGTGCCGATGAAGCGCCTGCGGGCATGAGCCTCCACGGGCTGACCCGCAAGGCCATTGCCCTGGCGCAGGAGGATGTGGACGACCTGCGGGCCATCCGCAGCCTGGGCGAGGGCTGGGTGGGCGAGGAGGCGCTGGCCATTGCTCTGTATTGTGTGCTGAAGCACCGGAACGATTTTTCTGCCTGCATCCGCGCCGCCGTGAACCACGATGGGGACAGCGACTCCACCGGCGCCATTGCCGGGAACCTGCTGGGTGCATGGCTGGGTGTGGAGGGCATCGACGAAGAATGGCTTGCGCCGCTGGAATGCCGCGAGGCCATCGAGACCATTTCCCGCCAGCTGTGCGAGGTGGCGAAGGAGCAGGGACTGTGACGCAAGGAGAACATATGCGACCGATACACGATATGCTGCGTGCCGCTTCCGGCCGTCGCAGCTGCCATATGCCGGGGCACAAGGGGCGCGCACCCTTCGGCGCGGACGACCTCTACGCCCTGGACACCACCGAAATTCCCCTGACGGACGACCTTTATGCCCCGGAGAACGGCATCGCCCGGGCGCAGGAGCTCTACGCTCAGGCGGCAGGCGCGGGGGCGACCATCTTCCTGCACAATGGCTCCACCGCGGGCATCCACGCCATGGTGCAGCTCTACGCTGGGGAAGGGGACACGGTGATCCTGCCCCGCAACGCCCACCTGTCTGCGGCCAATGGCTGCGTGCTGGGCGGTGTGAAGGCGGAGTGGATCCCCATCACCCAGCGGGAGGACGGCTATTGCTATATGGCCGAGGCCGACGTGCTGGCCGCGCTGGAGGCGCACCCCCACGCCAAGGCCTTGCTGCTCACCCGCCCGGATTTCTACGGCTGCTGTCTGCCCCTGGAGCGCATCATCAAAAAGGCGCACAGCATGGGCATCCGCGTGGTGGTGGATGAAGCCCATGGCGCGCATCTGCCCTGGCTGGCCGGGTTGGCCTCTGCGGGCGAACTGGGCGCGGACGCCTGGGTGCAGTCCGTGCATAAGACGCTGCCGGGGCTGACCGGCTCGGCGGTGCTGCATTTGAAGGACGCGGCGGACAAGCCCCGCGCCATGCGCATCCTGCGCCGGGAGCAGACCTCGTCCCCCAGCTTTGTGCTTTTGATGTCCATCGACGACAGCCGTGCTTATATGGAAGAAACAGGCCGGGAGCGTCTGGCCGGGGTAGCCGCTGCGGCGGATGAATTGCGCCGCTTGCTGCCGGGCTTGGGCTATGCCGATGCCCATGCTGCCTGGGCGGATACCGGCTTGCAATTCGATCCCACCCGCGTGGTGATCGCCGCACCCCAGGGCGGCTTTGCCCTGGCAAAGAGCCTGCGCCAGCGGGGCGCGGACGTGGAAATGGCCGATGTGCAGCGGGTGGTGCTGATCCTCTCCTGCATGGACGAAAAGTCGGACATTCTTCAATTGAAAGACATTTTGCAGGACATTCCGCCCTGCGCCGCTGCGCTGCCTGCCCTGCCGGATATGCGCAGCCTGCCGGAAAAGGCGCTTGACCTGCGCCCGGCGGTGATGGCACCTTGCGAGGCCGTGCCGCTGGAGAAAGCGGCGGGGCGCATCGCTGCGGCCTCTGCCGGGCTGTACCCGCCTGGGATCCCCCTGGTCTGCCCGGGGGAGAGGATCAGCCCGGAGGTGGTTGGCCTGTTGCAGGGCGCGGGAACCCAGGAACGATTTGGCTTGGAAGGAGACAATCTGCTGTGCGTTGTGTGATTTTTGACCTGGACGGAACGCTGACCCAGTCCGAGGAGGGCATTTTCAACTGTGTGCGTTACGCCGCCGAGAAGCTGGGCTTTCCCTGCCCTGATGCTCAGACCCTGCACAAGTTCGTGGGGCCGCCGCTGGCGTACTCCTTTCAGGAATACATGGGCATGGACGAGGCCATGGCCGACCGCGCCGTGACCGCCTACCGCGAGCGCTACACCGTGGTGGGTTTGTTTGAAAACCGGGTCTACCCCGGCATTCGCCGCCTGCTGCGCACCCTGAAGCGGGAGGGCTGGTACATCGGCATTGCCACCGGCAAGCCCCAGGGGCCTTCCGAGCGCATCATCGAGCATTTCGGCCTGAGCAAATATTTCGATAAGATCGTCGGCCCCACGGGCAAGATGGGCGCGGAGAAGGACTGGCTTATCCGCAATGCCCTGCCGGAAACCTACGACGAGGCCTGGATGATCGGCGACCGCAAGTTCGACATCGAGGGCGGCAAGGCGGTGGGCATCCGCACCATCGGCGTGGGCTATGGCTACGGCGACGAGGAAGAGCTGCGCACCGCTGGCTGCGATGTGTATGCCCCCACCGTGCAGGACGTGATCGACGCCCTCTGCCCCGGCGCACAGGTGCCCCAGGGCGCGTTCCTTTCCATCGAAGGCCTGGACGGCTCCGGCAAGACCACGCAGATCAACCTGATCACCGACGCCATGGATCGCTATGGCTTCGAGGTGCAGCACAGCCGCGAACCCGGCGGCTGCAAGGTGTCCGAGGCCATCCGCCAGGTGCTGCTGGATGTGAACAACGTGGGCATGGACGGCGTGACCGAGGCCATCCTCTATGCCGCAGCCCGCGCACAGCACGTGCGGGAGGTCATCCGCCCCGCTGTGGCGGCAGGCAAGGTGCTGCTCTGCGACCGCTTTGTGGATTCCTCCGTGGCCTATCAGGGCGGCGGCCGCCAGCTGGGCGTGCAGCGCATTATTGACATCAACGCTCTCGCTGTGGACGGCACCCTGCCCATGGCCACCATCTACCTGGACATCGACCACGAGACCAGCATGAAGCGCCGCGCCGCCGCCAGCACGCTGGATCGCATCGAAATGGAGGCCGACAGCTTCCACGCCCGCACCGAGGCGGCCTACCGGGAGCTGATCGCCCGTGACCCGCAGCGGTTCATCGTGGTGGACGCCACCCAGACGCCGGAGGAGATCGGCCGCCAGGTGGCAGAGCAGGTGCTTGCGCGCCTGATGGAGGCAGAAGCATGAGCGAGCGAATCGTAGTAGGTATGTCCGGGGGCGTGGATTCCTCCGTGGCGGCGCTGCTGCTGAAGGAGCAGGGCTACGACGTGATCGGCGTATTCATGAAAAACTGGGAGGAGCAGGACGACAACGGCGTCTGCACCTCCGAAAGCGACTGGCGGGACGTGCGGGAGGTCTGCGACCTCATCGGCATTCCCTATTACTCCGTGAATTTCGCCCAGGAATACTGGGATCGGGTGTTCAGCTACTTCCTGGATGAATACCGCGCCGGACGCACCCCAAACCCGGACGTACTGTGCAACCGGGAGATCAAGTTCCGCGCCTTTCTGGATTTTGCCATGCAGCTGGGGGCTTCCCGCATGGCCACGGGGCATTTCGTCCAGACCAATGAAAACGGCGATCTGCTGCGGGGCAGCGATCCCAATAAGGATCAGAGTTACTTCCTCTATATGCTCAAGCAGCACCAGCTCCGGCGCGCCATGTTCCCCGTGGGGCATCTCACCAAGGCCGAGGTGCGCCGCATTGCCGAGGAAAAGGGGCTCCCCGTCAGCAAAAAGAAGGACTCCACCGGCGTGTGCTTCATCGGCGAGCGCAAGTTCAAGCAGTTCCTGCAAACCTACCTTCCTGCCCAGCCCGGCGACATGGTCGCCCCCGATGGCCAGGTGGTGGGTCGCCACGACGGCCTGATGTACTACACCCTTGGCCAGCGCCGGGGTCTGGGCATCGGCGGCTGCGGCGACGGGCGCAGCTGGTTCGTCATCGGCAAGGACTTGGAGAAAAACCGCCTCCTGGTGGCGCAGGGCGAGGATCACCCCATGCTCTATAGCAGTAGAAGCATTGCCGGCGGCGTGACGTGGATCGGCGATGCGCCCATCCGCCAGGGCGAGACCCTGCAATGCACCGCAAAGTTCCGCTATCGCCAGGGCGATCAGCCTGTGGAAGCCACCCTGCAGGGCGACAAGCTGCACATCCGTAGCCTGGTTCCCCAGCGTGCCGTGACCCCCGGCCAGAGCGCTGTTTTGTACCACGGCGAGAAGTGCTTGGGCGGTGCTGTGGTGGAAACTGTGTTGGACGCCGGAGAAGTGGCGAACGAAATTGTGGAATAATTGTTACAAAACCACTACATTTAGATGAATTTCCGAACGCTCTGCAAAGATAAAAGCAGGGCGTTCGCTATTTAACCAAATTCAAAAAAACTCAAATTTTTTTCAAAAAAAGTGTTGACAAATAAGGCGTTGTTTGATATTATAATCAAGCACGTTGCGCGAGCGATGTGCGCCGAACCTTGAAAACGATACAGAATTGACAAAACGCAAGTAAAGAGACAGATGATTCCGAATGAGTTTGTCTGACAGCGAAAGCTGTTGGATGAGATAAAGGATTAAACGGAAGAGTTTGATCCTGGCTCAGGACGAACGCTGGCGGCGTGCTTAACACATGCAAGTCGAGCGGAGACATCAGTCGGAAGTTTTCGGATGGAAGATTGATGTTTTAGCGGCGGACGGGTGAGTAACGCGTGAGCAACCTTTCCTCTACTGGGGAATAACACAGGGAAACTTGTACTAATACCGCATAAGACCACGG
>JAFTPN010000007.1 GCA_017463245.1 Clostridia bacterium
CGCTATGATACTTTCCGGACCGGTCAGACCGGTCAAGGAACGGAGGGTATCATATGGAACACAAGTTTTGTCCGGGCTGTGAGAATCACTGTCCGCTGGATGCGCTGAAGTGCGGAAAGGGCCGCAACTTCTTCGGGGTCAGGGATGAATGTGAACACCGTCATGACCGTCCCCGGCGCAGCGCCCCCAGGGCGATCGAGCTGATGATCCGCTGCGGGAAGTTCCTGCATCACGGCGTGCCTCAGGATGCGGATACCAGCGAATTGCTGAAAGCTCTGAATCCGGAAGAGATCTCCATGCTGGAAAAGCTGCTGGAAAAATGCCTGCAGGTGTGGCAGACGGAGCAGAAGGCGTAAGCGCCTGGAACGCAGTCGGTTTGAGCAAAAAGCTGAACATTTCTCCCCGGACGGTGGACAATATGAAAGACGCCTCCTGTTGCAGAATCAAAACTGCGACAGGAGGCGTTATGTTGCTATTTTGATATGGGAATATATAGTTTTGTTTCCGGGGTCATTCCGCGCTGCAATGCCCGCAGTGCTCGCAGTCCGGAAATGCACTGCGGTCGTAGGCAATGCCGTTCCTCTCATAGTAATCCTGCAGCGCCTTCTTGATCGCTTCCTCGGCCAGCACGGAGCAGTGGAGCTTATGCGGCGGGAGCCCATTGAGCGCCTCGGCGACGGCCTTGTTGGTCAGCGCCATGGCCTCGGAAACAGGCTTCCCCTTGATCAGCTCCGTCGCCATGGAGCTGGATGCGATGGCGCTTCCGCAGCCGAAGGTCTCGAACCGGACGTCCGTGATCACGTCTTCTTCGATCTTTAGATAGATTTTCATGATGTCGCCGCATTTGACATTGCCGACCTCGCCGATGCCGTCTGCATCCTCAATCACGCCGACATTGCGCGGGTTGCGGAAATGATCCATGACCTTTTCGCTGTACAGTGCCATATTAACCTCACTCCAGCATGAATGGTTTGGTCCCCCGTTTTCCATATCGCGCCAGACGGGGGACATCCCCCGCAGCTGCGCCACAACTTCCCTGACTGCGCCGATGGTGTAGTCAACTTCCTCCTCGGTGGTGTCCTCCGACAGAGTCAGCCGCAGGGAGCCATGGGCGATCTCGTGGGGCCTTCCGATGGCCAGCAGCACATGGCTCGGATCAAGGGAGCCGGAGGAGGCGTACACGCCCCGGTCATCCAGCAGAAGCAGCAGGGATTCACCCTCGATCCCCTCGAAGCAGAAGTTCACATTGCCCGGGAGCCTGTGCACCGCGTCGCCGTTAAGCGCCGCATGGGGAATGGCCAAAAGTCCGGCGATCAGCCTGTCCCGCAGCGCCGATACCCTTGCGCTGGTAGAATCGATCCTTCCGCAGGCTTCCTCCAGCGCAGCCGCCATGCCCATGATGGCGGGGATATTCTCCGTACCGGCCCGCCTTCCCCGCTCCTGTGCGCCGCCTTCGATCAGGCTGGTAAGGAACACGCCCCTGCGCATAAACCAATAAAACATGAAGAAGCTTCTGATAAAAATGTTATTGGATGCTTCTTACTATATGGTGTTATCAACTGGTTGGTAAAGCATATTGCCTTTGACAAAATGAGGCAAAGCACCATGTTCTGATTATGCGGATAGAAAATAGGAAAACACCCTTGACAAAACAGCGCGTCGGGGAGGGAGGCTTTTGGTTGCGTTTCTTGCTGCAATATCAGACAAGCGACTGCTGAGAAATCAAGCATCGGCAGCGACGAAGGCTCCCTCCGGGAGGGAGCTGGCAGCCGCTTGCGGCTGACTGAGGGAGAACGCGGGACTGACACAACAATCAAGTGGCAAGGATGGGCATAGGCATCACCGCCACATCCAATATGTGTTAGCACCCCGTGCAGGGCTGTGGCCTATATATGGACTGGATGCTGCGGGAAGCATCAAACTCATAGGAATAAAAAGAACGGAGCCGCAGTAGCTCCGTTCTATGTTTTTACTTACGCTGTGTGCCGCAGGATGTGCAGAAGCCCTTGCTGATAGGGTTTTTCTCTTTACAGTTAGAACAAGTCCAAGTGGGGCCGGAATAAACAGGCGAAGAGGTGCTTTGCGTGGCGACGGACGTAGTAGCGAACAAGCTGCTCGTAGTTGACGGAGTGTGGGGATTCGATTTGTTGTTCAAGGCGGTAAGCTGATCGATGATTTCGCCAAAGCCGTAGGTGAACAGGCTACCCAACCACGAACTTACTGCACCTGCTGCCAGTACGCCGAACCCTGGCCAAAAAGTTTCGGTGGAAACCCACAAAGCAATAGCTCCGATCACGCTGGCAATGATACCAATCCAGCACACAACCATGGCAAGTCCCTTAATTTTTCCACCGATGTTGTCAAACATAGAAAAACCTCCTTTTGTATTCTATTTTGGATATCCATTTTAGAATATATCTAATAATATCAAAAAAGAATACAATAGTCAAGGGGGTGATGCCAAATGGCAAAGTTTATTGTAAAGAAGCCGGAAAAAGAAGTGATCTCCATGCGCATTTCTTCCGATGTGCTGGAGCAGCTGGACGGCATGGCTGCACAAGCTGGCATCAGCCGCAATGAGTTAATCAATCAGATGATCGCTTTTGCATTGGAACACATGGAAGAGGACAACGATAACTGACCGTCATATGCAAGAAGAACTTGCGTATGGCGGTTTTTGTTTTGCTGTCAGGGTGCTGCCCTTTGCTATGCGCCCCTTCGGCTAAGACTTGGCAAAGAAGGACGGGGAAAAGTTGAATTGACAGGGTGGGGACGATATAGTTATGATGTGTAGATTTTGGCATATGCGCCCCGCCTGGCGCGTGTGTAAAGAAAGGATGGTCTTTCCATGCTTCCCGCACTGATTTTGTTTGCTGCCACCTATGTTTTCATGCTGGTGTTCAGCAAATATCGTCCCTATATCGCGCTGGGTTCCGCGCTGATCTTCATCTTCACGGGGATGCTGCCCGTGAATGAGATCATCCCCAACATCGACCTGAATGTGCTGCTCATGATCGCCGGCACCATGGGTCTGGTGGCGCTGTTTATCGAGAGCCGCATGCCCGAGCTGCTGGCCGACCTGGTGATGGAGAAGGTGCCCAACGTGCAATGGGCCGCCGTGGCGCTGGCGCTGTTCGCCGGTGTGATCTCCGCCTTTGTGGACAATGTGGCCACCGT
Source organism: Clostridia bacterium (assembly GCA_017463245.1). Lineage (GTDB taxonomy): Bacteria > Bacillota > Clostridia > Christensenellales > Aristaeellaceae > UBA11524. Next base: position 3,178 of record JAFTPN010000007.1, read on the forward strand.
GCTGATGGTGGCGCCCGTGGCGCTGGAGATCTGCAAGAAGCTCAAGACCAACCCGGTGCCGTTTATCATCGGCATTGCGGTTTCCTCCAACCTGCAGGGCGCGGCTACGCTGGTGGGCGATACCACGGCCATTATGCTGGGTTCTGCCCTGGATATGAGCTTTATGGATTTCTTCTTCTATAAGGGCAAGCCCAGCATGTTCTTTGCGGTGGAGCTGGGCGCGGTGCTGAGCGCGCTGATCCTGTACTGGATCTTCCGCAAGGAGAAGGGGCGCATTGAGAAGAACAACCAGCGCACCAAGGTGACTGACTATGTGCCCACCGTGCTGCTGGGCGGCGCCATCGTGCTGCTGATCCTGGCCTCCTTCCTGCCGGAGAAGCCCGCCATTACCAACGGCCTCATCTGCTGCGGCCTGCTGGTGATTGGCCTGATCTACAACTATGGCAAAAAGAAGAACCTCTCCGCCATCGTTGAGCCGCTGAAGGGCATCGACTTCGAGACCATCGGCCTCTTGCTGGGTCTGTTCCTGATGATCGGCGGCATCTCCGCCCAGGGCGTGATCAAGGCCGCGGCTGACCTGCTGGCTCAGCTGGGCGGCGGCAATGTGTTTGTGCTGTACACCGTGGTGGTGTGGGCGTCCGTGCTGATCTCCGCTTTCATCGACAACATCCCCTATGTGGCCACCATGATCCCCGTGATCGCCTCCCTGGCCGCCACCCTGGGTGTGGATCCAACGCCCCTGTACTTTGGCCTGCTCTCCGGCGCTACCCTGGGCGGCAACTGCACGCCCATCGGCGCCTCGGCCAACATCACGGGTATCGGCATCCTGCGCAAGGCCGGCCATGAGGTGAAGAACAGCGACTTCTTCAAGATCGGCATTCCCTTCACCCTGGCGGCTATCATTCCTGCCTATGTATACATTTGGCTGATTTACGGCATTCACTAATACAAAGGAGGGGTTACCATGAAACACTATTGCGAGGACGCGGCAAGCGTCATCCAGCATGTTCAGTCCACGGCGGAAGGCCTGACCGCCCAGGAGGCGGAGAAGCGCCTGGCCGCCAATGGCAAGAACAAGCTGGCCGAGGGCAAGAAGGACTCCCTGCTCAAGCGCTTTGTTGACCAGCTGATGGATCCCATGATCCTCATCCTGCTGGCGGCAGCGGCCATCAGCGGCGTGCTGGCCGTGGTGGAGGGCGAGAGCTTTACCGACGTGATCATCATTCTGGCGGTGGTCATTGTGAACGCCGTGCTGGGCGTGTATCAGGAGAGCAAGGCCGAGAAGGCCATCGAAGCTCTGCAGGAAATGTCTGCTGCCACCTCCCGCGTGCTGCGCGATGGCAAGATCGTTACCGTGCACAGCGAGGACCTGGTGGTGGGCGACGTGGTGCTGCTGGAGGCTGGCGACGCTGTGCCTGCCGACGGCCGCCTGATCGAGAACGCCTCCCTGAAGATCGAGGAAGCGGCGCTGACCGGCGAATCCGTGCCCGTGACCAAGTTTGTTGACCTGATCAACCTGAAAGAGGACGCCAAGGACATCCCCCTGGGCGACCGCAAGAACATGGTGTACATGGGCTCCACCGTGGTGTATGGCCGCGGCAAGGCGGTGATCACCGCCACCGGCATGGACACCGAGATGGGCAAGATCGCCGATGCGCTGGCCAATGCCGAGGAAGGGCAGACTCCCCTGCAGATGAAGCTCAGCCAGCTGTCCAAGATCCTGACCTGGCTGGTGCTGGGCATTTGCGCCGTGATCTTTGTGGTGCAGATGCTGCGTGCTGGCGGCTTGAACTTCGAGAGCGTGCTGAATTCCTTCATGGTGGCCGTGTCCCTGGCCGTGGCTGCCATTCCTGAGGGTCTGGCTGCGGTGGTGACCGTGGTGCTGTCCATCGGCGTGACGAATATGTCCAAGCGCAGCGCCATCATCCGCCGTCTGACTGCCGTGGAGACCCTGGGCTGCGCTCAGATCATCTGCTCAGACAAGACCGGCACCCTGACCCAGAACAAGATGACCGTGGTGGACTCCTTCTGCGACGATGAAGCCTACCTGGCCAAGGCCATGGCGCTGTGCTGCGATGCCGAGCTGGCCGACGATGGCTCCATCACCGGCGAACCCACCGAGGCGGCGCTGGTCAACTGGGCTGCCAAGCTGAACCTGCCCAAGTATGACCTGAAAAAGCAGTTCCCCCGCTCCGGCGAGGCGCCCTTCGATTCCGGCCGCAAGATGATGTCCACCGTGCATCACGACGGCGCTGGCTTCACCCAGTACACCAAGGGTGCGCCGGACGTGGTGCTTGACCTGTGCGCCACCCGCATGAAGGACGGCCAGATCGTCCCCATGACCGACGCCGACCGCCAGGAAATTCTGGCTGCCAACAAGCGCATGGCCGACAAGGCGCTGCGCGTGCTGGCCTGCGCCCAGCGTGTGTACACCGCCGAGCCTGCCTCCTACGAGGCCGAGGATCTGGAAAAAGAGCTGTGCTTCGTTGGCCTTTCCGGCATGATCGACCCCGTGCGCCCCGAGGTGAAGGCTGCCATTGAGCAGTGCAACCAGTCCGGCATCACCGCCATCATGATCACCGGCGACCATGTGGATACCGCCGTGGCCATCGCCAAGGAGCTGGGCATCCTCACCGGCGGCAAGCGTGCCATTACCGGTGCGCAGCTCAATGAAATGAGCGACGAAGAATTCGCCAAGGAAATGAAGAACATCGGCGTGTACGCCCGCGTGCAGCCCGAGCACAAGACCCGCATCGTCAACGCCTGGCGCGAGGCTGGCTACATCACTGCCATGACCGGCGACGGCGTGAACGACGCTCCCTCCATCAAGTCTGCCGATATCGGCGTGGGCATGGGCATCACCGGCACCGACGTGACCAAGAACGTGGCCGACATGGTGCTGACCGACGATAACTTTGCCACCATCGTGGGCGCAGTTGAAGAAGGCCGCCGCATTTACGATAACATCCGCAAGGCCATCCAGTTCCTGCTGGGTTCCAACATGAGCGAGGTCATCGGCATCTTCGCCGCGACCCTCATGGGCTTCACCATTCTGGAGCCGGTGCATCTGCTGTGGATCAACCTGGTGACCGACTGCTTCCCCGCCCTGGCGCTGGGCATGGAAAAGGCCGAGCCTGACATCATGCAGCGCAAGCCCCGCAAGGCCAAGGCCGGCATCTTCTCCGGCGGCATGGGCATCGACATTGCTTATCAGGGTCTGATGGTCTCCGTGCTGGTGCTGGCCAGCTACTTTGTTGGTCACTTCATGGAGAGCGGCGTGTGGGAGATCGCCAACAGTCCCGATGGCACCACCATGGCGTTCCTCACCATGTCCATGGCTGAAATTTTCCACTCCTTCAACATGCGTTCCCAGCGCGGCAGCATCTTCAAGCTGCCCGGCCAGAACAAGTTCCTGCTGGGCGCCAGCCTTGCTGCGCTGATCGCCACCACCCTGGTGTGCGAGGTGCCCGCCATTGCCGGTGCCTTCGGCTTCACCACGGTGAGCCTGGCTGAGTATGTGATCGCCCTGGCGCTGGGTGCGCTGGTGATCCCGATCGTGGAGATCGTGAAGCTGGTGCAGCGCAAAATGGCCAAATAAAGTATTACACAGAAGCACTCGCTTCGGCGGGTGCTTCTTTTCGAGAATACTGATACAAAAGGAGTATCACTTATGACGATTACTGAAATATTCGGTCTGCTGGGCGGCCTGGCGCTGTTCCTTTATGGTATGCAGATGATGTCCTCCGGCCTGGAGGACGCAGCTGGCAACCGCATGAAGTCCATCCTGGAGAAGCTGACCTCCAACCGTTTCCTGGGCGTGGGCGTGGGCGCTGGCATCACCGCCATCATCCAGTCCTCCTCTGCCACCACGGTGATGGTGGTGGGCTTCGTCAATTCCGGCATGATGACCCTGAAGCAGGCCGTGTGGATCATTATGGGCGCCAACATCGGCACCACCATCACCGGCCAGCTGGTGGCGCTGGATATCGGCCTGCTGGCGCCTGTGTTTGCCTTTATCGGCGTGGCGCTGATCGTGTTTGTGAAAAAACCCAAGGCGCATTTTATCGGGCAGATCCTGGCGGGCTTCGGCGTGCTGTTCATCGGCATGGACATGATGGGCGCGGCCATGAAGCCCCTGCAGAGCAATGAGGGCTTCATCTCCCTGATGACCACCTTCTCCAACCCCGCCCTGGGCATTATAGCCGGTGCGGTGTTCACGGCCATCATCCAGTCCTCCTCGGCTTCCGTCGGCATTTTGCAGAAGCTGGCGGCGGAGAGCCTCATTCCCCTTTCCAGCGCGGTGTTCGTGCTGTTTGGCATGAACATCGGCACCTGCATCACGGCGGTGCTGGCCTCCATTGGCACCAACCGCAGCGCCAAGCGCACCACGCTGATCCACCTGATGTTCAACATCATCGGTACGGCGGTGTTCACGGCGCTGTTCCTGCTGCTGCCGGTGACGGACTGGATCATCCCCCTGGCACCCGACAACCCCGCCGCGCAGATCGCCCACACCCACACCCTGTTCAACATTGCCACCACCTGCCTGCTGCTGCCCTTTGGCTCTGCGCTGGCCTGGCTGGCTACCCGCATCCTGCCGGACAAGGCTGTGGAGGAAGCTACCGCCCGTCCCCTGGAGCAGCTGCTGCATGAGTACCGCTCTTCCCGCCTGAACCTGGGCAACGCCGCCATCCACACCGACGCCCTGCGCCAGGAGGTGGAGCGCATGATGAGCCTGGCTGCGGGGAACATCCAGCTGTGCTATCAGGCCGTGCTGGACACGGACGCGGACGCTGTGGCCAGGGCTGAGGAGACCGAGGAGCAGATCGACCTGATCAACAAGGATGTATCCGAGTATGTGTCCCACATCCTCACCACCGCTGGCAACGGTATGGACGTGCGGGCCATTGAGAGCTACTTTACCATTTCTGCCAATGCAGAGCGCATCGGCGACCATGCGGTGAACATTGCAGGCTATGTGGAGGTGCTGCAGCGCAAGGAGATCATCTTCTCCGAGAACGCCCGCAAGGAAATTGCCGAAATGCAGCAGGTGGCCTCCGATGCCATGAGCAAGGTGCTGCGCCCGGAGAGCGTGACCGACGCCTGGCTGCAGGAAGTGGCCGACATGGAGCAGCAGATCGACGATATGACCGACCAGTACCGCGAGAAGCACCTGAAGCGCATGCGCAAGGGCAAGTGCACCGCTGAGGCCTGCGTGCTGTATTCCGAAATGCTGACGGACTTTGAGCGCATTGGCGACCATGTGCTGAACATTGCAGAAGCCTATGCCAAGATGGGTGCCTGACAAGTGAAAATGTGGTAGAATATCAGCAGGAGGTGAGCAGGATGCCCAATTGGAAGCGGCGGCTGCGCGACGGCGCGCTGACCATTGCCGTGATGGCGGCCATCTTCCTGCTGGTATTGGCTTTGCAGCGCTTCTTTGTGGCGGATAAGCTGATCCCCATGCTGTTTGTGCTGGGCGTGTTCATCGTGTCCCTGCAAACAGAGGGCTACCTGTGGGGCGTGGCGGCCTCGCTCATCGGTGTGCTGCTGGTGAACTATGCTTTCATGTTCCCGTATTATGCTTTCGATCTGCTTTCGCCTGTCAATCTGGCCACGGCGGTGGTCATGCTGGCCGTATCGGTGATGACCAGCACCCTGACCACGCAGATCTCCGTGCAGCAGCAGGAAAAAGCCGCCGCCGAGCGGGAGCGCATGCGCGCTAACCTGCTGCGTGCCATTTCCCACGACCTGCGCACACCGCTGACCTCCATTTCGGGGGCCTGCTCGGTGATGCTGGACAACCATGATACCCTTTCCGAAGAGAAGCAGCTGACCCTGCTGGGGGATATGCGCCGGGACGCGGACTGGCTGATCCGCATGGTGGAGAATTTGCTGTCCGTTACCCGCATCGATGATAAGAAGCTGCTGGTCTCCAAGGTGCCCACCGTGCTGGAGGAGCTGATCGACACGGTGCTGGTGAAGTTTTACAAGCATTATCCCCAGCAGCAGGTGGAGGTCAGCATTCCGGATGATTTCGTGAGCATCCCCATGGATGCCATGCTCATCGAGCAGGTGCTGATCAACATGCTGGAAAACGCCGTGGTGCATGCCAAGGGCATGACCCGGCTGAGCCTGACGGTCGCCGTGGAACAAGGCAAGGCATGTTTCGCCATCTGCGATGATGGCTGCGGCATTCCTGCCCAACGGCTGAACGGCCTCTTCACCGGCTACCTTGACCGGGATCAGGAGGTCAGCGATGGCAAGCGCAACGGCATGGGCATTGGCCTGTTTGTGTGTGCGGCCATCATCCGCGCCCACGGCAGCGAGATCCACGCCCGCAACCTGCCGGAGGGCGGGGCGGCCTTCAGCTTTGCCCTTGATATGGAGGAATCCGATGAGCAATAACAAATACCGCATTCTGGCCGTGGAGGACGACCGCAGCGTTTCCAGTCTGCTGCACGCCATGCTGGACGCCCAGCACTACGAGACCCTGATGGCCGAGACCTGCGCCCAGGGGCTGATGATGCTCTCCTCCCACGTGCCGGATCTGGTGATCCTGGACCTGGGTCTGCCGGACAGGGATGGCCTGGAGTTCATCCGCACCGCCCGCGGCAAGAGCGCCGTGCCGATCCTGGTGCTCTCTGCCCGTGCCACCGAGAAGGACAAGGTCACCGCGCTGGATCTGGGCGCCAATGACTACATCACCAAGCCCTTCAGCACCGCGGAGCTGCTGGCTCGCATCCGTGCAGCGCTGCGCTACAGCCGCCCCGGCACCGAGCAGAACAAGCTGCCGGAAAGCCGCTTTCAGCTGCACGATCTGGCCATCGATTACGAAAACCGCACGGTGTCCGTGGCCTCCCAGCCCGTTCACCTGACCCAAACGGAGTTCAACATTCTGGCGCAGCTGGCGCAGCACGCTGGCAAGCTGCTGACCTACGCCGCCATGAACGAGGCCATCTGGGGTGCTGCCGACCCCGGCGGCAACAAGAAGCTGCAGGTCAACATGGCCAATCTGCGCCGCAAGCTGGGCATCCGGCCGGGGGATAACCGCTATATCGTCAACGAACTGGGTGTGGGCTACCGCATGCAGCAGGGCGAGGAATGACCTGCTGCACCATCCCCAGGCTCCTGAAAAAAACACCTGCGCAATTGCATTGCAAAGCTGCCGATTGATGATATAATAGGAACAAGTATCAACACAAAAGGAGCTTGAGCATGGATCACTTTTTTAAGCTGAAAGAGCGCGGCACCTCGGTCAAAACGGAACTCATTGCAGGCATGACCACGTTTTTCTCCATGGTGTACATCCTGATGGTCAATGCCAATATGTTTGCCAACCCCTTTGGTGATGGCTCCAACCCCCTGGGCGTTTCCTATGGCGCGATCTACATCGCCACGGCCATCTCGGCCATTGTGGGCACGGTGCTGGCGGGTCTGCTGGCCAACCTGCCCCTGGCGCAGGCCAGCGGCATGGGTCTGAATGCGTTCTTTGTCTACACGGTGTGCATCGGCTTCGGCCTCTCCTACGAGAATGCCCTGGTGCTGGTGCTGCTGGAGGGCGTGGCGTTCATCCTGCTCACGGTGACCGGCCTGCGCAAGAAGATCTTCGACGCCCTGCCCGAGGCCGTGCGGGTGGCGATCCCTGCGGGCATTGGCCTGTTCATTGCGCTATTGGGCTTGCAGAATGCGGGTCTGGTGGTGCCGGACACCTCCACCTGTGTGAACCTGGCCTCCTTCAACCTGCTGACCCAGAGCTGGGGTGACATCATGCCCATGCTGGTCACCCTGTGCACCTTCCTGGCCATTGTGATCATGGCGCACAAGCAGGTGCGCGGCGCGGTGCTCATCGGCATCCTGGGCGGCATGGGGCTGTATTATCTGCTGGGATTGACGGTGGATGGCTTCTATGCCCAGATGCAGCTCAGCGTGCTCAGCCCCTTCCAGGCCTTTGAGGAATTTGCCGATCAGTCCCTGTTCAAGGTGTTCACCAAGGGCTTTGACTTCTCTGCCTATGCGGCGGAGCATGGCGCTGCCAACCTGGCGCTGACCATTGCCACCACGGCGCTGGCCTTCTGCATGGTGGATATGTTCGACACCCTGGGCACCCTTTACGCCGCCTGCGAGCGTGCCAACCTGCTGGACGAAAAGGGCGAGCCCCTGAACATGAACGAGGGTATGCTGTCCGATGCCATTGCCACCACGGTGGGCGCCATCTGCGGTACCTCCACGGTGACCACCTTCAGCGAGGTGAATGCAGGCGTGGCTGCGGGCGGCCGCACGGGACTGACCTCCATTTTCTGCGGACTGTTCTTCTTTGTGGCCATGTTCCTCAGCCCCATTGCCCAGCTGATCCCCAGCTGCGCCACCGCCGCTGCGCTGATCTATGTGGGTCTTTTGATGATGGCCTCCGTCCGCAATATTAATTGGGATGATTTCAAGATCGCCGTGCCTGCCTTCCTCACCCTGGCGGTGATGCCCTTTACCTACAACATCTCCTACGGCATTGCCTTTGGCCTGATCTCCTACCTGGTCATCAGCGTTTTCTGCGGCGATGCCAAGAAGATCAAGGGCGCTTCCTGGGTGATCGGCCTGCTGTTCGTCCTCATGCTGATCCTGACGCACTAATGAAAATATCCTGCAAAATGAAAGAGGCACCCGCACATGGGCGCCTCTTTTGCTTGCCTTATCGATGGAATTGCGACATGAACCGCCAGGTCTGCCAGCCTTTCACATCGCCCAGCACTTCGGCCTGGGGGAAACCCTCATACCCAGGAGGTGTTTCCTTATGATTCTTTCTGGTCAGCCTGCTGCCGGAGCGCCTTGAGCAGCTCCCGCTGCACGGGCAGCCTGCGGTGGAGGGGGTAGGCCTTGCGGTATTGCTGATAAAGCTCCGCCGCTCCCTGCGATGAGAGAAGGGGCACCAGCTGCAAGCCGTGCCGATGGACGGCAATGAGCATCCAGCTGGCGCAGGGCGGTGCTTCCCGCTCCCTTTCAAAAAGGAGCAGCACCGTGGCCAGCTGGCTTGCCTCTGTGGGGGAAAGCCCTTCCCCGATGGCGGCGGTCACGCAGGTTTCCACCTGCTGGTCAAAGGCATCGTGGCAGGGGTCGTGCTGGGGCGCCTTGCCCATGCCCAGCAGACCGTCGCCGGGCTTGGCGCTGCGCAGCAGCTGATCCACCTGCAACAGATATTCCTCGCAAATGCCACGGAGCGTGGCTGCATGATCCATATGGTTTCCTCCTGATAAAAACAGGCGCAGGACTGCATTTTGCCCTGCGCCTGTTGCAGATAAGGCTTACTTGCCGGTCTTGCGGCTGGACACCACGTCGAAGATAACGGCGATGAGCAGCACCGCGCCCTTGACCACATACTGCCAGGAGTCGGTGATGCCCATGATGGACATGCCCATGTTGATCACGCCCAGCAGCAGAGCGCCGATGACCACGCCGCCGATGGTGCCGCTGCCGCCGTAAGCGGAAGCGCCGCCGATGAAGCAGGAGCCGATGGCGTCCATCTCAAAGGAGGTACCCGTCTGGCCGGAAACAGAGCCCACGCGAGCCAGGCAGAGCAGGCCGCACAGGCCAGCCAGCAGACCCATGTTGGCATAGGCCAGGAAGTACACCTTGTTGGTGTTGATGCCGGAGAGGCGGGTAGCCTTCTCGTTGCCGCCTACGGCGTAGAAGTAGCGGCCAAAGGCCGTCTTGGCGGTGATGAAGTTGTAGATCAGGCAGATGGCCAGCACCCACACCAGCATCACGGAGATGCCCTTGTACTGCGCCAGCATGGAGCAATACCACAGGATGATGGCGCCGATGACGATGGTCTTGCCATAGTCCACCAGGGCGCTGTTCTGGCGGTAGCCATGCTTTTTCTTGTTGGCACGGGAGCGGATGGTCATCACCAGGATCACCACCACGGCCAGGGCGCCGATGATCAGGGGAGAAATGGCCTTGATGGTGCCAAAGGAGGTCTCGATGTTGTTGTAGACCCACTTGGTGACCTCAACGCCCTTCTTGTTCAGCTCGGTGACCATGCTGCCATCCAGTCCGGGAATGGTGATGTAGGAAGTAAAGATGTTCTTGAAAACATCATCCTGGATGGCCACGGTTTTGCTGTCCAGCACCAGTCGACCCATGCCGCGGAAAATGAACATGCCGGCCAGGGTGGTGATGAAGGGCGGGATGCGCACATAGCCGATCCAGTAGCCCTGCCAGATGCCCACGCCCACGCCGATGAGCAGGCACAGGGCGATGGTGAGGTAGGTGTTCCAGCCCAGGTTGCTGATCAGCACAGCGGCCAGGCCGCCGGTGAGGCAGATCACCGAGCCAACGGACAGGTCGATGTTACCGCCGGTGAGGATGCACAAAAGCATACCGCAGGCCATGACCAGCACATAGCCATTCTGCAGGAGCAGGTTGGACATGTTCTGGGCATACAGCAGACGGCCATCGGTAAGGAAGTAGAACAGGATGAACACCACCACCAGGGCGATGGTCATGGAGTTCTTCGTCAGGAATTTGATGATCTTGGTCTTGGTGCTCTCCTGAGCCACGGCAGTTCCGGTATTTGCTGCCATAAGGCGTCACTCCTTTTCTGAATTATCACTTGCTGTCGCGCAGAATGTGACCCATGATGATCTCCTGCGTGGCTTGAGCCGTTTCCAGCTCAGCAAGCAGCTTGCCCTCGTTCATGACGTAGATGCGGTCGCTCATGCCCAGCAATTCGGGCATCTCCGAGGAGATCATGATGACCGATTTGCCATTCTCCACCATCTGATTGATCAGGCAGTAGATGTCATACTTGGCGCCCACGTCGATGCCGCGGGTAGGCTCGTCGAGGATCAGGATGTCGGGTTCGGTGAACATCCACTTGCCCAGCAGGGCTTTCTGCTGGTTGCCGCCGGAAAGGTTGCCCACCTTCTGCTCGATGGAGGGGGTCTTGGTACCCATTTCTTCCTTCATGCGCTCGGCGTCGATGCGTTCCTTTTCCCGGTCGATGATGCCCCTGGCGCTCACCTTGTCCAGGCGTGCCAGGGTGGTGTTCATGCGGATGCTCTCGTTCAGCAGAAGGCCGTTGGTTTTGCGGTCCTCCGTCACATAGGCAAGGCCGGCGTGGATGGCGTCCACGGGGCTCTTCAGCACGGTTTCCTTGCCGCCCACCTTCAGCTTGCCGGAAATATCCGTGCCATAGCTCCTGCCGAAGATGGACATGGCCAGCTCGGTGCGGCCAGCGCCCTGCAGGCCGGAGAAGCCAATGACCTCGCCCTTGTGCACCTTGAAGGAAACATTGTCCACGACTACCTTTTCGGGGTAGAGGGGATGGTGCACCGTCCAGTCGGTGACTTCCATGCTCACCTCGGGCTGGATGTTGCGCTCGCGGGCGGGGTAGCGATCCTCCATGGAGCGACCCACCATGCCCTTGATGATGCGATCCTCGCTCAGGTCGTCCACGCCCTTGACCAGGGTCTCGATGGTGGCGCCGTCGCGCAGGATGGTGGCCTTGTCGGCACAGTAGATGATCTCGTTGAGCTTGTGGGTGATGATGATGGAGGTAAGACCCTGCTTTTTGAACTCCATCAAAAGATCCAGGAGCATCTTGGCGTCCTCGTCGTTCAGGGAGGAGGTGGGCTCGTCCAGGATCAGCAGCTTCACGTTCTTGGAGAAGGCCTTGGCGATCTCCACCAGCTGCTGCTTGCCGGTGCCGATGTCCTTGATCAGCGTGCGGGCAGATTCCTGCAGACCCACCTGAGCCATGTGCTTTTCGGCCTCGGAGTAGGTTTTATCCCAGTCGATGACGCCGTTCTTTTTGAACTCGTTGCCCAGGAACATATTCTCGCCAATGGTCAGCAGCGGGATCAGCGCCAGCTCCTGATGGATGATCACAATGTTCTGCGCCTCGGAATCCTTCAGCGTTTTGAACTGGCAGAGCTTACCGTTGTAGTGGATCTCGCCTTCATAAGTGCCATAGGGATAAATGCCTGAAAGCACGTTCATCAGCGTGGATTTGCCAGCGCCGTTTTCGCCGATCAGGGCGTGGATCTCACCGCGTTCCACCACCAGATTAACGTTATCCAGCGCTTTAACGCCCGGGAATTCCTTGGTGATCGACTTCATTTCCAGAATGATGTCCGCCAAGTTCAATTCCTCCTTTCAAAGTCGCTGTTCTTCACGAAAAGGGCGGGGCTTAGCCCCGCCCAAACAGCGTAACTGTTTTCAGTCAGCACGCCCTTTCGGGTTGAACCGACGTTTGTGATTACTCAGCAGCCTTCAGGTAGCCGTCGTCGCCCATAACATACAGGCCGGTGGCAACCAGGTCGTTCAGGTTGTCCTTGGTGATCACAGAGGGCACCAGCAGGAAGGAGGGGCACTTGGTGCCTTCGGAGGTCTCGTAGGACTCGGTGTCATAAGCGCAGTCCACGCCGAAGGTCTTCACCAGTTCTTCGCCGTTCACTTCGCCAGCCAGCATGGCCTTGGCCAGTTCCAGGGTCACAACGGCTTCGTTCATCACGTTCTTGTAAACGGTCATGGTCTGCTTGCCGTCAACGATGTTGGCGAGGTTGGCGATGTCGCCGTCCTGGCCGGTCACGATGATGGTGTTGGAGCCAGCGTAGTCGGACTCGATGGCCTGAGCAACGCCCAGAGCGGTGGAGTCGTTGGAGCAAACCCAGGCGTCCAGCACGGTGCCGTCGGCATAGTAGGAAGCCAGGATGTTAGCAGCGCGGTTCAGGGCGGTGTCGGTGTTCCACTGGGCAGTGGCGACTTCCTGGAAAGCGGTCTGGCCGGAGGTGACCTTCACGGTGCCGTTGTCGATGTAGCCCTTCAGCACATCGTAAGCGCCATTGAAGAAGTAGCCAGCGTTGTTGTCGGCGGGGTCGCCAGCGGTGAACTCGATGACGTAGGTCTTGTCACCGGCGTTGGCCAGATCCAGAGCGGTCTCAACATACTGGCCCTGCAGCTTGCCCACGGTGTAGTTGTCGAAGGACACATAGTAGGACACAGCGTCGTTCAGGATCAGACGGTCGTAGGAGATGACGGGGATGCCAGCGTTGGCAGCTTCGTCCATCACGGTGTTCAGGGCTTCGCCGTCGATGGCGGCGATGATCAGCAGGTCAACTTCATCAGCCAGCATGTTCTGGATGTCGTTCACCTGACGGCCAGCGTCGTTATCGGAGTAGGTCAGGATGGTCTCAAAGCCAGCGGCCTTGAACTGCTCGTCCAGGTAAGAACCGTCGCGGTTCCAGCGCTCCAGGGACTGGGTGGGCATGGAGATACCGATCTTCTTGGGGGCTTCAGCAGTCGCAACGGCGAACACGCTCAGCACCAGAGCCAGAGCCAGAAGCAGAGATACGAACTTTTTCATGATGAGTCAACTCCTTGCATATTTATTTTCTGGAAAAGTTCTGACCTGATTATACACAATTATAGTGCTTTTGTAAATCCCCTTTGTAAAAAAAGTGTAGACAACCACGCCGGAAACTACAGGAAAAGTATCTTTCACTTCAGCGCCGATTCATCCTCAGGTTCTTTTTCATCCTGCTTCTTTGCATCTTTCCACAGTTTCCATGCATAACACAAAACGCCGATGCCCCCCACCGTGAACACCGCAATGGCGGCAATGGCTGCGGCCTGGGGCATTTCATCCCTGCCAGCCAGCAGGCCATCCAGCAGCTGCCAGGCAATATACAGCACATAGCCGCCCACCAGCGCCAGCAGCATGGCGTGGGTATTCTGATTTTTCATGTGCATTCCTCCGTGCTTTTTTCTCAGCATACCACAGGGGTTTCCCCCTTGTCAAACGGCGGTGGTGTAAGGCTGCATAGAAAAAACCCGGCTGTTCGGTGGGTGTCCGTAAAACAGTTAAAGCCAAGCTGCATCTTGCAGCTTGGCTTTTATCGTTGTGTGCACTACATAGCAGGACGCTATGTATAGAAGTGCGCCCTTAAGCCTGTTCGATAAACTTCAATTTACTCAATAGTTTGCTAATTTCTAAAATTACAGCTTCTTTTCAAACACATAACGCTGGGGTGTCATACCCATTGCTTGATACATGGCGATAGCATCCTTGTTGAAATCCCAAGTATGCAAATCCAGACGAATAGCACCCTGTTCTTTTGCCCATAACTCAACCTCTGCAAATAGCCTTGTTGCAACTCCATTGCGACGATGGGTAGGCAAAACATAGATATTATCCAAGCATACAGTCTTTACATCCTTGACCATGCCACTTTCTTCCCAAAGTGTTGCACTAACAATGCCCACAAGCTGTTCATTTTCAAAAGCACCAACGTCCAAACCGCCAGGATAAGACAAATTATGAACGAAAGCATCTTTGGGATAGATTTTATCTTTGTCCCGATATACAAAGTAGTCCGGCCGAGCCTGCACATGCATTTCATCCAATTCCTTGTATAGTTCAATTACCATATCGTAATCAGACTCTATCAGTTTCCTAATTTTCATAATCTCTGGCCCTCTTTGTCAAATTCAATTTTATCGGTCTGTTTGGTTATATACTATCACACAAAAGCAAATTATACAAGAACAGGCACAGCAGTACAATCTGCTGTGCCCGCTAACTGTCTTATGAGTATCGCCCTTTAAGCCGGGTTTTTGTGTGTCAGTCTTTCTTGCCGATCTGCATCCATTGGGGCAGCAGCTTCTTCAGGCCGCCCTTGCCGCGGTTGGAAAGCACCACGCTTTGCAAAAGGATGAAGAAGCACAGCATGGCGCCGGTGGTGATGGACTGCCACCAGGGATCCCGCAGGCCGGAGGTGGTCACGATGGCCTTGATGGTGGTCAGCGTCAGCGTGCCAAACAGGGTGCCGATCACGTTGCCCACGCCGCCGGAGAGCAGCGTGCCGCCGATGATGGCCGAGGCGATGGCGTTCATTTCAGCGCCGGCGGCGTTGGTGGCGTTGCCCGCGCCGGTGTGCATCATGAACACAAAGCCCGCGATGCCGGAGAGGATGCCGCTGATGAGGTAGGAGTAGAAGCGGGTGCGCTTCACGTTCACGCCCAGCATCAGGGCGGACTGGCTGTTGCCGCCCATGGCGTAGAAGTTGCGGCCAAGGCGGGTCTTTTTCAGCACGAAGAAGATGATCAGCACGATCAGCAGCGCCACCACCACGCCGATCTCCATGCGGGCGGGGATCAGGTTGCCCTTCTTGGCAATGTAGCCCAGCCAGGGGATCTCGATCTTGGTCTTCATCAGCTGCTGGAAGCCCTCGTGGGCGATCTTCTGGGGCTCCAGGGAAACGATGGTGGTCATGCCCCGGGCAAAGAACATGCCCGCCAGGGTGATGATGAAGGGCTGGATCTCCAGATAGGAGATGAGGAAACCATGCACCAGGCCGAAGCACAGGCCGATGCCCAGCGCCAGCAGCGCGGCGGTGAAAATGCTGCCGCCGTTGTTCATGTGGACGATGCAGCTCATCACCACCAGGGCGGTGACGCCGCCCACGGAGATATCGATGCCGCCGCCGATCATGACCACCGTGAGGCCGCAGGCCACGATGATCAGGGCAGCGTTGTTGTTCAGCATGTCAAACACCTGCTGCCAGCGCAGGAAGCCGCCGCCCCAGATGGCCATGGCAGCAAAGTACATGGCGAAGAAAATGCAGATGGTAATGGTCAGGAGCAGCTGGGTATCGGTCAGCGGCTCCCGGCGCTTCAGTTCACGGTTGCGCTTCATGCTGCCGCCTCCTTTCCTGCCTTGCCCGCGGTGAGCTTCTTCCACAGCTGGTTCAGCTTGGCCTTCACCACGGGAGAACCGATGACCACGATGAGGATGATCACAATGGCCTTGTAGGCCTTCACGTCGGTGGAGGGCACCTTCATGGCATAGAGGGTGATGGTCAGCGCCTGGATGGCGTAGGCGCCCAGCACGGAGCCCGCCACCTTGAACTTGCCGCCGCCCAGGGCGTTGCCGCCGATGGCCACCGCCAGAATGGCGTCCATCTCAATGTCCAATAGCAGGGTCTCGTGGTTGATGAGGCTCAGGCGGCTCACGGCAATGACGCCCGCAATGGCGCAGCACGCGCCCAGGATCATGAAGGAGAGCAGCTTGATGCCGGTGGTGTTGATGCCGTTGAGCCGGGCAGCCCGCTGGTTGATGCCCACGGCCTGGGTATACAGCCCCAGGGTGGTGAACTTGAACACCAGCGAGAGCACGATGGCCGTGATGATCACGATGATGATGGGGGTGGGCACCGGCACACCGGGGATGAAGCTGCCGATGGCGTTGATCAGCGGGCTTTCCACGGTGGGAGTAGCGCCGCCGTTGATCCAGTAGGCCACAGAGCGGCCGCAGGTGAACAGCACCAGGGTGGCGATCATGGGCTGGATCTTGAACACGGACACCAGCGTGCCATTGAAGGCACCGAAGGCCATGGCCACCGCGCAGCAGGCCACAAAGCCCAGGGCGATGGCGAGGGGGGTGATCTCGCCTGCGCGCAGCACCTTCACGAACACGCTGCCTGCAATGGCTGCCAGCGCGCCCACGGAGATATCCTGGCCGCCGCAGGCTGCGGTGACCAGCGTCATGCCCATGGCCAGGATGGCCAGTTCGCTGGCGCCGTTGAGGATGGAGATCAGGTTGCCGGTCAAAACGGTGCTGCCTGCATTGTTGGTGGTCACCTCAATGGAGAAGAAGCTGGGGTCGCGGAAGGCGTTGAACAGAATGATCAGCGCAATGGAGAGCAGCGGCACCAGCAGCTGCGAGTGCTTGCTCCAGTTCTTTTTGGCCTGCTTTGCCATATCAGTCTCCACCTCCCGCAATGGTACGCATCACATTGTCCTGGGTCAGCTCGGTACCGCGCAATTCGCCCACGATGTGGCGGTCGCGCATGACGATGAGCCGGGAACAGGTGCGCAGCATTTCTTCGATCTCAGAGGAAATAAAGGTGACGCTCATGCCCTCTTCCGCCAGCTTGCGCACCAGGCGCTGGATCTCCGTTTTGGTACCCACGTCGATGCCGCGGGTGGGTTCATCCAGGATCAGGTACTTGGGATGGGTGAGCAGCCAGCGAGCCAGAATGACCTTCTGCTGGTTGCCGCCGGAAAGGGACTTGATGGGCGTATCGGAGGATGCGGTCTTGATCTCCAGCGCCTTGATGTATTCATCGGCAAAGGCCTCGGCCTCCGCCTGGGAGAAGGGATGGAAGAAGCCCTTTTCCACCTGCAGCGCCAGAATGATGTTCTCCCGCACGCTCAGATCGGCAATGATGCCGTCGTCCTTGCGATCCTCGGGCAGGTAGCCGATGCCCTGCTTCATGGCGTCGATGGGCTTGCCGATCTTCACGGCCTTGCCATCGATCTTCACCTTGCCGCCGGTGACGCGATCCGCACCGAAAATGGCGCGCACGCTCTCCGAGCGGCCGGAGCCCAGCAGGCCGGTGAAGCCGTTGACCTCGCCCTTGCGGATGGCGAAATCAAAGGGGTTCACGCCCTTGGCGCTGGAAAGCTCGCTGGCCTCATACACGGGGGTGGAGGCGTCTGCCACGGGGGTATCGTCCCGCACCAGGTCGCTCAGGCCTTCCAGCTCCTTGCCCATCATTTTGGACACCAACTCCACCTGGGGCAGATCCTTCACCTCGTATTCGCCCACCAGTTCACCATTGCGCAAAACGGTGATCCGGTCGCTGACGGCGTAGACCTGCTCCAGGAAGTGGGTCACGAAGATGATGCCCACGCCGCGGCTCTTCAGGTCGCGCATGAGGGAGAAGAGCATCTCCACTTCCTTGTCGTCCAGGGAGGAGGTGGGCTCGTCCAGGATCAGCACCTTGCAGTCCATGTCCACCGCGCGGGCGATGGCCACCATCTGCTGCACGGCCAGGGAGCAGCTGCCCAGCTGCTGCTTGGGGCGGGCGGGGATGCCCAGGCTCCGGAGGATCTCACCGGCGCGCTTCTCCATGTCCTTCCACTTGACCAGGGCGCCTTTGCCACGGCCAATGAACATGTTCTCCGCTACGGTGATGTTGGGGCAGAGCGTGATCTCCTGATACACGGTGCTGATGCCCGCCTGCTGGGCGTCCTGGGGGGAGCGGATGATGACCTCGCCCTCCACGCCGTCCAGGTGGATGGTGCCTGCGTCCTTGGTGTAAACGCCGGTGAGCACCTTGATCAGGGTGGATTTTCCCGCGCCGTTTTCGCCCATCAGCGCGTGGACCTCGCCCTTGCGCAGGGTGAAATCCACATTGTGCAGCGCCCGCACGCCGGGAAATGTTTTGCCGATACCACGCATAGACAAAACGACATCGTTTTGCATACACGTTCCTCCTTCCATGCTGTGCCTTCCTGGAAAAAGCCACGAAGCGCGGTGCGGTAGGCGGATCGCTCCACACAGACCGCACCGCGCGGGGTATTACTTGTTACTCAGCTTTCAGCTGTGCTTACTCGCCCAGGCCGTAGGTGTCGATGTCAGCCTGAGTGATGGTGGTGGCGTCGAAGCCCTTCTCCTCGGAGATGATCTTCTTGGATTCCAGGTTCAGAGCCTCACCGGCTTCCAGCTTCTGGATCAGATCAGAAATGACCTGAGCCTGGAAGGGAGAGCACTGGCCGTCGTAGTTCCAGTTGCCAGAGAGCAGTTCGCGAAGCGCCCAGCGGTTGCAGTCGAAACCCATCACGATGACATCCTTGCCCACGCCGTGGGAGATGCCAGCCTCATCCAGGGCAGCCACAGCGCCCTTGGCCATGCCGTCGTTCTCGGCGTAGATGATGTTGAAGGCTTCCTTGGAGTTGATCACGGACTCGGTGATCTTCTTGGCTTCAGCTTCGTCCCAGGTAGCGGTCTGCTGCACGACGAGCTTCCAGTTCTCGTTGTTGGCAACCTGCTCGTCCAGCGCGCCGGTACGGCCGATCTGAGCGTCGGAGCCCATGGCGCCCTGAATGTGAATGATGTTGTAAGCTTCCAGGTTCTGGGCGATCAGCCATTCCACGGCCAGCTTGCCCTGGTTCGCCATGTCGGACACAACGGCAGCCTCATACAGGCTCTCGTCGCAGGCGATCATGCGGTCGAACAGGAACACGGGGATGCCATTCTCCTGGGCGGAGGTCAGCACGGCGTCCCAGCCGGTGGTCTCAGCGGCGGAGATCAGCAGGTAGTCCACACCATCGGTGATGAACTGCTGAGCGGCAGCCAGCTGCTCGTCGTTCTTCAGGGAGTAGTAGGTCTTGGCGGCATAGCCATTCTCGGCAGAGAACACAGCCTCGAAGTCCTTCACGTTGGCCTCACGGTAGCCGGACTCGGACGGGGGGTTGTTCACGATACCCACGGTGACCTCGGCCATGGCAGAGCCAACGGTCATGGTCAGCACCAGCAGCATCGCAAGCAGCAGAGCGGCAAACTTCTTCATGATTCATTCCTCCTGTTTTCTCTTTGTCCATTCTGGTGGACTTGTTACTGTTATTGTATATGAAACGGCGGCGGGGAACATTCACATTCTTTTTTTGGATACAGAAACATTTTTGGATATTTTCTTTTCTTTTTTATGGAAATGAGAAATTATTTCGATTTCTGATACTTTTTTTGGATGGCTCTCCCCCGGATGGAAAAACATGATATACTGAAACAAAGAGGTGTATGCCATGCAAAAGAAACAACAAAACCGCACCATCCAGCAGCAGATCAGGCGGCTCCTGGGTACGGTGCTGCCGGTGATGGGCGCCATCATCGTGATACTGATCGTGATGCTTTTGTCCATCAACCGCCAATATACCGGCGTGCTGCTAAGCGCCAATACCGCTGCGGATTTCAACCAGGAGTTCAAGAGCCAGCTGGATTCGGGCATGTACAACCATGTGATCCGCCCCCGCAGCGAAGCCTCGGTGCAGGAGCTGCCCATGGCGGTGCTGGACGATGCCGCTGCTGTGCTGCGCCGATTGGAAAACACCACCACCCTCCGCGACAACCGCTGGCGCATCCAGAGCATGCTGGACATGTGCGAAAACCTGCGAGGGTACATGATCGAGATCGCCCAGGAGGAATCCTACGACCTGCGCATGGAGCTGTTGGAGCGCAACATCCGCGGCGAGACCGGCCTCACCAAGCTGATCGAGACCTATATGAACGATTTCATCAACGATGAAGTGCGGGAAATGGCACGGTTGCAGCGGCTCATCACCCAGCAGATGACCTTTGTGATCATTGCGGTCATTGCCGGGGTGGCGGTGCTGACGCTGGCCATGGTGTGGTATTCCGTGCGCGTGACCCGGCGCATCACAGGGCCCATCAGCGCGCTGTCCCGCAAGGCGCAGCAGTTTGGCGAGGGCGACTTCACCCCCACGCCCGTGGAGACCCACATCACCGAATTGCAGACCCTGGACAGCGGCTTTGACGAAATGGCCCGCCGCGTGGATGCGCTGATGGCCAAGCAGATCGAGGATCAGAAGTCCCTGCACCGGGCAGAGCTGGAGCTGTTGCAGGCGCAGATCAACCCCCACTTCCTCTACAACACGCTGGACTCCATTGCCATCCTGGCCGAGAGCCAGCGGGAGGAGGACGTGGTGACCATGGTCACAAGCCTTTCCACCTTCTTCCGCAACTCGCTGAACAAGGGCGAGGACATCATCTCCCTGGATGCGGAGCGCACCCAGGTGGCCAGCTACCTGGAGATTCAGCAGATCCGCTACAGCGACATCCTGCGCTATGAGATCAACATCCCCGAAGAGCTGTTGGACTGCATGGTGCCCAAGCTGATCCTGCAGCCCCTGGTGGAAAACGCCCTGTATCACGGCATCAAGAACCGCCGGGGCATGGGCACCATCACCGTCACCGGCGAGGCCGACGGCAGCGACCTGCTGCTGAAGGTCACCGACAATGGCGCGGGCATGGACGAGGAGCAGGTGCGCATCCTGCAAGCGGGCATTTACGAGGATCGCCACACCGGCCTGGGGCTGGTGAACGTGCATAAGCGCATCCGGCTCTACTGCGGCGAACCCTACGGCCTGTTCTTTGAAAGCCAGATGGGCAAGGGTTCCATCGTGTCCATCCGATTGCCCCAGTATCGCAAAGAAGAAAAGGAGGTCTCCCTGTGAAACGCATCCTGTTGATGGTCTGCATCCTGTGCCTGCTGATGCTCACCGCCTGCACGCCCGCCCCCGCAGTTCCCGTGGAGACCTACGATGATATGATCGTGGTGGGGTTCTCCCAGGTGGGCGCGGAAAGCGACTGGCGCAACGCCAACACCCGCAGCATGAGGGAGGCACTGTCTGAGCAGAATGGCTACCGCCTCATCATCGACGACGCCCAGCAGAAGCAGGAGAGGCAGATCACCGCCATCCGCAACTTCATCCACCAGGGGGTGGACTACATCGTGCTGGCGCCCACCACCGAAACGGGCTGGGACACCGTGCTGGCCGAGGCCAAGGCCGCAGGCGTGCCGGTGATCATTGTGGACAGGATGATCGAGGTGGAGGACGACAGCCTGTTCACCTGCTGGATCGGCTCCGACTTCCGCAAGGAGGGCGATGCGGCGGTGGAATGGCTTGCGCAGCACTTTGGCGATGAGCCCCTGCGCATTGTGCATTTGCAGGGGAACCTGGGCTCCTCCGCCCAGCTGGGGCGCACCCAGGGGCTGGACACCGGGCTGGCAAACCACCCTGCCTGGGAGCTGGTTTACCGCAACACGGGGGATTTTACCCAAGCAAAAGGCCAGGAGCTGGTGGAAGCGCTCCTGGCACAGGGAATGCAGTTTGATGTGATCTATTCCGAGAATGACAACATGGCCTATGGCGCCATCGACGCCCTGAAAAACGCAGGCTTGCAGCCCGGCAAGGACGTGACCATCATTTCCTTCGACGCCAGTCACGCGGCGCTGGAAATGGTCATGGCCGGGGAGATCAGCTTTGACGTGGAGTGCAATCCTCTCCATGGCCCCAGGGTGCAGGCCATTATCGAGAAGCTGGAAGCAGGCAGCAAGCCGCCCAAGCTGACCTATGTGGAGGAAACCACCTTCGATGCGGCCACCATCACCCGCCAGATCATGGACGGCCGGGGTTACTGATCGCCCTGCATGGCGCGGTTGCGGTATTCCTTGGGGGTGATGCCCTCCAGCTTGCGGAACACATGGCTGAAGTAGTTCGGCTCGTTGTAGCCGATCTCCATGGCGATGGTGGAGAGCTTCAGGCTGGTGGTGGCCAGCAGCTCCTTGGCGCGCTCGATGCGCATGGCGGTGAGGTAGTTGATGAAGGAGCGCCCCAGCGTTTGCGAGAACACGGTGCTGAAATGCGCCGAGCTGAGTCCCACTTCCTTCGCCACGCTGATCAAAGAGATATTCGGATCGCAAAAATTCTCAGCCACGTATTTTTCAGCCCTGCTGATGACGTGGCTGTATTTGATATTGGCCGGGTTCTCCTGCTTCATGCTCACGGCCTTTTGGAGCAGCTCCACCGCCGTTTGCCGGAAGTCCTCCATCCGGCCGGAGGCAGCGAAGATATCATGCTCGCCGCTGAGCTTGGTGGCAATGTCCTTGGCGTCCACCCCGGGGGTGTTGCGGGCGATCTGCTCCACGGTCATCTTCAGAATGTCGATCAGCGCATAGTAGCGCATCAGCATGCTGTTGAAGCGGCTGCCCTCCGGGCTGGCCAGCACATCGTCTACCAGGGCGGGCACATCCCGGGCGGTGACGTATTGCAGCTTCTGCTGGAACTCCCCGCCAAAGGGGTCGCCCAGCTCGATCATCTCGGCGGTGATCTGGGCGGAGTCGTTCACGTCCACCACCTGCCCCACGGACACGCCGCAGACCTTCTTGAGAAGATCCGCCGCGGTGTTGTAGGCCTGGCACACGCCGCTGAGGCGCTGCACCACATTGCCCACCACGGTGGTAATGGTGGGGCAGAGCTCCTTCATTTCATGCCGGAGGATGTTGATGAACTGGTACACCTTTTCGCTGAGGCTGTCGGTATCCTGGCCGTAGCACAAAACCGTGAGCTGGTTGGACTCGGTGAAATAATACAGGGGCAGACCCTGCTGCTGCAAAATGTTTTCCACCGCAAAGCGGGAGGTCTGGTAGTCGAATTCCTCGGGGCTGAAGGAGAACAGCACCAGCTGGTAATAGGGCTTCACAATGTCCAGCTCCAGCGCCCGGGCGCGCTCCAGCAGGGTGGCGGTGTTCAGCCCGCCGTAGAGCAGCTGCTGCATGAAATGCTGGCGCAGCGCCAATTGCACCTCGTCCTGGTCATAGCCCCGGGGCAGGGTGCTTTTTGTTTTGCTTTCGTCGATCTGCCGCGCCATTTCCTCAATCACTTTGGTCAGCTCGGCCGAGCGGATGGGCTTGAGCAGGTACTGATCCACCCCCAGGGAGATGGCCTTCTGCGCCGACTCAAAGTCCCCATAGCCGCTGATGATGATGATCTTCAGCCAGGGCATCATGGCCTTGGCGTGGCGGATCAGCTCAAACCCGTCCAGGAAGGGCATGCGGATGTCGGTCAGAACGATGTCGGGCATCAGATCCTGCATCATGGACAGCGCCATTTCCCCATCGGAGGCCTCGCCGCAAAAGGCAAAGGGGCCGGGCATGTTTTCGATCACATTGCGGATGCTCTGGCGGATGAGCAGCTCATCCTCCACCACGAATACCTGGTACATAGGCGGCCTCCTTTGCGGGAATATGATGATGAACGTGAGTTACAGCTAATTGCATTATACGCTTTTTTCCTGAAACAGGCAATATGCTGCAAGGAATGCAAAAGAGCCGGAGCTTTCGCTCCGGCTCCCGTTTGTTATTCGATATGAGCTTCCGCTGCCAGCTTCGGCTGATCTTCCTTTTCGCTCAGGCGGATCATGTCGTCATACATTTTCTCGTACAGGCGCAGGATCTGCTGGTTGGTGGTCTCGCGGCTCTGCACCACGGTGGCAATGGCGTTGGCCTTGGCCTCTCCCATCACGTTGCCGGGAGAATTCATCTCACCGCTGTCGCCATCGCCCATGGCTGCCAGGGATTCGCAAGCCTCTCCAATGTAGCTGGTCTGGTTGATGATGTTGTTGATGCGTTCCAGGATAACCGCCACAGTCATATCGCCGAAGATCTTCATCGTATTGCTCATGTTGTTGTCCTCCATTTCATGTTCTGGCGGACACGCTAAGCAAATTCTGTTTTCGTTGACGAAGCGCGCCCGGCCATGTTTCACAAGACCCTTTGCCCGCTTGGGCCAGGTCGGTTCATACACGTTACCCGCTTCATCGACAACTTCAATGTTTTTTTCCATGGGTGTCATCCCCCGTTGTCTTGTTGAACGCCGTTTTTTGTGATGGGTGCCATCCCCTGTTCCTGTTCATCATAGCACAGATGGAAGAAATTCGCAATAATTTTTTCGGGATATGCAATTTTTTCCGGGTTGTGTACGTCTGATAGAGCAGGAGGGGATTTTGACCATGAAGAGATTGCTCGTTTTGCTGCTGGCGGCGGTGCTGCTCGCCGCCTGCGCCGCGCCTGCTGACCGCACCTTTGCCACCCTGCCGCCCGCCACGGAGGCACCCACCGCCACGCCCACCCAGACGGCGGAGGCTACCCGCGCCGCCGTGCAGGAGGTGGACTTCGACCCTGCGCTGGTGGGGACGCTGCAATCCGCCACCCTCACCTGGACGCAAAGCGACGACCGGGGCAGCATCCACACCGGTGCGCTGACCGATGCCTACAAGCTGCGCGTGCTGGAGGGCATCCTCTCCGGCGCGAAGCGGATGGAGAACATCCCCATGTGCTTCGATGCGGAGTTCAAGCACGAGCTGACCCTGGTGCGGGCGGATGGTTCCATCATGACCGTGCTGGTGTCCATCGACGAATGCCCTTATCTTCGGGAAGGGGACGTGTGCTACAACTATGAGCGCGCTGGCGAGAAGCTGACCGGCAAGGACAGCAATGCCGCTATTTATGACCTGTTCGGCGCTGTGATCCATTGATTTTCCCACAGAAAACCCCCGCAGGAATGTACCTGCGGGGGTTCGTTGCGTGTAGGGGGATTATTCCGCGGTGCCCATCATGGCCTGGGCATCCTCGGAGTAGGTGATCTGGGCTTCGGCCATCCAGGCTTCCATGGTGGCGCTGAACAGCTCGTTCTCCTTCTCGCTCAGGGCAGCCTCGTGCAGGGCGAGCTGGATGTCGGCGGTGTATTCCACGGGGCCGGCAGGCACGTCGCGGGTGTACTGCACGATGTGCACGCCGTAGCTGCCCACCACGGGCTGAGCCACATCGCCCACCTTATCCACAGAGAAGGCGGCCTGCACAAAGGCGGGATCCCAGATGATGGAGTCCATGTGCACGGGGTAGCCCTCGGTCTTGGTGGGCTCCTGCTCCATGCCGGGGTCGGTGCCATAGGTGGCCACCAGCTCGGCGAAGGCAACGCCCTCGGCCAGCTTCTGGTTGATCTCATCGATGGTGGGCTGCACGGAGGCGATGATGGCCTGATAGGCAGCGTCCACATCGGCCTGGGTCACGGTGATGTCGGTGGTGGTGGCAGCCGCGATGGCCTCTTCCTTCTCCTCCAGCTGGGCGGAGAGGGTCTGGTAGGTGCTCAGCAGCTCCTCGTCCACCTCCAGCAGGATGTGGGTGATGCCGCGGTAGCCTTCGGGGGTGTAGTAGGATTCCTGACCATAATACTGGGTCATGTACTCATACATGCCGATGTCTTCCTTGTAGCTGGCCTCGTCCTGCTTGACGTATTCGTCAAACAGGGCCTTCACCTCGTCGTCGGTCACGGCAGCGCCTTCCAGCATAAAGGCCTCCACGCGATCCAGCTTGGCGCTGTTGAAGGCGTCCTCCAGCATCACGGCCTCGGTGTAGCCCATGCCCTCCAGCATGGAAAGCACGTTCACGCGGGCAGCGGCCTTCTCCTCCTCGGTGGATTCTTCGGTCACGCCGCCGTAGTAGGTGACGTACAGATCGACGATCTCAGCCCAGTTGGTGGCGTTTTCGGCCTCGATGGTGGCCTTCTCTTCGTCGGTGAACTGGTCAAAGCCCTTCTCGGCGGCCTTCTGCTCCATCAGCTCCAGCTGCACGGCATATTCCAGGGCGTACTGGTTCATGTCGTTCAGGAAGGTTTCGTCGGTGGTGTCGTAGCCATACTGGGCATAGGTGGACACCAGGTTGGCCTGGATCAGCTCCACGTCCTCACGCAGGATCTCGGTGCCGTTCACGGTGATCATCACAGCCTTGGGGTCGGCGGTGGTGGCAGCCGCATCGGCAGCGGGTTCAGCGGTGACGTCGGCCGCAGGCTCGGCGGTGACGTCAGCAGCGGGCTCAGCAGTGGGGTCGGCGGCCTCGGTGGCTACCACGGTGGGCACGGCGGGGGCGTCGGCAACCTGCTGATCCTTGCTGCCATTGCCAAACAGCACAACGGCCAGAACCACCAGCACAACGATCACCACAGCCGCGATGATCCACTTCATATTCTTTTTCATAAGGGAGTACCTCCTTCACTTCCGCAGCGCCAGCGGCGCAGCTTTGTCTATTATGACACGATTTTGCCCATTGTGCAACCGTGAATTCACAAAAGTTACACGCTATTCATTTTCTGATCACATTTTCATCACACAAGGCGGCGGCCAGCCAGGGTGAGCCGCTCCTGCAGGCGGCAGAGAAATTCTTTATTGGTGGGCTTGCCTTTTTCCGGATCCACCGAGTGGCCGAAGAACCTCTCCAGCGCCTGCAGGCTGCCGTGGCTCCAGGTGGATTCCACCAGGGTGCGCAGGCTGCGCTCCACGGCGGCGGGGGTCATGCCGTGGCGGCGGGCGATGAGCGGGTACAGCTGGTGGTGCAGGTCGCCCAGCAGCGGCGGATGCACCACCGTCAGCGCGGCCATGTCCGGCAAAAAGCGCCATGCCCGCAGCTTGGGCTGCGCTGTGAGCGCCTGCAAAAGGCTGCGGCTCAGGCAGGTGAGCTGCTCCAGGCGCTGCAAGGCCAGGGGCGGGATGCCCTGGGGGATATCCTCGCCGGGATGGATGACCCATGGGGGCGACAGGGGCGGCCGTGCTTGCAGCCGGGCGGCCAGCGCTTCGGCCTCCGGGCAGGGGCAGAGCAGGCACACCTCGTAATATCCATCGCACAGGGCGTGGTAGGCGGCCTCCGCTTCGGTGAACACCCGGCATTGCCACTCCTCGCCCCTGTTTTCCATGGCGGTCAGCCAGGTTTCGCCCTGGGCGGGGGTCAGGGCGAGGATCACGCACCGCATGGCGCTCCCTCCTTTGCATCGGCATAGGATTCGCCGTGGGCAGGGCACCTCCCTTTGACGAAAAAGAGCTTCCTTTGTCGGCTTGCATTTCCCTGGCGGCGGTGCTACAATTTTCCCTGTGCGTTGAAGGAGGCGTTCCCATGCAGGCTAACGATTTTTCCACCGGCTCGGTGCGGCGGCACATCATCGCCCAGGCGGTACCGCTGATGATGGCGCAGCTGGTGCAGCTGCTTTATAACATTGTTGACCGCATCTACATCGGCCACCTGCCGGAAACGGGCAGCATGGCGCTGACGGGACTGGGCATCACCTTTCCGGTGATCGTGCTGATCGCCGCCTTCACCAGCCTGTTCGGCACGGGCGGCACGCCGCTGTTTTCCATCGCCCGGGGCAAAAAGGATACCCAGGAGGCCGAGGCCATTCTGGGCAATGTGTTCACGCTGCTGGTGGGCGCATCGGTGATCCTGTTCGCGGTGTGCTATGTGCTGCACCGCCCCATCCTGTTCCTCTTCGGCGCCAGCGAGGCCTCGTATGTCTATGCCGACCAGTATTTGCAGATCTACCTGCTGGGAACGGTTTTCTCCATGATCACCACCGGCCTGAACGGCTTTATCAACGCCCAGGGATTCCCCAAGTTTGGCATGGTCACCACGCTGCTGGGCGCGGTGATCAACATCGTGCTGGATCCCTTGTTCATTTTCATCTTCAACATGGGCGTGCAGGGCGCGGCGCTGGCCACGGTGATCAGCCAGGGCATTTCCGCCCTGTGGGTGATGAAGTTCCTCACCGGCAAAAAGGCCATCATCCGGCTGAAGCGCCAGTACCTGCGCATCGATCCCGCCCGCACCCGGCGCATCTGCTCGCTGGGCACCAGCGGCTTTGTGATGCAGGGCACCAACTGCCTGGTTCAAATTGTGTGCAACAACCAGCTGCAAGCTTTCGGCGGCGATCTGTATGTGGGCATCATGACGGTTTTGAACTCCGTGCGGGAGATCCTTTCGCTGCCCATGAGCGGCATCAGCAGCGGCGGCCAGCCGGTGATGGGCTACAACTACGGCGCAGGCCGCAACGACCGGGTGAAGGAGTGCATACGCTTCACGGCGGTGCTGGGCTTTGTGTACACGCTGGTGGCGTGGATATTGGTGATGCTCCTGCCCCGGCAGCTGATGGGCATTTTCGCCAGCGACGCGGCCACCATCGACCATGGCGTGGAGGCCATGTTCATCTACTTCTTCGGCTTTGTGTTCATGACCTTCCAGTTTGTGGGGCAGAACACCTACCTGGCGCTGGGCAGGTCGAAGCAGGCGATTTTCTTCTCCCTGCTGCGCAAGGCCTTCATCGTTGTGCCGCTGACGCTGCTGTTGCCCCACATGGGTTTCGGGGTGAACGGCGTGTTCCTGGCGGAGCCCATCTCCAACGCGGTGGGCGGGTTGGCGGCGTTTGTGACGATGTGGTTCACGGTGTATCGGAAGCTGTAATTGAAAAAGGGCGGTACTGCGTAGTTGTTTCTTCATGCAGCGTCCACCTCATCCGGCCTCGCTTTGCTCGGCCACCTTCCCCTCAAGGGGAAGGCTTAACGCCGGGTTGCGAACAAAGGCTTCCCCTTGAGGGGAAGCTGTCGCCTTCAGGCGACTGATGAGGTGGACGCTGCGGAAGCGCGCAACGTGGCAGCACCGCCTTTGTTTATTCATCTTTCTGATATTCCAGTATATCCCCTGGCTGGCAGTCCAGCACCTCGCAAATGGCTTCCAGCGTGGAGAAGCGAATGGCGCTGACGTGGCCGTTTTTCAGCTTGGAGAGGTTCACATTGGCCACGCCCACCCGCTGGGACAGCTCGTTGAGGGACATTTTTCGCTCGGCCATCATGCGGTCGAGGCGCAGTATGATCTTGCCCATGATCTCCCTCCTTTACAAAAGACCGTCCACATCTTTTTGCAGCTCCAGCCCGTAGGCGAAAACGTGGGTCAGGCACAGCACCAGGATGCCCATCAGCAGCCCGGAGAGATCCAGCGTTGCATGGATGCCGTCTACGCTGATCAGCATGGCAACGATGCTCATCACCGCGCTCACCAGGGGCATGACCACGGCGCAGTAGCCGATCTGCTTCATCCACTTCACCGTGCGGGGCTGGAAGGGCTTGCCCGCCATGGTTTCCACGATGATGCCGTGCATGCGGTG
>JAFTPN010000043.1 GCA_017463245.1 Clostridia bacterium
AAAACCCACCCGGCCATCGCCGAATGGGTTTCGAAAGGGACGAAGTCCCTTCGCGGGTTGTCAGGGCAGAGCCCTGACCGGGATTCCCAAGGGCAGCGCCCTTGGGCGGTGGAGTCCAGAGGAGGCAGAGCCTCCTCTGGTTACACAGGCATGGTCTTGTCGGCCTTGTCCAGCATGGTGGAGTCGATCTTCATCTGCTGGGCCTGGCGGTACTCGAAGTACTTGGGCGCGACCTTGGGGAACATGGCGTAGGACAGCACGTCCTCCTCCTTCTGGTACCACTCGCGCATTTCCTCGCGCAGGGTCTCCAGCTCAGGGGGCAGGTCGTCGGCGAAGCGGTGGGTGATCACCTTGGTATCGCCGATGCACTTCTTGCGCACGTCCTCGTTGACCTCGGCAGGCAGCTTGCCGTAGCGGCCGGCCAGCAGATCCTTGGACTCCTTGGGCACCATCTTGTAGCGCTCGCCGCCCAGCACGTTCATCACGGCCTGGGTGCCGACGATCTGAGAGGTGGGCGTCACCAGCGGAGGATAGCCGAAGTCCTTGCGGACGCGCGGAACTTCCGCCAGCACATCGTAGTACTTATCCATCTGGTTGGCCTGCTTCAGCTGGCCGATCAGGTTGGACAGCATACCGCCGGGAACCTGATACTGCAGGGTCTTCACGTCCACACCCAGCACGCGGGCAGGATCGCGCCAGCCGTCGGCAGTGAGGCGGTCGGCCACCTTGCGGAAGTACTCCGCCAGGTCAGCCAGCAGGTTCAGGTCGATGCCGGTATCATACTCGGTGCCCTGCAGGGTGGCCACCAGGGACTCGGTGGCGGGCTGGGCAGTACCGCTGCCCAGGGGGGACAGGCAGGTATCCACCACGTCCACGCCAGCTTCCACAGCCTTCAAAAGCACCATGTCGCCGGTGCCGGTGGTGTTGTGGGTGTGCAGCACAATGGGCAGGCTGGTAGCAGCCTTCAGGCGCTTCACCAGGCTGTAGGCCTTGTAGGGCAGCAGCAGGTTGGCCATGTCCTTGATGCAGATCAGGTCAGCGCCCATCTTCTCGATCTCTTCCGCCAGCTTCACGAAGTAGTCTTCGTTGTGCACGGGAGACTCGGTGTAGCTCAGGGCGATCTCCGCCTTGCCGCCATACTTCTTGGTGGCCTTCACGGCGGTCTGCATGTTGCGCAGGTCGTTCAGGGCGTCGAAGCAGCGGATGATGTCAATGCCGTTCTCCACAGCCTTCTTGACGAAGAACTCCACCACGTCGTCGCTGTAAGGACGATAGCCCAGCAGGTTCTGGCCGCGCAGGAGCATCTGGGTCTTGGTGTTGGGCAGGGCAGCGCGCAGCTTGCGCAGGCGCTCCCAGGGATCTTCATTCAGGAAGCGCAGGCAGCTGTCGTAGGTGGCGCCGCCCCAGCATTCCAGAGAGTAGTAGCCCACCTTGTCCAGCATTTCGCAGGCAGGGAGCATTTCTTCCGTGCGCATACGGGTGGCAGCCTGGGACTGGTGGCCGTCGCGCAGGATGGTATCGGTAATTTGTACCTTGGGCATAGGTTCTTCCTCCTATATCCGAAAGTCGATTGATGTTAGCTTATGATGCTCCCCTTAGCCAAACATGGAGAGCAGCACGCCTGCCGCAATGGCAGAGCCGATCACGCCAGCCACGTTGGGGCCCATGGCGTGCATCAGCAGGAAGTTGGCAGGATTGGCCTTCTGGCCTTCGCGCTGAGACACGCGGGCAGCCATGGGCACAGCGGACACGCCAGCGGAGCCGATCAGCGGGTTGATCTTGCCGCCGGAGAGCCAGTTCATCACCTTGGCCAGCAGCAGGCCGCCAGCGGTACCCATGCCGAAGGCCACCACGCCCAGCACAATGATCTTGATGGTTTCCAGCTTCAGGAAGGTCTGGGCGGTGGCGGTAGCGCCAACGGTGATGCCCAGG
This sequence comes from Clostridia bacterium, assembly GCA_017463245.1. Lineage (GTDB taxonomy): Bacteria > Bacillota > Clostridia > Christensenellales > Aristaeellaceae > UBA11524. The sequence goes on from JAFTPN010000043.1 coordinate 1,933, forward strand.
AAGATGGTCACGATGTTCATCAGTTCATTCTGCATGGTCTTGTTCAGGCGCTCGGTCACACCGCATTCCTTGGCCAGGTTGCCCAGCATCAGGGCGCCCACCAGGGCAGCGGCGGAGGGCAGCAGGATGGCCACCAGGATCGTCACCACAATGGGGAACACGATCTTCTGGGTCTTGGTGGCGGGACGCAGCTCCTGCATCACAATGGCGCGTTCCTTCTTGGTGGTCAGGGCGCGCATGATCGGGGGCTGAATGACGGGAACCAGCGCCATGTAGCTGTAAGCAGCCACAGCGATGGGGCCCAGCAGGTGGGGCGCCAGCTTGCCGGTCAGCCAGATGGCCGTGGGGCCGTCAGCGCCGCCGATGATGCCGATAGCGCCAGCCTCCTGAGGAGTGAAGCCCAGCAGAGAGGCGCCGATGAAGGTCATGAAGATGCCCAGCTGGGCAGCAGCGCCCAGCAGCAGGGTCTTGGGGTTGGAGATGAGGGGACCAAAGTCGGTACCGGCACCCACGCCCATGAAGATCAGGCAGGGATAGATGCCCAGCTTCACGCCCAGATACAGGTAGTCCAGCAGGCCGCCGGAAACCGTCTTGCCAGCGGAGGCCAGCAGCACGCCCATCTGGGAGTAGACCTGGCCGTCCTTCAGGAAGGCGTTGTCCAGCACGATGGACAGGGCGTTGCCCTTCTCGGTCAGCTGCGCAAGGGCATCGGCCAGGGGCAGCAGGGTGGCGCCGGACTCAATGGTCACGGAGTGGATGAAGTGACCCAGCACAGCGCCGGTATCAGCATTCACGATCTGGCCAGCGGCATTCACCACATAGTTGATACCGTCGGTGATCAGATCCTTGCCGTCTGCCAGCACCGCACCGCCGAACAGACCCCAGTTCACATGGCCGCCAGCGAACAGCTCCTCGTGGAACATGTCGCTGCCCAGCAGGTTCGTCAGCAGCATACCAAAGGCAATGGGCAGCAGCAGCAGGGGTTCAAAGCCCTTCACGATGGCCAGATACAGCAGCAGGCAAGCAATGCCCACCATGACCAGCGCCAGGGGATCCTGCAAAAACAGGTAAATACCGGAGGTCTCCCACAGACCCATCAGCGATTTCGTAATGAATTCCATGGTTTCAACTCACTTTCGTAGATGGCAGGCAACCCTTAGGCCAGGGTCACCAGCACATCGCCAGCGTTGACGGAAGCGCCCTTGGTCACCACAACCTGAGCCACGGTGCCGTCCTTGGGAGCGGGAATCTCGTTCTCCATCTTCATGGCTTCCAGCACGCACAGCACGTCGCCAGCCTTCACGGCCTGGCCGTTAGTGACCTTCACGTCCAGGATGGTGCCGGGCATGGGAGCCTTCACGGGTTCACCACCAGCCACGGGAGCGGCAGCCTTGGGGGCAGCGGGGGCAGCAGCAGGAGCGGGAGCAGCGGCAGGAGCAGCAGCCACAGGAGCGGGAGCGGCCACGGGGGCAGCCACAACAGGAGCAGCCACGGGAGCCACAGCACGCACAGCGCCGCCCACTTCTTCAACGTCCACCACATAGGTCTGGCCATTCACAGTGATATTGAAAGTACGCATGATTTTTTCCTCCTAAAACTTTGTTTGTATTTTATGTTGAATATCCAATTAGAAACGGGAGTAAACCTGTTCCTCGCGGCCAGCCTTCTGCCAGGCAGAGGCATTGGACACGCGGCGGACGCGGCGGACAACGAAGTTGCCTTCCTCGCCCATCACAGCAGCCACGGCAGCGGAGATCACAGCAATGAGTTCCTCATCCTGCGCAGCTACAGCGGCGGCAATGACGGCCATCAGCTGCTCATCCTGCATGGGGGCAGGGGCAGCAGCAGGCACAGGCACGGGAGCAGCCTTCTTTTCCTTCTTCGGCTTGCCCGAGCCGCCGGTGGCCAGAGCAACCAGCTTGATCAGCATGATCAGCAGCACCAGTCCGGCGAAAACGATGACCATGCCGATAGCGGTGACTGTCAGGCCGAAAATCAAAGTTTCCATACCTTACACGTTCCTTTCCGTTACAGCGGCAGGTTGCCGTGCTTCTTGGGCGGATTGCTGTCACGCTTGGAGGACAGCATCTCCAGGGCGGCGATCACATACTTGCGGGTCTGGGCAGGATCGCACACATCGTCGATCATACCGGCGGCGGCAGCAGCCACACCGTCGGCCACGTTGGCGGCGAACTCGCTCTCCAGCTTGGCGCGGGTCTCCAGGGCAGGCTCCTTGCCAGCCTTCAGCTCCTCGGTGTAGAGGACCTGCACGGCAGCTTCAGGGGTCAGGGCAGAGATCACAGCGCCCGGCCAGGCGTAGGTCACATCGGCATTGGCCTTGCCGCCCATGGCGACATAAGCCTGGCCGATGGCATTGCCGACGACCACGCTCACCTTGGCGGTGGTGGCCTCAGCATAGGCATACAGCAGCTGGGCAGCGGCGATCATGGTCGCAGCCTGCTCTTCCACAGCGGGAACAGCAATGCCCTTGGAATTGATCATGCTCACCACCGGCAGGCTGTAGCAGTCGCACAGGCGGATGAAGCGGGCAGCCTTGGCAGCGGCGGCGGGAGTGATCATGCCGTCGTTCTCCTTGGCGTTGCCGCACACCAGACCCACGCTGCGGCCGCCGATGCGGCACAGTGCCACGCGGATCTCCTTGCCCCAGTCCTTGTAAAGCTCAACCACCTTGCCAGCATCGGCCATGGCGGTCATCAGGGCGTCGGAATCGTCGGCGTCGATCTGGGGCAGGATGCGGTTCATGTCGTCGGTATCCACGATGGCCGCGTCCTCGGCATTGCAGCTGGGCAGCAGCTCCAGCACCTCGATGGCCAGGGCAAGGGCAGCGTCCTCGTCCTCGGCAGTCAGGGCAACGCCGCCCTGCTTGGCCATGGCGTCAGCGCCGCCCACAGCCTTGGCGTCGAAGGTCTTGCCGGTCATGGCACTCATGACCTGGGGGCCATACACCATCAGCTGACCAACCTTGCCGGCCTCGATGCTCACATCAGCCAGCTGGGCGATCAGCGCAGCGCCGCCCACCACGGGGCCCATCACCAGGGCGATCATGGGGCAAACGCCGCTCATCTTGGCCATCTTGGCGTAGATGGAAGCGTAAGCGTTCATCGCCGCAGCGCCCTCGTCCACGCGAACGCCAGCGCTGTCGCACAGGGCGATCACCGGCGCGCCGGTCTTCTGGGCCAGATCCAGCACCTTGCAGATCTTCCTGGCCTGCATCTCGCCCATGGCGCCGCCGTGCACGGTGAAGTCCTGCGCGAACAGGTACACCGGGCGATCCTGCACCGTGCCGTAGCCGGTGATGACGCCTGCATAGTCGTCGTTCTTGGAAACCAGCGCATCCAGCTCCACAAAGCTGCCTGCATCCAGCAGCTTGCCAACCCGCTCCCGGGCGGTGAGCTTACCGGCCGCACGCTGCTTGGCGATGCGCTCGGCATCACCCTGCAGGATGGCCTGCTTCTTGGCAAGCACCTGCTTGAGGTCCTGTGTGCTAACCATGTCTAATCTCCCTCCATGTTTACGTAACCCACCCTTTCGGGCAGGAAAAAGTAAAGTGGTTCAAATTTGTCCCGATTTCTCTTATTCTCCATAACCCTCCTATTTCCTGCCGAATTCTAAAATTTTGTCAGAGACTTAACAATTAGTAACAAATGCAAAGGGGAGCGTCCCTCCCTTTCCGGAAGGCCACTCCCCTTGCCTTATTTCTTTCCTGTCAATTCCACCCGCAATATCTCCCGCGTCGGCCAGAAGGCGCACAGATGCAGCCTGTCGATCCTTGCACGGATGGGTGTGAAATGCTTCATCAGCACCGGCACCGCCTGACCGATGGTCTCCGGCTCGTCGATGAGCATGGTGGTGTGGGGCGTCCAGGCATACCCGCCCACATCACCCACGCCGCAGGCCTTTTGCAGCGCCGCCAGCGCGTCACTCATGTCCGGCGCGGCAAACAGCACCCTGCCGCCGGGGAATATCCCCACATGCCGGATGATCGCCTCCACCGGGGCAAACTGTGCCGCCACCCGCCTGGTCAGCGCCATGGCCTCTTCCTCCTTGTCCAGGGGAAAGGTAGCCAGGGAGATATGCATGGGCAGATCCGGCGTTTGCTGACCAACGAAGCCCGCCTGCTGCAAGGCATTGTACCATTGTAAAATGCGCTCCTGATCATCCTCGCAGTAGTCCGCCATCAGCGTCAGAAACTGTTCAGCCATGCCCTTGCTCCCCTCTCTCAGAACCTGCGGAACATCACGTTCACGCTGTCCTGCGCCATGCCGGACTTCTCGTAGAAAACCCGGTTATCCTCAATGGAAATCAGCTGCGTCACGCGAACGCCCCGCTGCTTCAGCTCTTCTTCCAGGCTTTGCAGCAGCGCCTTGCCGATGCCCTTGCGCTTCCATTCAGGCCGGACAAACAATTCGCTCACGAAGAAGAAATCCTCCTCTGCATACGGATCTACAAACCCCAGCGCACCGCCGATGATTTCACCATCCCGCACCGCTGCCATGCCCATGGCCTGCCACCCGGAGAGAATAGCCTCCACCCGGCGCAGGGCGCGTTCTTCCGTCCAGTTTTCATTCCACGGTGCCTCGGAATAGGCCGCCATCATGGCCTTAGCCAAGCCCGGCATATCCTCACGCGTCACCACACGGTAAACTGTTTTGCACTCATCGATCATTGCCACTTGGTATTCTCCTCTCTTCACATAACCCAATTTCTCCGCAATGTGCGCCGAAGCCACGTTGGCCGCATCCCATGTGGCCATCAGCCCCCGCTCATGCGCCATCAGGATCAGCTTTGCCGCCGCCAGGGTGGCGTATCCCCTGCCCTGCTGGTCGTCCCGGGTCTGCAGCTGCACCTCAATGCCGCCGGGGTAGCTCACATAAGAGCTGGCTCCCGCCACCGCTTCGCCATCCACCATCAGCAGCACGCCAAGGCCACGCTGCTCATAGTCCTCATGGGTGAACAGGCTCACAAAGTCCCTGCTCCACTCGGCCTGGCGGCACCAGTCGATCCACTCCCCCTCAATGGGCTGAAAGCTCGCACCCTCCGGCATGGCCTTGAGCAGACTGCGCAGGTACCCGTCCTCCGGCTGACGCTGCTCATAGGCCACGCGGGTCACCAATTTCACCGGGGTGATGCTCCGCACAACGTCCATCCACCCGCCAGGTGCGTAGATCAGCCAATCCTCGTGTACGCCCATGGCACGGCGCAAAAGCTGCTTTGCCTCCACGCCGGGAACGCCGCCGCAGTAGAGGAAATCCCCGGCTGCTGCCACGCCGCAGCGCGGATGCACCGTGGAATCCACCAGCACGCGCCCCTGACCCTCCAGCGCGGCCAGCACCATGCTCTCCGCGCCGGGCATATCCGCAAACAGCGCCGCAGCGCGTTTGTCTCTGGTCGGTACGCCCACCTGCATTATTTGATGTCCTCCTGGATCATAAAGTTCTCCTTGCCAAAGGTCTCCCCCAGGCTTTGCAGCAGGCTCTGCTCGGCTGCATCTGCCGTCTGCACCGCCTGACCGGGCATCACCGCCTCAAAGCGGCTCTCCACGCCAGCGGCCTGGGTCAGCGCCTCAGCAATGGCGTTGCGCTTGTCCTCCTTGTTCAGCGCCGTGACGAAAAAGTCCTGCCCCATGGGTGCTTCCCAGCGGTACATAGTGCCGTCGCAGCCCACATAGCGCCCCATGGTCAGCATGCTGTACACACCGGAGGCAGTCTTTTTCAGGCTGTTCATGGCCTCCTTCCAGGTCTCGTCGCTGCTGCGGCCGGTGGGCGTCAACACCACCTGACGGGGTGCCTCCGGCTTGGCTTCGGCCTTGGGGGTAGCCTTCGCCGCCTTGGCAGGAGCCGCCGCCACCACGCCGTTCTTGATCTTCTCCGTCAGCTCGCCAATCTGCTTCTCCAGTTCCGCGATGCGATCGTTCAGCGCAGCGGTGTCCGCCTCTGCGGTGCGCAGGCAGGCCTTCAGCGCCGCATTCTCCAGCGCGATCCGTGGCGAGGACGCCCAGCGCAGCTCGGTCTCCACCGCCATGAACAGCTCCATCATCTTCATCAGGCGGCCCTCGGTGAAGGCTTCCGCCTGCTCGGCATACTCCGCCGCATCCTCTGGGGTCAAGTCCAGCAGCGCCGCCAGATCATTGCCGCAGCACTTGGCCATCAAAAGCGCCCGCAGGTGCTGGGACACATCCTTGGCAAACACCATGGGCTCCCGGCCGCCCCGCATCAGTTCGTCGATCATGCTCATCAGCATGGCCGCGTCCTGGGCTTCCAGGGCATCGGCAAAGCGGAACAGGAACCCCTTGTCGCTGGTGCCAAGGACATTGCGCACGAGCTCTTCATCCACATCGCTGCGGTAGCCCAGGCACATATCCAATATGGACAGCGCGTCGCGCATACCGCCCTCGGCAGCCCGGGCGATCATGTTCAGGGCGCTGTCGGTAGCCGTGGCATTGGCGCCCTCCACCGCCTGGCGCAGCCGTCCGGCGATCTGCCCCGCCGGAATGCGCCCAAAGTCGAACCTCTGGCAGCGGCTGAGGATGGTGGCGGGCAGCTTCTGCGGCTCGGTGGTGGCAAGAATGAACACCACGTGCGCCGGGGGCTCCTCCAGGGTCTTCAAAAGCGCATTGAAAGCCGAGGCGCTGAGCATATGCACCTCGTCGATGATATACACCTTGTATTTGCCCTGCTGGGGCGGGTACTTCACCGTTTCCCGCAGGTCGCGGATCTCATCCACACCGTTGTTGGAGGCGGCGTCTATCTCCATCACGTCCAGGCTCTCGTCAGCCAGGAGGCGGCGGCAGCTCTCGCACACGCCGCAGGGGTCGCCATTTTGCGGGTTCTCGCAGTTGATGGCGCGGGACATGATCTTCGCCGTGGAGGTCTTGCCCGTGCCGCGGCTGCCGCAGAACAGATACGCATGGGCAATACGCCCCGTGGTGATCTGATTGCGCAGCGTGGCCACAATGGCCTCCTGCGACACCATGGAAGAGAAATCCACCGGCCGCCATTGGCGGTAAAGAGCCTGATACGCCATGTTATTCCTCCGTTGATGTGTGCTTGCGTTTACGCCGCCGCAGCCAATATGCAATGCCGACGGGCAGCAGGATCACCGCCAGGGCAATGATCCCCAGCATAATCCATCCACCAGGCGTTGTGGAAACGAAAATGACCGTCGGGCCATCCGCACCGCCAATGATGCCCATGTTATTCCTCCGTCAAGTCCAGCATATCCCGCATGTCTTCCAGCTTCTTGTCTCCGATGCCCTTCACGTGCATCAGATCCTCCGGGTAAAAGAAAGCCCCGTTCAGCGTCCGTTCCTCTATGATGGCTTCCGCCGTGGCCTCGCCCACACCGGGCAACTCGTCCAGCAGAGCAGCATCGGCGCTGTTCACCAGGATGCTCCCCGTCTGCACCGGTACAGCCTGCACATCGGCATACCTTCCCGATGCAGCATAGCTCGTCCGCACCGGCGGCTCATCACCCGTCAGCACCGCCCAAGCCGCAAGGACGACGCACGCCGCCAGGAGCAGCCAACCCAGCACGCTCCTGACGGCGAAAGTCTTCTGTTTCATCACACGCTCTTGCGGACTTTTTGACCCTCGCGGGAGTCCTCAAGAATGTAGCCCGCCGCCTTGATGGCGTCGCGCAGCTCGTCAGAGCGCTTCCAGTCCTTGTTCTTGCGAGCCTCGGCGCGCTCGTCCACCATGCGCTGGATGTCCTCGGGCAGGGTGTCGTCTTCCTTCTGCAGAATGCCCAGCACGTCGCACAGGGCCTTGAGGCTCTTCAGGGCAGCCTCCACCGCGGCCTTGCTGCTCTCGGCAGTCAGGGTCACGTTGGCCTCCTTCACCAGCTCGAAGATGGCGCCCAGGGCGTCGGCGGTGTTCAGGTCGTCGTCCATGGCGGCGTCGAAGCGCTGCTCCGCCTGCTGCACATGGGTCAAGAACTCCTGCTCCGCGGCGGTCAGCTCCTTCTCCTGCACGGTATTCAGCAGGTGCTTCATGTTGTCGCGGGCGGTGTACAGGCGGGTCAGGCTGGCGTGAGCCGCAGCGATCTGCTCCCGGCTGAAGTTGATGGGGCTGCGGTAGTGGGCGCTGAGCATGAACAGGCGCACGGCCTCCAGGTCGTATTCCTTGGCAATGTCGCGCACGGTGAAGAAGTTGCCCAGGGACTTGGACATCTTCTGGTTATCCACGTTGATGAAGCCGTTGTGCATCCAGTAGCGCACATAGGGCTTGCCGGTAGCACCCTCGGACTGGGCGATCTCGTTCTCATGGTGGGGGAACAAGAGATCCTTGCCGCCGCAATGGATGTCGAAGGTGTCGCCCAGATACTTCATGGACATGGCCGAGCATTCGATATGCCAGCCGGGGCGACCCATGCCCCAGGGGGACTTCCACGCAGGCTCGCCAGGCTTCTGCGCCTTCCACAGCACAAAGTCGGCGGGGTTCTCCTTGTCGGTCTCCACGTCCAGGCGGTCGGAGGCGCCCATTTCGCGATCCTCCATGTTCTGGCCGGACAGCTTGCCATAGCCGGGGAAGGCATTCACCCGGTAATACACATCGCCGCTGGGAACCGCATAGGCGTGGCCGTTGTCGATGAGCTTCTTCACCAGGCCGATGATCTCCCCGATATGCTCCGTGGCCTTGGGATGCACCGTGGCGGGGCGGATGCCCAGGGCGCCGGCGTCCTTGTAATACTCGGCAATGAACCGCTCGCCCAGCTCCTTCACGGTGATGCCCTCTTCATTGGCGCGGCGGATCATCTTATCGTCGATATCAGTAAAGTTCTGCACAAAGGTCACGTCGTAGCCCTCGCGCTCCAGCTGGCGGCGCAGCACGTCAAAGGTGATGAAAGGACGGGCATTGCCGATGTGGAAATAGTTGTACACCGTGGGGCCGCAGGCGTAGATGCCCACCTTGCCCTCGTTCAGGGGCTTGAATTCTTCCTTGCGGCGGGTCATGCTGTTGTAAATATGCATATCGTTAAACCTCCGTGTTCTTTGCTTCTGTCAAGTCCTTCTGGATCATGCATTCCCCTGCGCATTCCTCGCAGCCCATTTCGCAAGCGCGGCGTGCCAGGCATTGCTCCATGTGGGTCAGCCGCTCGTAGAGCGCCTGCATCTTCTCCATCATGGGGTCGGGCAGGTTTACCTGATCCAGGTCGATCTCGTTGCGCTTCACATTCTTCTTGCGGACGATGCGTCCCGGGTTGCCCACCACGGTGCAGTCCGGCGGCACGTCCTTGAGGACGATGCTCCCCGCGCCCACCTTCACATTGTCGCCAATGGTGATGGGGCCCAGCACCTTCGCGCCGGAGCCGATGGTCACCCCGTTGCCAATGGTGGGGTGGCGCTTGCCGGTCTCCTTGCCGGTGCCGCCCAGGGTCACCCCCTGATAGATGGTCACATTGTCGCCGATGATGGTGGTCTCGCCGATCACCACGCCGTCGCCATGGTCAATGAAGAATCCCTTGCCAATGGTAGCGCCAGGGTGGATCTCAATGCCGGTCTTGTGCCGCGAGCGCTGGCTGATGATCCGCGCCAGCGTCACATGACCCTTCAAAAATGCTTTGTGCGCCCTCCTGTGCGCCCGGACGGCCTTCAGCCCCGGATAGCACAAAAGCACCTCCAGCTTGGACTTGGCCGCCGGGTCACGCGCCATAATGGCGGCCATGTCCTCACGCAGTTGATCAAACATACAATCATTGCGGCTTATGCCGCTGCCTCCTTCATGATGTCGCATCAGCCTATGTCAGTCTGCGCAACATCGTGCGGCGGTATAATCAAAGGGAAACGCAAACAAACGGCGATCAGTCACCATCGTTCCACCTCCCTTCCATAGATTAAAATATTATAGCACATCCCGCCGCTGAAATCAATCTAAACCGCCCCGCTTGACAAATTCGCCTCTTCGCGGTATCATTTCACCCGTGCGAGGTGCCCAGACGATCGCGGGTCCCTTCGGGGGCATGAGGAAAGTCCGAGCATCACAGGGCAGGGTGCCGGCTAACGGCCGGTGGAGGCGACTCCAAGGAGAGTGCAACAGAGAGATACCGCATCTTCAATCGCTCCGGAGGTCGGGCTTCAGCCCGACTAACGACAGTCAATGCTTGCATTGACGGAGTGTAGCCAGCGCCGGGCTTTACGCCCGGTGATGGCCGAAGGTGTAAGGGTGGAAAGGCGAGGTAAGAGCTCACCCACGGCTTGGCGACTTGACCGTGATGTAAACCCCACCTGATGCAAGATGGTATGGAGGCATATGCGGCGGCCCGTCGCGCCTTCGCAATCGCTTGAGCCTGCGCGGTAACGCCAGGCCTGGATAGATGATCGTCCAATACAGAACTCGGCTTATGGACACGCTCGCGCATTCAAAAAGATGGCTTCTGAAGAAGCCATCTTTTTGAGTTTTGCGCTTCGTCACTGTGTCCGGCGCAAGCGCCGTCCACGGCCGTTCCTTCGCGTAAGGAAAGTTTCCGGCAAAGCCGGAAACGACCCGCCCCGCCGGGAAACCCGGCGGATACGATGAGAGTCCTTGCGGACGGCTAAGTTGGATGGACTGAGGCTCCCCTTCATAGGGGAGCTGTCAGCCGCTTGTCGGCTGACTGAGGGGTTGCGTCGCTTAGTGACAATGCCCGCCGCAGATCAGCGCATCCACCTGGTGGTTTACCAGGAAGCCCGCCAGGGCACTGTGGCCGCTGCCGTTGGTGCTGAGCACCCCGCTGGAGGCCACCGCACCGCCCTCCACCATGTAGAGCTTGAACTGTGCCGTGTGGCCAAAGTGCTGGAAGATCTGTCCGTTTTCATAAGTAACTGCAATGCGCATAAGCCTTTTCCTTTAATCCATTTCGTCGATCAGCCTGCCGTACACATCATAAAGGCTGGCTTTGTCGCTCTTGGACTTGTGCCAGACCTTCTTTTCCGGCCAGGTCACATCGCCCTTTTCGTCGCTGGACTGCCCGGTGATGGTGATTTTTTCCCCCGGCTGCAGCATCCTGTCTGCAAACACAAGCATTTCGCCGCCCCTGTCCGAAAGGATGTACCACCCGCTGATGTCCACCGCCTCTGTGCCGTGGTTCACCAGGCTGATGCTGTCCTTCTTGGCGCTCTTGTCCGCCAGCTGCACGGTCTGGCAGCGGTTGGGCAGCTCACCGCTGGAAAGATTGCTCACCTTTGTTTCGCCGCCCGCCAGCGTCACCATCACGCCCACGGGGGCATGCTGCGTCTGGTAGATGGCCGCGCCCTGCTGGCTCAGCAGCTTCATCACCCGGTCGGAGGGTGTGTCCGGCTCCGCCACCGTGTTGGTGGAAATAATGGCCACCCGGGGCTTCACCTGGCGCACCAGCGCCTCGGAGGTAGCGTCCTCCTCGCCGTGGTTGCCCACCTTCAGCACCTGGCAGGCTGGAATCACCCCCGCGCCCAGCAGCTCTTCCTCCTCCGGGAATTCCATGTCCCCGGTCAGCAGCATTTTCCCGCCGCCACCCTCGGCCAGCAGCACAAGGGAGTTGCAGTTCTCAGCATCCTTGTTCTGGCTCCTGGGGCCAAGCACCGTCAGCTTCGCGCCGTCCAGGGGCAAGCTGTCGCCAGCCTCCAGCCAGGTGACGCTCTCCCCTCGCAGGGCAGCGGCCAGCATCACCGGATGCTTGCTTTCCTTCACGTCGGTATAAAACTTCGGCGCGTACCACCCGCCGATCTCCATGCCGGACATGGCCAGCGGCCAGGCGCCACCAGCGTGGTCGTCGTCCGTGTGGGTGATGATCACCCCGTCCAGCCGCTTCACGCCCATCTGGTGCAGCGCATTGGACACCATGCCCCAGTTTTCCCTGAGGCCTGCGTCAATGAGATACAGCGTCTCCCCGCTGCCCAGCAGCAGGCAGTCGCCCTTGCCCACGTTCAGGGCGATCAGCGTCAGGCTGCTTTCTTCCGCCCCGGCGCAGGAGGTCAGCAATGCACAGGATAACAACACCGTCAAAAGCCTCCGTTTCATCGCGTTCTCCTTTCCTTGAAAGCCCGCGCCATCTGTGATACAATGGCAAAAGGAGTTGATCGTATGAATGAATGGATGTCCCTCGCCCTTCAGCAGGCGCAGCTTGCCGCCGCCGCGGGCGAGATCCCCGTGGGAGCGGTGCTGGTGCAGGGCGATACCCTCATCTGCGCCGCCCACAACCAGCGCGAGGCCACCCACGACCCCACCGCCCACGCAGAGCTTATCTGCCTGCGGGAGGGAGCGCGCCTCCTGGGCGACTGGCGTTTGCGGGACTGCACCCTCTACGTCACCCTGGAGCCCTGCCCCATGTGCGCCGGCGCCCTGGTGATGAGCCAGCTGGGGCAATGCATCTTCGGTGCGGCGGACGAACGCCAGGGCTGCTGCGGCTCCGTGTACGACCTTCCCGGCGACCCCCACCTCCACGGCGTGACCCGCTGGCAGGGCGGCGTGATGGAAGCCGAATGCCGTGCTCTTTTGCAGGATTTCTTCCGCAGCCGCAGGGCTTGACTCCCTCTCTATCATATCAAATTTTCACAAAATCATCAAGGAGGCCCGCCATGACCCTCAACGAATACCAGAAGCTTGCTCTCACTACCCTGAACCCCGCCCTGAACAAGAAGGACGTGCTGATCAACGGCGTCATGGGCTTGTGCGGCGAAAGCGGCGAAGCCATCGACATCGTGAAGCGCCACCTTGCGCAAGGCCACGAGCTTGACCGCGAGCATCTCATCAAGGAGCTGGGCGACGTAGCCTGGTACCTGGCCGAAACCGCCTTCGCGCTGGATGTCTCGCTGGAGGAAGTCTGCCAGCGCAACATCGACAAGCTGAAGGCGCGGTACCCGGAAGGGTTCTCGGCAGAGCGATCCATTCACCGCACCGAATAAACACGCACAAAGCCCCGAGGCAGCACGCCCCGGGGCTATTCTTATGCTGTTTTGCGTTTCCCCAGCAGATAAACCGCCACGCCCATCACCGCCATCACCATGGCGATGATCAGCGTAGTCCCGTTGCCAATAAGCCAGATCACCGGCACAGAACTGTTCTGGATCTCCAGCACACCGAAATGTACCAGCACACAAAAAACCATCGGCCACAGGTTGATGCACCCGTGCAGCACCATGCTGATGCCGATTTGCCCTGTGAAAATGAACACCAGCGTAAAGATCAGCGCATCCACAAAGGAACCCAGCAGGTTCTTCGTGTGCAACAGGCCGAAGAACAGCGCCGCCAGCACACCCACCATGACCTGCGTGGCCTTCTTTTTGTATGCCGCCAGGGGCAGAAAGCGGAAGCACAGTTCCTCGCACACCGGCCCCACAAAGACAGCCGACAGGCTCAGCACCAGGTCGGTTTTCAGTTCATCAGCGGCGTAGGTCATGGTCTGCATTTCCGTGCCGGGCAGCAGCAGATACAGCAGCTTGCCCTTCATGATGCACCACAGGGGCGTGATCAACAAAAGCAGCGCCACCACCCGCCACGCCGGGCATTCGATGGGGTATGCACCCACCTGCGGAAACAGGTGCGTCAGCGGCTTGCGGATAATCCACACCGTCAGCGCAATGAGCGCCACCTGCGCCGCCACCCGCAAGCAGAACAGCGGCAGCGAGAACCCATTCCCGCCGATGACCCCGCAGGCATAAATCGTTCCGAACCCGTACACGCAGGCCAGCAGCGGCATGAAAAACTTCAGTATTCGGTGTTCCTTCTGCATCTCTTACCCCTTGATATGCCGTATCAGCGCATCCGTCACCTTTTCCATGTCCTCCGTGGTGCCGATGGTCACCCGCAGCCAGCTCTTCAGCCGCGCGGAGCCAAAGTGCCGCACCAGAATGCCCTCATCCCGCAGCGCCTTTTGCACCGGGGCAGCATCTTCGCCTGCCTTCACAAAGAGGAAGTTGGTGGCGCTCTTCAGCACCTCAATGCCCGCCGCCTGCAGCCGGGCATAGGCGCGGTCGCGGGCAGCCACCACCAGCGCAACGGTCTTGGCGGTGTAGTCCACATCCAGCATGGAGGCCGTGGCCGCCGCCTGGGCAAGGCGATCCAGCGGGTAGCTGTTGAAGCTGTCCCGGATGCGCCGCAGCGCGTCGATGAGCCGCTTGCTGCCCATGGCATAGCCCACGCGCATACCCGCCAGCGCGTGGCTCTTGGAGAAGGTGCGCACGATCAGCACATTGTCGAACTCCTTGAGCAGCGGCACCGCCGTCTCCTGGGCGAAGGCCGCGTAGGCCTCGTCCACCAGCAGCACGGCATCGTTTTCCTTGGCATGCTGCGCCATGCGGCGGATGTCGCTCTGGGGCAGCTCAATGCCCGTGGGAGCGTTGGGGTTGGCCAGCGCCATGGGGCAGCCCTGGAGCATCCCCTCCACATCAACGGTGAAGTCCGCATTCAGCGGCACCGCCTGATGCTCCACGCCGAAGAGGTTGGCATACACCGGGTAGAAGGAGTAGGTCACGTCCGGGGTCAGCAGCCGCTTTCCGGCAAAGAACGCCGCAAAGGCAAAGGCCAGCACCTCGTCGGAGCCGTTGCCGCAGAACACCATCTCCGGTTCCACGTTGTTCACCTGGGCGATGACCTCCCGCAATGCCGTGGCCTCCATGTCCGGGTACAGGCGCAGGCTGTCGCACAAGCCCTTGATGGCCTCCGCCACCTTGGGAGACGGCGGATAGGGATTCTCGTTGGTATTCAGCTTGATGAGCTTCACGTTTTTCGGCTGCTCGCCCGCCACATAGGGGACGAGACGCAGCGCAAGGTCGCTCTCGTATGACATGGTTTTCCTCCTGACAGGCGCGGTGGCCTGGGTAATGCGCGATAAATTGGCATTTAATTTCCAATATTCATTTTTGCCACAACTGCACCATCTTCATCTGTATCAGCAACGATAAAATCATATTCTTCAAATAATCTCTTTGAAGCAACATTGTTTGGATGCCATTCTGTATATACACTTTCAGCCTTGCCATATGGGAAAGTTTTAATATATTCCAACAATAATTTTAAAGCCTCTTTTCCATACCCATTGCCTTGATGTTCTCTGTCTATCATTATTCTGTATATCTCATACGCTGCTTTATCACCATAGTCGGCTTCATTCTCATAAGTTATCATTGCAAATCCGACCATATCTTCATCATTATATATAGCAAAAGGTATACACCTATAAAATACTTCTGCATCTTTCTTTTCTCCAGAATGTACATATGCTTCTGCTAAACTAAATATATTCGGATTTACAAATTGTTTCTGCTCTTCTGTCACTTCTAATTCTATACATTGAATCCAATTACTATGATCAATATCTTTTAATTGAATCAAATTATTCCACCACCAAATTCAAGTTTTCAAATACTCTTATAGTCTCCTCACCGGTACGCCCTCCCGTGCCAGGTAATCCTTCAGATCGCTGATCTTCATAAAACCGAAGTGGAACAGCGTGGCCGCCAGGGCAGCATCCGCGCCGCCAATGGTCAGCGCATCCCGGAAATGCTCCATTTTGCCCGCGCCGCCGCTGGCGATGACGGGCACCGGCACCGCATCCGCAATGGCCCGGGTCACATCCAGGGCAAAGCCCTCGCCCACGCCGTCGGTGTCCATGCTGGTCAGCAGAATCTCTCCCGCGCCGCGCTTCACGCCTTCCACCGCCCACTCCAGGGCGTCCTTGCCGGTGTTCACCCGGCCGCCGTTGACGTACACATCCCAGCCGCCATGCTCCCGCTTCTTCACGTCCATGGCCAGCACAATGCATTGGCTGCCGAAGCGCAGCGCCGCCTCGGTGATGAAATCCGGGTTGCGCACCGCCGGGCTGTTGATGGACACCTTGTCCGCGCCCCGCAGCAGAATCTGCCGGATCTGCTCGATCTCCGCAATGCCGCCGCCCACCGTGAAGGGGATGAACACCTGCTCCGCCACCCGGCTGACCACGTCCAGCATGGTGCCGCGCTTCTCATGGGAGGCGTTGATGTCCAGCAGCACCAGCTCGTCCGCGCCGGCCTGGTTGTAGCGCACCGCCGCTTCCACCGGGTCACCGGCGTCGCGGATATCCACAAAATTGACGCCCTTCACCACCCGGCCATCCCGGATGTCCAGGCAGGGAATGATGCGCTTGGTCAGCATACGGTTGCCCCCTTCCATTCAGCAAAGCGCCGCAGCATCTTCAGCCCGGCCTCGCCGCTCTTTTCCGGATGGAACTGGGTAGCCATCACATTCCCCCTGCACACCGCCGCAGTAAAGGTCTGGCCGTAGTCGCAGGTGGCGGCGGTGAAATCGTCGCTCACGTCCGCCATGCAGTAGGAATGCACAAAGTACACACAGGGATCGTCGCCCTTGTCAAAGAGCGGACAGTCGCGGGTAGTCAGCGTATTCCAGCCCATGTGGGGAATTTTGAGACCCCTGTCCTCGAATTTCGTAATGATGCCCGGCAGCAGCCCCAGGCCATCGTAGAAGCCATTCTCCTGGCTATGTTCAAACATCATCTGCATGCCCAGGCAAATGCCCAGCAGGGGCTTGCCGCTCTGCGCCGTTTCGATCACCGCCCTGTCCAGCCCGGTCTCCCGCAGCTTGGCCATAGCGTCGCAAAAGGCGCCCACCCCGGGCAGCACCACATGATCCGCCGCCGCAATGGCCGCCGGATCGTCGGTGATCTGCGCTTCAAAACCCAGGAATTCAAAGGCCTTCTGCACGCTGCGCAGGTTGCCCATGCCGTAGTCGATGATGGCGATCATGCCTCTTCCTCCCCGATGAACCGTTCAAAATTCCTGTGCAGGATCATCTCCCGCTCTTCCTCCGTCAGCGGCAGCGCCATGAAGCGCGCCACCTCCTCCGTCAGATTCCACATGGGATAGTCCGTGCCGAAGAACACCTTGTCAGCGCCGTAGCGGTGGATAATTTTGACCGCCTCCTCCGGCGACATGGCATACAGGCTGGAGCAGCTGTCCACATACACATTCTCCCGTCCGGCCAGCAGCTTCCACGCATCGCTCCACACCGACCAGCCGCCCAGATGGGCGCAGATCGCCCGCAGCCGCGGCACATGATCCAGCGCCCGCGCCATGCGCTCCGGCGTGCTGTAGGGGTAGCGGTAGTCCCCCGTGTGCACCAGCAAGGGCAGGTCGCGCTCCGCCATGGCTTCAAACAGCCGCAGCGCCGCCGGGTCGTCCAGCATGAACTTCTGGAAATCCGGGTGCAGCTTCACGCCCTTCAGCCCCAGAGCCATAATGCGATCCAGCTCCTTTTCCATCTCCGGGTGATTCGGGTGCATGGCGCCAAAGCCGATCAGCTTGCCCGGGTGCGCTTCCACCGAGGCGGCAATGAAATCGTTGATGGACGCAGCCCGCTCCCAGCTCACCGCCACCGAATGCACCAGATGGCGGGAAATGCCCGCCTCCGCACCCTTTTGCAGCAGCATGCCCACCGAGCCGTCCAGCACCACGGGCATATCATAGAAATCTGCAATGGATTGCGACGCCCTCAGCGCAATTTTGTCCGGATAAATATGGGCGTGGGTATCGATAATCGTCATACGGTTCCCTCCGTTGACCTCAACAAATTCGGAAAGAGGCAGGAATGCATAACCTGCCTCTTCAACACGAATCTATTATGAAGCATCCGCTTCCCTGTGTCAAGAAATGATCCAACGATTTATTGTACTAAAGTTGTTTTCACTCGCCATCATCCGTGGATTTCAGCAGAATTTTCATTTCAAACCCGCCGCGCTTATCCCTCTTCTCCCGGCGGATAGCATCCACCTCCGCAAAGGAAGCCCGCGCCTCCGCCACAGCCATCAGCACCTCCAACAGGTCGGCCAGTTCCTCCAACGACTTGTCCTCCTGGTACTCCGCCAGCTCCTCCTGCAGCTTTTCATCCAGCCGCACCAGGTATTCCTCGTCCGAAAGAACCTCCCACTCGCACTTCCTGCCGGAGGCCTCAATGATCTCCGGAATGCGGTCGCGCACCAGCTTGTTGTGATTGATCGTAGCCATGCTATCCATCCCCCTATCGTTTTTACCATAGCACACTCGCCTTTCCACGTAAAGCGAACACCATGTTAATTTGTTTTTCACCATCTTGCGCCCAGCGCCGCACTGTGCTATTTTGATAAAGGCAAGTCCGCAAAGGAGATCAATTCGATGCAAATGAACGCTGACATCTTTTATGGATATATCGTCAAAGGTGACCTGCTGCGCGCCATGGATCACCTGCAAAACTGCGATGACAGCACAGCCCTGTACACCCGCTATCACGCCCTGTTTGCCCAGGAGCAGTACATCCAGTACGATGTGCCGCCCATGCTTGATCGCATCCTGAATGCCTACCAGCAGTATTATCGCGATGTGTTCTACCTGCTCATGGACAAGGATGCCGCCTGCAGCCGCCTCCAAGCCCGGCTGATCGCCCTGCTCGGCCTTCCCACCCCAGCACCCACTTTGGATGAACTGGAGCAGAACCACCTTCCAGGTATTTTCGAGAGCGAAGGCTTTTTCTTCCTCGGCGGCCGCACCAGCGGCTGCTACGGCCCCTATGTGTGGAAAACCACCGAAACTGTTTCTTACAGCGTTGAACTGCCCGACGGCGTTCAGCCCTACACCGTCAAGCTGCTGGATGGCTTCATCACCCGCAGCTGGCTTGACTATCTTTCCTTCGGCGCCGTCACTCCCGGCGGCTGGGCGGATGCCGACGGCACCATCAACTGCATCAAGGCCTCTTATGATCTAAGCAGCGAGGCCTTCACCGTCTCCCTTCTCAAGCACGAAGCCCAGCACACCCGCGACCTTGCCGCCCACCCTGATCTTCCCTCCGCTACGCTGGAATATCGCGCCAAGCTGGTCGAACTCATTTACTCCACCCAGCGCAATCTTCTGGCGCAATTTTCCCATGAGGCTGACCCATCCGATCCCGCCAATGGGCATGGCATGGCAGCCCATCGCCTGTGCCAGCAGTACGCTACCCTCCTCGGTCATACCGATTATGCTTCTGTACCAATCCCGCAGATTCAAAGCATCGCCAGAACGCTTTTCAAAGAAAGCAATCTGGCATAAAGACAGGCGCACTTTTCAGCATGTGCGCCTTTTCCCTTCTCACAACAAAAAAGAAGCACCTCGCGGGCAGTGCCCGCACCCAGCTCGCGTTTCGGTTGAACCAATCCTTCCGCAGTTTCCGTGTGCAACAAAAAAAGAAGCACCTCTGCTGAGATGCTTCTAAGTGGAATCCGGCAGCGACCTATCCTCCCGGGCCGTGTCCAGCCAAGTACTTTCGGCACTGAAGGGCTTAACTTCTGTGTTCGGGATGGGAACAGGTGGGACCCCTTCGTCATTGCCACCGGAAATGGTGAGCTATTTGATTAGATGCAGCGGTTTGCCGCCTGCACCTTGACAACTGCACAAGATCTGATTCATTGACTGACCGTTTTCCAATTAGTCTCTTGTTTCGGGAAGTCACTTTCGTTCCTTCCTCAGGACTTTGCGTTAAATCAAGCCCTCGACCTATTAGTATCACCAAGCTACATGTGTTACCACACTTCCACCGATGACCTATCTACCTGGTAGTCCTCCAGGGGTCTTAC
>JAFTPN010000044.1 GCA_017463245.1 Clostridia bacterium
GGCGGCATGTGCTATGAGGCGCTGAACGATGCGGGCAATGCCTCCACCAAGCTGATCGTGATCCTCAACGACAACGAAATGTCCATTGCGCCCAATGTGGGCGCGCTGTCCCGCCACCTGACGGACATCCGCGCCAGCAAGGGCTGGACAAGCGCCAAGAAGAAGGTCAAGTCCGGGCTGAACAACATCCCCATCATCGGCAAGCCGGTGTATAACCTGATCAATTGGGCAAAGGATGCGGTGAAGCCTCTGCTTGTGAAGGAGGATGGCTTCTTCACGGCGCTGGGCTTCCACTACTTTGGCCCCATTGACGGCCACGACCTGAAGAGCATGGAGCGCACGTTGCAGTTGGCCAAGGAGTTCGATGGCCCGGCGGTGATCCATGTGATGACCCGCAAGGGCTATGGCTATGACAAGGCAGAGGAGCGGCCGGAGATCTTCCACGGCACGCCGCCCTTCTATGTGGAAACGGGCTGGCTGAAGAAGAAATCCTCGCTGCCCTCCTTTGGCAAGACCATGGCGCGGGAACTGGTGGAGATGGCGCGGGAGGACGAGCGCATCGTGACCATCACCGCAGCCATGCCCAGCGGCACGGGACTGAGTGCCTTCCAGAAGGAATTCCCGGACAGGATGATCGACGTGGGCATTGCCGAGGAACACGCGGTGACCATGGCGGCGGGCCTGGCGGCGGGCGGCATGAAGCCCTATTTTGCGGTGTACGCCACCTTCTTCCAGCGCAGCTATGACCAGCTGATCCACGATGTGTGCATGCAGAAGCTGCCCGTGACCTTCATGCTGGACAGAGCAGGCCTTGTGGGCGAGGACGGCGCCACCCATCATGGCGTGTACGACCTGGCGGCCATGCTGCCTGTGCCGAACCTGACTGTGCTGGCGCCCCGCGACCTGGGCGAGCTTCGCGCCATGGTGCGCTGGACGCAGCACCACGATGCACCCTGCGCCATCCGCTACGGCCGCAAGAGCATCGACCTGGGTGAGAAGTATCCCTATACAACCTTCACCCCCGGAAAGTGGGAGATGCTGGAGGACGGCGCGGACTGCGTGCTGCTGGCCATGGGTTCCATGGTGGCGGAGGCGCTGGACACCCGCGCTGAGCTGGCCAGGCTGGGCATTGACGCGGCGGTAGTGAACTGCTCCACCGTGAAGCCCATGGACGAGGACATGCTGCGTTCCCTGGCGGACAAGCCCATCATCACCATGGAGGAGCATATGCTGACCGGCGGCTTCGGCAGCGCGGTGAGCGCCTTCTGCGTGGGTGAGGAAATCCCTGGGCCGGTGCTGTCTTTCGGCATTGCTGACACCTTTGTGCAGCATGGCCGCAGGGATCAATTGATGAAGTATCTGGGGCTGGAGCCGGAGCAGATGGCACGGCGCATCAGCCATGTATTGGCAAGCAAGAGAGGCAAGAAGCATGAGTGAAAAGGTTCGCGCCGATGTGGCGCTGGTGAACCGCGGCCTGTGCGAGAGCCGCGAGAAGGCGCAGGCCAGCATCATGGCCGGACTGGCGTATATCGGCGAAAAGAAGATCCTCAAGGCCAGCGAGATCGTGAAGCCGGAGGATGAGCTGATCCTGCGGGGCGCGGCGCACAATTTCGTCAGCCGCGGCGGCTTGAAGCTGGAGAAGGCCATCAAGTCCTTTCAGGCCGACCTGACGGGGAAGGTGTGCATGGACATCGGCGCTGCTACCGGCGGGTTCACGGATGTGTGCCTGCGCAGCGGCGCCAGCCATGTGTATGCTATTGACGTGGGCTATGGCCAGTTCGACTGGAAGCTGCGCAACGATGAACGCGTCACCGTGATGGAGCGCACCAATGCCCGCTACCTGACACCGGAGCAGGTGCCGCTGCATCCCACCGTGACGGTAATGGACGTGAGCTTTATTTCCATCAAGCTGATCCTGCCGGTGGCGGCTCAGCTGATGGGGGACGAGGGTGTGTTCTACACGCTGATCAAGCCCCAGTTTGAGGCGGGGAAGGATCGCGTGGGCAAGAAGGGCGTGGTGCGGGATCCCAAGGTGCATGAGGATGTGATCCAGAGCATTGTGGACTTTGCTCCCAGCTTTGGCTGGCAGGTGCAGGCGCTGGATTATTCACCCATCACAGGCCCGGAGGGGAACATTGAGTTCCTGGCGAAGATCACCAGGAAAACCAGCGAAGAGGAGCCCTGCACGCCGGAGGTTATTCACCAGCTGGTGGCGCAGGCGCATGAAAACATGAAGAAGTAATATGGGCAAGAGCCGGGGAGAGCGTCTTTCCGGCTCTTGTTCTTTTTTATGCTTGCCTGCATGAATATGCTTGAATGAATATTCACTTTGTGCTATACTTTCATATGGTATGAAAGGAGATGCAGCATGGAACGAATTGGCCTAATGGTTCATGGCAGCCGCGAGGATGCCGTGGCCTGCGCTGCCAAGGCGGCGCGGTTCCTGCAGGGGGCGGGCATCAAGGTGCAGGCAGAGGAGGACGCTGCTGCCTGCCTTGCTGGCGTTACGCCCTTTTCTCAGGCAAAGGAGAAGCCGGATGCAGTTCTCTCCCTGGGCGGCGATGGCACGCTGCTGCGGGGCGCACAGGCGGCGGTGAAGTGGAATGTTCCGCTGCTGGGCGTGAACCTGGGGCGGGTGGGCTTCCTGGCGGAGGCCGAGCCGGAGAACATCGAGGATGTGCTGCGCCAGCTGCTGGAAGGGGACTACACCCTGGAGGAGCGGGGGCTGCTCAGCGTGGAAACTGAAAAAGAGCGCTGGCTGGCGCTGAACGACGTGGTGGTGAGCCGCGGCGGGTATGCAAGGCTGATCACCCTGGACGCCCTGGTGGATGGCGAACGTGCCGGGCGCTATGTGGCCGACGGCCTGGTGGTGACCACGCCCACGGGTTCCACGGGCTATTCGCTTTCGGCGGGCGGCCCCATCGTGTCGCCCCATGTGGATTGCATGGTGATCACCCCCATCTGCGCCCACAGCCTGCAGCATCGCCCCTGCGTGGTGCCGGGGAATGCGGAGATCCGCCTGGAGCTGGGCACGGATGCTGAACAGCAGGCCGCCCTGCAGGTGGACGGCCAGAGCTATGCGCTGCTGAAGGCCGGGGACTGGGTGAATATTCGCAAGGCAGAAGAAAAGATCCAGCTGGTGAGGACGCGTCCCACGCAGTTCTTTCAGCTGGTGAGGGATAAGCTGGCCGAGTGGAGCCGCTGACATGAAGCAGAAGGAGATGTGCTTATGAAATCTGTACGACAGGTAGCCATTCTGGATATCATCGAAAAGAAGGATGTGGAGACCCAGGAGGAGCTGGCGGAAGCTCTGCGTGCCCGCGGCATTCAGGTGACCCAGGCCACCGTGTCCCGCGACATCAAGGAGCTGCGGCTTTTGAAGGTGCTGGCTCCCAATGGTGCATATAAGTATGCCACGGCGGACAAGGCTGAGAATGGCCTGAACGAGCGCTTCATCCGCATGCTGGCGGAATCTGTGCTGAGCGTGGCATCCTCCAACAATCTGGTGGTGGTCAAGACGCTTTCCGGCTCTGCCAATGTGGCGGCCGAGGCGCTGGACAGCCTGCATTGGCCGGAGATCCTCGGCTCCCTGGCGGGTGACAACACCATTTTGCTGATCATCCGCAGCAACGAGGAAGTCCCCGGCGTGATCGCCCGCATTCAGGAAATGATGAAGTAACACCCAACCAAAGGAGCTATGCAAGATGATCCTTTCTATGAGGATGCATAATATCGCCCTCATCGAAGAGCTGACCATGGACTTTGCCGATGGTCTCCACGTGATGACGGGCGAGACCGGCGCGGGCAAGTCCATTGTGGTGGATGCGGTGAACCTGGTGCTGGGCGGCCGCGCCGACCGGGAGCTGATCCGCACGGGCACGGACAAGGCCTGGGTGGAAGCGGTGTTTGAGGCGCCGGATAGCCGCGAGGTGGCTGAATTCCTGCAAAAGCAGGAGATCGACTTCGACGGTGTGGTGACGCTGTATCGCGAGATCAGCCGCAGCGGGCGCAACCTGTGCCGCATCTGCGGTGTGGTGATGCCCGTGGCGGTGCTGAAGGAACTGGCGGCGCTTTTGATGGACGTTCACGGCCAGCACGAGGGGCAGTTCCTGATGGATCCCCGCTATCATCTGCGCTTTCTGGACGAGAGCGGCGATGAAGATCACCAGCAGCTGCGGGCGCAGGTGGAAGCGGCCTATCAGGCCTTTATCGTCAACCATCGGCGGTATGCAAAGCTGGTGAAGGAAAACGAGCAGAAGCACTACCGCATGGAAACGCTGAAAAAATCCCTGGACGAATTGAACAAGGCCAAGCTGAAAGCCGGCGAGGAAGAAGAGCTGACCCAGGAGAAGGAGCGCTTCCGACACTCGGAGAAGATCGCCACGGCGGTGCAATTGGCGCATCAGGCCATTTCCGCCGGGGAGGACAGCGAATCCCTGCTGGTAAAGCTGAAAAGTGCCGCTGCTGCGCTGAATGGCCTGGCCAACCTGGGCGAAAACTATAAGAACCTGGCAGCGCGGTGTGAGTCGGCCTATTATGAATTGGAAGAAGTGGGCTACGAGCTGGCGGATATCATCGAGAACGGCGAGTTCGATCCGGCGCGGGCTGACTATGTGGAGACCCGTCTCGACCTGATCCGCCGCCTGGAGCGCAAGTATGGCGAGAGCATCCCGGTGATATTGGCCGAGCAGGAAAAGATGCAGGAGGAGTACGACAACTACGCCTCCATGGATCAGCAGGTGGCGGCGCTGGGCGCCGAGCACAAGAAGCTGCTGGCGGCCTATCGCGGCCTGGCACGGCAATTGACGGAATCCCGCAGGGCGCTGGCGCAGCAGTTTGAAAAGAACATGATGACCCAGCTGGCTGACCTGGGCATGGAAAAGACCGTGTTCCAGGTGGCCTTCGCCCCCAAGCCGGAGGGCAAGCAGCCCATGCCCCAGCCCATCGGCGACGACACGGTGGAGTTCATGATCTCGCCCAACCCCGGCGAACCCATGAAGCCCCTGTCGAAGATCGCCTCCGGCGGCGAGCTTTCCCGCCTGATGCTGGCCATCAAGTCCCTGGAGGCAGAGCATGGCGGCGTTGGCTGCATGGTGTTCGACGAGATCGACACGGGCATCAGCGGTCGCATGGCGCAGGTGGTGGCGGAGAAGATGGCGCTGATCGCCCGTTCCCGCCAGGTCATTTGCGTGACGCACCTGCCGCAGATCGCCGCCATGGCGCACCATCAGTTCCTGGTGGAAAAGCGGGTGGAGGAGGGGAGAACCAACACCTCTGTGCGGATGCTGGACAAGGACGAGCGCATTGGCGAGGTCGCCCGGATGATGGGCGGAGCCGATGGCAGCGAAGCCAGCGCCCGCGCCCATGCTGCGCTGATGCTGGATAAAGCAGCCGATTTGAGAGCGTAATTTACCAAGAATGACAAAAAATAAACAGGTTTTACATTAATATTATGGGTGCGCGGGCTGCAAAAGTGTGCTATAATAGGCTCGTGTGAGTATGCATGCGTGTTTGTCACGCTTGTTTGTCAATGTAGAATCAATTTGGAAGGGGGACCTATACCCGTGTTTGGATCCCGTATGTTTCCCGGCGGCGTTCATCCGCATGAGAGCGTGAATGGCAAGAGTGTCAACGGCGGCAACGCCATTGTGAAGCTGCCTGCGCCGCCCCGGGTCATCATCCCGCTGTCCCAGCATATCGGCGCTCCTGCCAAGGCGCTGGTGAAAAAGGGCGATCAGGTCAAGATCGGTCAGGTGATCGGCGAGGCTGGCGGCTATGTGTCTGCCAACATTCATGCTTCTGTTTCCGGCAAGGTGTGGGATGTACAGCCCTGCCTGCTGGCCAGCGGCGTGGCTGTACCCGCGGTGATCATCGACAACGACTATAAGGAAGAATGGGTGGAATTGTCCCCTGCGGCCAATCCCGATGCGCTCACGGCTGACGAGCTGCGCAAGATCGTGGCGGAGGCTGGCATCGTGGGTCTGGGCGGCGCCACCTTCCCCACGGCGGTGAAGCTGAATCCTGCCGAGGGCAAGACCATTGAGAAGCTGCTCATCAACGGCGCTGAGTGCGAGCCCTACCTGACGGCTGACCATCGCCTGATGCTGGAGAAGGCCGAGCAGATCATCCACGGCGTCAGCATTGTGATGAAGGCGCTGGGCATCAAGGAAGCCATCATCGGCATTGAGGACAACAAGCCCGATGCTGTGGCTGCCCTGACGGCTGCGGCCAAGGAAGGCATCAGCGTGAAGGCGCTGCCCGTGCGCTATCCCCAGGGCGGTGAAAAGCAGCTGGTGTATGCCCTGACCAAGCGCAAGGTTCCCGCTGGCGGCCTGCCCCTGGATGTGGGCATTGTGGTGTGCAATGTGGGCACCATCTACGCGATTCAGCAGGCTGTGTGCGAGGGTCGACCGCTGATCGAGCGGGTGACCACCGTGGGCGGCCTGGTGGAGAAGCCCGGCAACTTCATGGTGCGCATTGGCTCCACCGTGGAGCAGATGCTGGATGCCTGCGGCGGTGTGCAGCAGGGCGTGAAGCAGCTGATCTACGGCGGCCCCATGATGGGCATGGCCATTGCCCGCACCGATATCCCTGTGACCAAGGGCTGCTCCGGCATTCTGGCGCTGGGCGAAGAGGCCAAGGAACCCATGGAGAGCGCCTGCATCCGCTGCGGCCGCTGCCTGCGTGCCTGCCCCATGAAGCTCATGCCCGCCAAGCTGGACGCCCTCTCCCGTGCGCAGCGTTTTGACGAGGCTGAGAAGCAGGGCGTGATGAACTGCATGGAGTGCGGCGCCTGCACCTTTGTCTGCCCCGCCAAGCGCAGCCTGACCCAGTCCTGCCGCACGGCCAAGAAAGTGATCAACAACCGCCGCAAGCAGGCGGCTGAGAAGAAGGAGGATTAAGTTCATGCAAAAGAATCTGGCAGTTTCCTCCTCTCCGCATCTGCGGGACAGAGCGTCCACGCAGCGCATCATGCAGGAGGTTTGCCTGGCGCTGGCTCCCGCCGGTATTGCAGGCATCATCCTGTATGGCGCCAATGCGGCCATGCTGATCGCAGCTTCCGTGATCACCTGCGTGCTGGCTGAGTTTGTGTATCAGAAGGCCGCCAAGGAAAAGTCCACCATCGGTGACTGGAGCGCTGTGGTGACCGGTCTCCTGCTGGCCTACAACCTGCCTGCCAATGCCCCTGTGTGGCTGGCTGTGGTGGGCGGCATCATCGCCATCGTGCTGGTGAAGCAGATCTTCGGCGGCATCGGCTCCAACTTCATGAACCCTGCGCTGACGGCTCGCGCCATCCTGTTTGTGAGCTGGTCCAGCCTGATGTCCACCTATCCCCAGACCAATTACGCTGTTGACGCTGTGTCCACCGCCACGCCCCTGGCGCTGCTGGGTGCTGGCACCGTACCTGCGGACATGGACCTGTGGAACCTGGTGATCGGCAACTGCGGCGGCGTGCTGGGCGAGACCTGCAAGCTGGCCATCATTGCCGGCGGTCTGTATATGCTCCTGCGCGGCATCATCGACTGGCGCATCCCGGTGACCTTCATCGGCACGGTGTTTGTGTGCTACCTCATCAAGGACGGCGCGCAGATGGCCGTGTACCAGATCTTCGCCGGTGGCCTGATGCTGGGCGCCTTCTTCATGGCGACCGACTACGCCACCAGCCCTGTGACGGGCATTGGCAAGATCATCTTCGGCGTGGGCTGCGGCATTCTGCTGTTTGTAATCCGCGCCTTCGCCTCCTATCCGGAAGGCTGCAGCTTTGCGATCCTGTTTATGAACGTGGTGACCCCCATGATCGACAAGTTCACCACGCCCAAGCCCTTTGGGGAGGTGAAGAAGCATGGCTAACGAGAAGAAGGGTTTCTTCAGTACTTTTCTGAATGGCCTGATCTGGGAGAACCCCACCTTTACCCTCATGCTGGGTATGTGTCCCACCCTGGCCATTACCACCGCTGCCTCCAACGGCATCGGCATGGGTCTGGCCACCACCTTCGTGCTGGTGTGCTCCAACCTGTTCATCAGCCTGCTGCGCAAGGCGATCCCGGACAAGATCCGCATCCCCGCGTTCATCGTGGTCATTGCATCCTTCGTGACCATTCTGGAAATGATCCTGAAGGCATACCTGCCTGACCTGAGCGCATCCCTGGGCATGTACATTCCGCTGATCGTGGTGAACTGCATCATCTTTGCCCGCGCGGAAGCCTTTGCCTTCAAGAATGGCCCCGTGGCCTCCATCGCTGACGGCCTGGGCATGGGTCTTGGCTTTACCTGCGCCATCACCATCCTCAGCTGCATCCGCGAGCTGCTGGGCGCTGGCACCATCTTCGGTGCGCAGATCATGCCCGAAAGCTATCAGCCCATGGGCATTATGCTGAATGTTCCCGGCGGCTTCGTGACCCTGGGTCTGCTGCTGGCGCTGGTGAACGCCATCAAGAACATGGCGGCGAAGAAGTCCGCTGCCAAGAAGGAGGAGCTGGCATGAATAGCTATCTGACGATTCTGGTCGGCGGCCTTCTGGTCAACAACTTTGTGATGAACAAGTTCCTGGGCATCTGCCCCTTCCTGGGTGTGTCCAAGAAGTTCGATACCGCGCTGGGCATGGGCCTGGCCGTGACCTTCGTGATGACGCTGGCCTCCTTTGTAACGTGGATCGTGGAGCACTACCTGCTGGTTCCCTTCGATCTCGTGTACATGAAGACCATTGCGTTTATCCTGGTCATCGCCGTGCTGGTGCAGGTGGTGGAGATGGCGCTGAAAAAGATGTCTCCCTCGCTGTACCAGTCCCTGGGCGTGTATCTGCCCCTGATCACCACCAACTGCGCTGTGCTGGGCGTGGCCATCCTGAACTCCGACCTGGCTTACAACCTGCTGGAAAGCACCCTGAACGGCTGCTGCGCTGCCCTGGGCTTTACCCTGGCCATGCTGCTGTTTGCCTGCATCCGCGAGCGGCTGAGCCTTTCCAAAATGCCCAAGTGGATGGATGGTTTCCCCGGTGCGCTGATTACCGCTGGCCTGATGGCCGTTGCCTTTGCTGGCTTCGGCGGGCTGATCAAGTAAAAGGGGAGGTAACGACATGGATATTTTGTACGCCGCCCTTGTGCTTGGCGGCATGGGTCTGCTGTTTGGCGGACTGCTGACGCTGACCTCCAAGGTGTTTGCTGTGCCCAGCAACCCCACCCGTGATGCGGTGCGCGAGCTGCTGCCCGGCGCCAACTGCGGCGGCTGCGGCTATCCCGGCTGCGACGGCTGTGCGGATGCCATTGCCGCTGGCAAAGCTCCTGTGAACGCCTGCCCTGTGTGCAGCCCTGAGGCTGCTGACGCCATCGCTGCTGTGATGGGCGTGGAACCCGCTGATGCCTCTGCCCGACTGGTGGCGAAGGTCATCTGCCAGGGCGACATTGACCGCTGCAAAACCAAGTTCAACTATACCGGCATTCAGGACTGCGTGGCTGCCTCGCTGGTCAGCGACGGCAACCGTGCCTGCAAGTATGCCTGCCTGGGTCTGGGTACCTGCGTGAAGGCCTGTCCCTTCGACGCCATCCATATCGACGAGCATAAGAAGATCGCCGTGGTGGACGAGGATAAGTGCAAGGCCTGCGGCAAGTGCGTGGCTGCCTGCCCCAAGAGCGTGCTCGACCTGCAGCCTGTGACCCGCCCTGTGCGCCTGATGTGCCGTGCTGCCGAGGAAGGCTACCTGGTCAGCGATAACTGCCGGGTGGGCTGCATTGGCTGCGAACGCTGCGCCATTGCCTGCAAGTTCGGCGCCATCAAGATGGAGAACAATCTGCCCATCATCGACATGGAGAAGTGTGTCGGCTGCATGATGTGTGCCGAGGCTTGCCCCACCAACGCCATCTGGGCGGACTGGGACGATCGGAAGATCGCCGAGATCACCCCTGAAGAGTGCATTGGCTGCGGCATGTGCAAGCGCCAGTGCCAGTTTGAGGCCATCATTGGCGAAAAGAAGCAGCCCCACGAGATCACCTCTGCCTGCACCGGCTGCGGCGCCTGCGCTGCCAAGTGCCCCAAGAAGTGCATCACCATGAAGGTGCGCGAGCACACCCGCGACCGCCATGCCAAGGTGGGCACCACGCCCGAGGCTGTGCTGGCTGTGAATCCCGAGGATGCCAAGGTGAAACCCGCCCGCACCCCTGAGATGGAGGCGAAGATCCAGGCTGCGCTGGCTGCCAAGGCTGCCCGCGAGGCCGCCAAGCAGGGTGACGCCAAGAAGGACACCGAGACTCCCGTCCAGACGGCGGAAGCTGAAAAGGCGGAATAATCCAACAAGCAACGATCCCCTTACCACTGCGGTAGGGGGATTGCTGCGTGTCAAAAAAGTGGCGGAGCCACTTTTTTGAGAGATTGCGCTCCGTCACTGTGTCCGGCGCAAGCGCCGTCCACGGCCGTTCCTTCGCGTAAGGAAAGTTTCCGGCAAAGCCGGAAACGACCCGCCCCGTCGGCAAAGCCGCCGGATACGATTACAGTCAGAGGCGCTGCGGCGCCTCCGACACCTCCTAAGTTTATTTGACATACTGCGATCCCCTTACCATTGCGGTAGGGGGATCGATTTTTTATATCCATTTGTTGTAGGTGACCACCGCGCCGATAAGGTTCATGGCCGTGGCGAACAGGGCGAAGGGAAGGTTCCAGGTGGCGAATTGCTGGCTGCGCGGCTTCCAATGCAGGAGGCCAAAGAACAGCCAGGGCATCACATCCAGCAGGTATCGGTTGCCGAAGTGCCAGCCGCCCAGGGTGCGGTGGGCGCAGATGATGAGGATGTAGGCGAGGCTCAGCACCGGCAGGAGAATCAACAAAGGTTTTGACTGGCGGCGGTGGTGGCGCAGGGCGCAGACCCAGGCGATGAAGATGGTGATCAGCAGCGGATTGGTGAGGTAGAAGGCCATGCCGTTGATCTTGAAGAAGGTCAGGGGCTTTTCTACGCCGTTCCATTCCGGCAGTCGCAGCAGGGCAAGAATGTTGTCCCAGATGTAGGTCAGGCTGAACTGGCCGTTCTCGGCACGGAGGAATTCCGGCAGGAAGTTGTGACCAAACTCCAGCACGCTGCCGAAGCGCAGGTGGTTCAACAGCATATAGGAGCCGCCCAGCAGCGCGGGAAGGATGAACCAGTACCAGCGGCGCAGGATGATGCGCCAGGGTGCATCGTGAGGATAAGCGCGGCGCTGGTGGCGGTAGAGCAGCCAGAGCAGGAAGGGGAGATACAACCCCACCATGGGGCGGCAGCCGACAGCGGCAGCCCAGCAGGCGAGGGAAGTGGTGCCCTGCCCGCGCAGGGCGTGGTAGATGGCCATGAGGGATAGGGTGAAGCACAGGTTCTGGGCAAAGAACCACACCCAGGCATTCATACCGATGAAGAGATATCCTGTGCCGAGAAAGAGGAATAGTACCCAGAACAGGCCATGCTGGTCGCGGCAGCAGCGCTGGTAGATCAGGCAGGCGTAGACAACGCCCACGGCGGTGATGATCAGCGCCAGCCAGGCGTCGGGCGTGTCCAAGCCCCAGATGGCAGCGAAGGGCAGCAGCACATAGGAGGGAAAGGGCGGGAAGGTGACATAATACTTGCCGTCCACGATGGCCAGCTCCAGCCAGGTGAGGCTCTCGCCGCCGGGGATGTCCAGCCGCCCCTCCAGCCAGGAACAGGCCTGACGGACAAAGGAATTGTAGGCATTGTGGTGGGTCGGCCAGTAGCCGGTGAACATCATGATGGTCAGGAGGGAAAACAGCACACACAGCACGGCGGGGATGATAAAGCCGGGCTGGGCGTGGCGCCGATGGGGGTAGCGCACCGAACGGAGCATGGGGATGCCTCCTTTGAGGAAGAGTACACACAGATAACGCCGGGAATATCCATTTTCTTGCAATCACGAATTATTTTTCTTCGGCAGAGGTGCAAAAGGGGATTTGTGGCGAATTGTAAACGCTATCATTGCAAATATTTTCACGAAATCCGATTTCAAAGGCGGATAACATCTTGCCAAAAGGGAAAAATGATGGTATCATTTTACCGATATATGAAGGATCAGTCTGGCGGGCGATAACAAGCGCCTTGTCAGGCTATGTCCATGCAAGGGGATAACCCCTTGCATAAAACCTATGAGGAGGAGTTGTTTCCCATGGCGAAGAAGTTTGTGTACCTTTTCACCGAAGGTAACGGCACGATGCGTGAGCTTCTGGGCGGCAAGGGCGCCAACCTGGCCGAGATGACCAACATTGGCCTGCCTGTTCCCCAGGGCTTTACCATTTCCACTGAAGCCTGCACCCAGTACTATGAGGACGGCCGTCAGATCAATCCTGACATCCAGGCTGAAATCATGGAGTATGTTGAGAAGCTGGAGGGCATCACCGGCAAGAAGTTCGGTGACAAGGAGAACCCCCTGCTGGTCTCCGTTCGCTCCGGCGCCCGCGCTTCCATGCCCGGCATGATGGACACCATCCTGAACCTGGGCCTGAACGAGGAAGTGGTCGAGGTTCTGGCTGCCAAGTCCGGCAACCCCCGTTGGGCCTATGACTGCTATCGCCGTTTCATCCAGATGTACTCCGACGTGGTTATGGAAGTCGGCAAGAAGTACTTCGAGCAGCTGATCGACGAAATGAAGGAAGCCAAGGGCGTGACCCAGGACGTCGAACTGACCGCTGACGACCTGAAGGAGCTGGCCAACCAGTTCAAGGCCGAGTACAAGTCCAAGATCGGCGAGGATTTCCCCTCCGATCCCAAGGAGCAGCTGATGGGCGCTGTGAAGGCCGTGTTCCGTTCCTGGGACAACCCCCGCGCCAACATCTATCGCCGTGAGAACGACATCCCCTATTCCTGGGGCACCGCTGTTAACGTTCAGTCCATGGCCTTCGGCAACATGGGCGACGATTGCGGCACCGGCGTTGCTTTCACCCGCGACCCCGCCACCGGCAAGCGCGGCCTGATGGGCGAGTTCCTGACCAATGCCCAGGGCGAAGACGTTGTGGCTGGCGTGCGTACTCCCATGCCCATCTCCGAGATGGCCAACAAGTTCCCCGCTGCCTTCGAGCAGTTCCAGAAGGTTTGCGCCATCCTGGAAGACCACTATCGCGACATGCAGGACATGGAGTTCACCGTTGAGAACGGCAAGCTCTACATGCTGCAGACCCGTAACGGCAAGCGTACCGCTCCCGCCGCTCTGAAGATCGCCTGCGACCTGGTGGACGAAGGCATGATCGACGAGAAGAAGGCCGTGTCCATGATCGATCCCCGTAACCTGGACACCCTGCTGCATCCCCAGTTCGACCCCAAGGCTCTGAAGGCCGCTACCGCCATCGGCAAGGCTCTGCCTGCTTCCCCTGGCGCTGCTGCTGGTAAGATCGTGTTCACCGCTGAGGACGCCAAGGAATGGGCTGCCCGCGGCGAGAAGGTCGTTCTGGTCCGTCTGGAGACCTCTCCCGAAGACATCGAGGGCATGATGGCTGCTCAGGGCATCCTGACCGTGCGCGGCGGCATGACCTCTCACGCTGCCGTTGTGGCTCGTGGCATGGGTACCTGCTGCGTGTCCGGCTGCACCGAGATCAACATGGATGAAGAGAACAAGGTCTTCACCCTGGCTGGCCAGACCTTCCACGAGGGCGATGAACTGTCCCTGGACGGCTCCACCGGCAACATCTACGCTGGCCTGATCCCCACCAAGGACGCCGAGATCGCTGGCGAGTTCGGCCGCATCATGGCTTGGGCTGACCAGTATCGCACCCTGAAGGTTCGCACCAATGCCGACTCTCCCCGCGACGCCATCAAGGCTCGTCAGCTGGGCGCCGAGGGCATCGGCCTGTGCCGTACCGAGCATATGTTCTTCGAGGAAGGCCGTATCGCTTCCTTCCGCGAGATGATCTGCTCTGACACCGTTGAAGAGCGCGAGGCCGCCCTGGCCAAGATCGAGCCCATGCAGCAGGCTGACTTCGAGGGCCTGTACGAGGCCATGGAAGAGCACCCCGTGTGCATCCGCTTCCTGGATCCCCCGCTGCACGAGTTCGTGCCCACCACCGAGGAAGACATTGCCGCTCTGGCCGCCGCTCAGGGCAAGACCGTGCAGCAGATCAAGGACATCATTGCCTCCCTGCACGAGTTCAACCCCATGATGGGTCACCGTGGCTGCCGTCTGGCTGTGACCTATCCTGAAATCGCCGCCATGCAGACCAAGGCCGTCATCAAGGCTGCTCTGGCTGTGAAGGGCCGTCATCCCGAGTGGAACATCGTTCCCGAGATCATGATTCCCCTGGTTGGCGACGTGAAGGAACTGAAGTACGTGAAGGCCGTTGTGGTCAAGACCGCTGACGAAGTCATCGCTGCCTCCGGCACCGAGCTGAAGTACGAAGTCGGCACCATGATCGAGATCCCCCGTGCCTGCCTGACCGCTGACGAAGTGGCTCAGGAAGCTGAGTTCTTCTGCTTCGGCACCAACGACCTGACCCAGATGACCTTCGGCTTCTCCCGTGACGACGCCGGCAAGTTCCTGAACGCCTACTACGAGGCCAAGATCTATGAGAACGATCCCTTCGCCAAGCTGGACCAGAATGGCGTTGGCAAGCTGATGGAAATGGCCATCTCCAAGGGCAAGGCCTCTGGCAAGAACCTGCACTACGGCATCTGCGGCGAGCACGGCGGCGACCCCGTTTCCGTTGAGTTCTGCCACAAGATCGGCCTGGACTATGTGTCCTGCTCTCCCTTCCGTGTGCCGATCGCCCGTCTGGCCGCCGCTCAGGCTGCTATCAAGGGCTAAGATTTCCGCGTAAGCTGATTTCTTAGGCGATAACAAACAACGGCAACCCTTCTTCCTTCGGGAATAGGGGTTGCCTTTTTATTTTCACCTAAGTATAATGAGAAAAAAGAAAAGGGAGAAATGCCATATGAGCATTGAGCTGAAAAAGCTGACAGCGCATGATGGACGCGATGCGTATGATTTCCTGCAAACGCTGCCCAAGGATGAGAACGGGTTCATCAATAGCGCGGCTGGCATGACGTTTGAGGAGTTTCGGCATTGGTGCGCCAGGTGCGCTGAAAGTGCAGAGAAAACGGAGATCGAGGATGGCTGGAAGGTGCCGCAGACGACCTATTGGCTTTATGCCGAGGGGAAGCCTGTGGGTATGGGAAAGATGCGCCATGCCCTGACCGATAGCCTGCGGGTAGCCGGTGGCCACATCGGATATGCCATTGCGCCTGATGCGCGCAATCGCGGATACGGCAAGCTGCTGCTGAAAGGGATGCTGCGCGAGGCCAGACAGAAGGGGATCGACCGTGTTCTGGTTACGATCCACAACGATAACGTGGCGTCCATCCGTGTTGCGCTGG
This sequence comes from Clostridia bacterium, assembly GCA_017463245.1. Taxonomy (GTDB): domain Bacteria; phylum Bacillota; class Clostridia; order Christensenellales; family Aristaeellaceae; genus UBA11524. The sequence goes on from JAFTPN010000044.1 coordinate 15,329, forward strand.
GGTGCGGGGGCGTGA
>JAFTPN010000008.1 GCA_017463245.1 Clostridia bacterium
TACTCACCCGTCCGCCGCTAAAACATCAATCTTCCATCCGAAAACTTCCGACTGATGTCTCCGCTCGACTTGCATGTGTTAAGCACGCCGCCAGCGTTCGTCCTGAGCCAGGATCAAACTCTTACGTTTAATCCTTTATCTTATCTCACAGCTTTTACCCTGTCAGACAAACTCATTCGGAATCATCTGTCTCTTTACTTGCGTTATATCGTTTCTGTATCGTTTTCAAGGTTCATCCGCTCCCCCGCTCTCGCGAGGCAGCTTTGATATAATACCAAATTTCAAACGGTTTGTCAACACCTTTTTGCAATTTTTTTGAGGTTTTTTGCGAACTTCAAAGCCTTGCACCGTAATGGATTCAAAAACATTTGCTTCTGGTGTCCGTTTGACCAGATTGTACATCAACCATTGCGTTTTCCGCTGTTTTTTGCCCCTTTTTGCGCCAGCCACAGGGCCTGTCGGCGGCTTTCCAGGGCAAATTCAGCAACTTTTTTCTGATTATAGCGCAAATATTCTGCGGCGGTCATGCGGGGCAGGTAGACGCTGGTGCCGCGCTCCTTCACCTGGAACACGCCGCAGCCTTCCCCGTCGATGCGCACGTCCCGCTGGCCGCCCAGCACGCAATGCAGCGTGCGCCCGGCGAAGTTTCTTCCTATATACATGCGCTTTTCGCCGCCTGCGCCGTTGGTGCAGAGGAACGCCAGGCCGCTGCCGGGCATTTCCGCATCGCCTTCGCGGGTGAAGCCGATGATCTCCGGGTGGTCGAAGTAGTCGTGTTCGTGACCATAGGCATGGGTGCGGCGCAGGCGCAGAAGCAGCGGCAGCGCGGCCACCGGGACGATCCTCCGGGTGGGGATGCCCGCCACATCGCCCCAGAACACGCAGGGGTAGCCGAAGGAGCGCAGCAGGATCAGCCCATAGGCGGCGGGCTTGAACCAGGGCTCCACCCAGCTTTCCAGGGACTGGCCGGGCTGGGTATCGTGGTTGTCCACAAAGGTCACGGCCTGGTAGGGCCGGCAGCCCACCAGCGTGCCCTCAAACAGCTTGCTCATGTCGAACTGGCCACGGGACGCTTCGAACAGGTGCTGGTGCAGCGGCACATCGAACAGGCACATGGCGTCCTGCACCTGGGCGAGGTAGTGCAAGAGGGGCGAAACACCATGCTGCCAATACTCCCCCACGGCAAACAGTTCCCGCCCGGTGTGCTGGCGCATGGCCGGGAGCCAGTCCCGGTAGAAGGCGGCGCTGATGTGCTTCACCGCGTCCAGCCGGAAACCATCCACGCCGGTAGTGTCCGCGTACCACTTGCCCCAGCGGTGCAGCTCCTCCACCACCTGGGCGCTGCCCATATCCACATCCGCGCCCATGAGGTAGTCGTAATTGCCCTTTTCGCCGTCCACATCGGGCATCCATTCCTTGCCCTTGAAGCGGAAGAGACCGTTCTGTTTCGTGTTTTCATCCCAGTCCACAGCGGTGAAGCAGGTGTGATCCCACACAAAATCGCTGTACTTGCCCTTTCTGCCGGGGAAGGTGAAGCGGGTGTGTACGTTGGCCGTGCGCTCCGCCGTGCCGGGGATGTCCCGGTGTTCCGGGTCGTCCTCGATGACGGTGACGGTCTCCCGCTCATCGGCGCCCATCCTGTGGTTCAGCACCACATCGGCCAGGGTCTGCACACCAGCGGCCTGCAGGGCACGGATGGCCTCCAGGTAGTCCTCCCGGGTGCCGTATTTGGTGCGGATGGTTTTCCGCTGCATGAACTCGCCCAGGTCGTAGAGGTCATACACGCCATAGCCCACGTCGGTGCTGCCGCCGCTGCCCTTGGTGGCCGGGGGCAGCCAGATAGCCGTGAACCCCTGCCGGTGCAGCGCAAAAGCGCGGCGGGTCAGCACCCGCCACCAGCGTCCATCCGCAGGCAGCTCCCATTGGAACCCCTGGAGCATCGTACCGTTCTGCATGGCTTGCCTCCTCGACTGGAAACGTTTCCAGTCCCATTCTACCACACAGGATAGGATATGTCAAAAATTCGGAATTATGAATGCGGAATTCGGAATTGAGTGTGTTGCACGGGGAGGCGTTTTCTTCTATAATAATGGAAAAGGAGTAGGTATATGAAACAGAATGAATTATTCCAGCATTGGCTGGAGGAAGAGCGCATCGCCCACATCAAGGGCTGGGATTTTTCACACATTGAAGGCAGGTACACCGAGGGCGAGGGGCTGCCCTGGGACTACCGGGCGACCATTTTGCAGCACCTGAAGCCGGAGACCCGCCTGCTGGACATCGACACCGGGGGCGGGGAATTCCTGCTGGGGTTGGGGCATCCCTGCCAGCTGCTGGCGGCCACCGAGGCCTACCCGCCCAATGTGCAGCTGTGCAAGGACACGCTATTGCCCCTGGGCATTGACTTCCGCCAGGCCGATGGCAGCGGTGCGCTGCCCTGGCCGAAGGAGAGCTTTGACCTGGTGATCAACCGACACGGGGACTTCAACCCAGCAGAGATCTTCCGCGTGCTGAAACCCGGCGGGGTGTTCATCACCCAGCAGGTGGGTGCGGAGAACGACCGGGCGCTGGTGGAGCAGCTTCTCCCCGGCACACCCATGCCGTTCCCGGAGCAGTACCTGGCCATTGCCCGGGAAAAGTTTGAACAGGCAGGCTTCACCATTCTGGAGGCGCAGGAGGCCTTCCCGCCCATCCGCTTCTACGACGTGGGCGCGCTGGTGTGGTTTGCCCGCATCATCGAGTGGGAGTTCCCGGGATTCTCGGTAGAGAGGTGCAAAGAGCAGCTGTTTGCCGCGCAGGAGACCCTCGACCAGGGCAGGAGCATTGACGGCGTGACCCACAGGTTTTTGCTGGTGGCAAGGAAGGGGAAATGACAATGAAAAAAGTAATTCATATCCCTGCTGTTGAGCAGGAATGGCTTTATGTCCCGGATGTGGTCTACCAAACCATCAATGGCATTGACCGCAAATTGCAGCTGATCATCCCCTATCGCCGTGAATGGCCTGCCGACCTTCGCCTGCCCGTGGTGATCAACATTCCCGGCTCGGCCTGGCACCGACAGGAGATGTACAACGGGATCATCAACCACAGCCGCATTGCGCAGCGGGGCTTTGTGGTGGTGGATGTACAATATCGCGAATCCACCCTCGCCAAATATCCCGCGCCGCTTGAGGATATTCAGGCCGCGCTGGCCTTTCTGCCCACGATTGCCGAGCAATTCCACATGGATCTGAACAACGTGTTCATTATGGGGGATTCCTCCGGCGCACACCTTGCCCTGATGACCGCCCTGACAACCGGCTATCCCTTCCGGGGCGTGGTGAGCTTCTTCGCTCCCTCCGACCTGACCAAGCTTAAGCCGGATGGGCCTGCCGGCAATCTGCTCACCTCCTGGGATCAGGCTGAGGAGGCTTCCTGTCAGCGCTACATCAGCGCCGAACGCCCCGTGCCGCCCGTGCTTCTGCTGCACGGCACCGAGGACGAGCTGGTGAATGTGGAGCAGTCCCGCCGGCTCTACCAGCTCTTACTGGATGCAGGCAAAGAAGTCACCTACATTGAGCTGGAAGGCGAAGGTCACGGCGGCGGCACCTGGTGGAACGACCCTGTTACGACTTTTGTTGAGAAGTTCTTAAGAGCCTACTGTGGTTAAATGCGGCGGGCGGGCGATCACAGATCGCCCCTACAGGTGCATATGCAAGCAGCAGGGCGGGAAATGCAGAGCGTGACCCGCATCATGAGCAGTTTCACAATTGACAATTCGCCTGTTTCTGCTATACTTATATCAACAACCTCAAAGGAGCGTTCCCATGAGAATACATCTGCATAAGCGCACGGCTCTGTTTGTTCTGTTCCTTCTTTTGACCCTCGTTTTGTCCGGCTGCAGCTGTAGCCACAAGAACACCATCCTCGCCAATGTCTTCGAACCCACCTGCACCACGGCGGGCTATTCCGGCGACCTCCAATGTGCCGATTGCGACGCCGTATTGGAAACCGGCACCGTGATCGAGATGATCCCCCACCAGCAGGTGAATTACGTCAACCGCATTGCCGCCACCTGCACGGAGGACGGCTTCTCCGGCGATGCCTACTGCGTTGCCTGCGATACCATGGTCCTCCCTGGCGAGACCATTCCCGCCACCGGGCATGAGGCCATGACGGATCGCCTTTACGTCCAATATCCCTCCTGCACCGGCGAAGGCTACACCGGGGATATCCTCTGCACCCGCTGCAACACCGTTCTGGAGCAGGGCGAGGCCATCCCCGCGCTGGGGCATACCCCCGGTGAGCCCCAGAAGGCTCGGGCAGCCACCTGCACCAAGGAGGGACGCACGGGCGAAATTCGCTGCCTGACCTGCAACTCTCTTTTGCAGGAGAACGAGACCATCCCCGTCGCCGCCCACACCCCCGGCGAACCCGTGGGTGCAAAGGCTGCCACCTGCAAGGCTGAAGGCCGCACGGGCGAGGTGCGCTGCACCACCTGCGATGCCATTGTGCAGGAAAACCTGCGCACGAAGGCGCTGGGACATGAGTGCGTGAACACCAACTGCGAGGAAGAAAAGACCTGCACCCGCTGCGGCGAAATCGTGCCCGGCTTCTCCCATGCATACAGCGTTGCCACGCAGACCGAGCCCGCCACCTGTGCCGAATGCGGCCACACCTGGGGGCAGCCCCTGACCGTGCCCTTCTACACCAATGGTGACGTGGTGGCCGCGGCGCAGCACATTTGCGCAGCCGAGGTGCTGGACAAGTATTTCTCCGAAAAGGAATACCTCCTGCGCACCGACCCTGAGGCCGTGGACTACTATATGTCCACCGAGCGCGTTGCCACGCTCTATGACGATGGCAAGGACGTTCTGCTGACCTCCAAGACCGGATTCTACTTCGGCACGGTGGCTGACGATGCCACCACCCGGCTCTATGCCCTCCTGCAAACAGACCTGGGCATTGAGAATTCCGAATACGGCTACTTCTCCGTGTCTGTATACAAATCTGCCAATGGCTACTGGATCGTCGGGAGCGGCTCGCTGATCTACATCGACACCGTGAACGAAAAGCTCTACGAAATGAAGACCAACAAGGCGGGCTACTATCCCTCCATGGACGACCGCTACGCCATGTACAACCAGGGCGACTCCCTGTTCATCCTGGATCGGGAAACCTGCCAGGCGCAGCTCATCCCCTTCAGCGGCGTGGATTCGGCGCCCTACTTTGACCAGAACGGCGTTGCCATTCTGATCGTCAACAGCGCCTACACCGATGAGCAGAAGGACTATGCCGAAGACTTCCGCATGCACAATACCCACTACTACTACACCTGGAACAACGCCTGCCTGCAGAAGATCGCCTACGCCGATTACCCCTATGTGGTGTATGCCGACAGCGAAGCCATTATGGTGGAAAAGGAATTCTCCTTTGAGAAGATCGTCAATGGCGAGGCTGTGTGGTCCATCAAGAAGAAGGATCTCAACCAGGATTCCTCCCGCAAGTTCGCCTTCCAGACGGGCGTGCTGTGGCAGTATGGCAACAATTCCTCCTACTACTTCACCTATCTGGTTCCCCAGGAGCAGCCTCTGCTGACCTACTCCCTGGGCGCGCCGGAAACCGAGAAGGTCGACCTTTCTTACTTTGTGCCCTGGAGCAGCCGCTTCAGCGATTGCCACAACTACGATTACACCGATCACAGCATCGACCACATGTGCGTCTTTGACCACATGAACCAGAAGATCCTGCTGCTGAACAAGTATCACCGCAGCAACCGCACCTACAACCAGACCCACGTGCTGTGGGATCGCAACCTCCCCGAAGAGGGCGGGCGCTACGGCGTTTACGCCATCGAGGACGGCAGCTTCTATCAGCGGAGTTTGACGAAATAAGTAACAGAAAAACGGCGAAGAGTGCATTGCATTCTTCGCCGCCTTTATTTGCGTGGATAGGGCTTTTTCTCGTCGGTGATGCCCAGCAGATAGTCCACCGATGTATCGTAATAGTATGCCAATTTGATAAGTGCCTCGATGGGAATGTTGCGTTGGCCGGTTTCGTATTTGGAATAGGAGCTTTGCTGCACATGGAGATAGTTCGCCATGTCCACTTGCTTGATGTTGGTATCTTCCCGCAAATCGCGTATTCGCATGCCATCCCCTCCACGGAGATTATATCAAATAGAGAGTAAAACACTATGATATATTACTGTTTGTGATATGCTTGTGCTGCAGGGCAGCGCAAAGTGACAAGCCGCTGCTTTGCCAAGCAACATTTCTATCGTGTAGGGGCGAACTGTGTTCGCCCGCCACGTTGCATTTCCTGCCTACTGTGCATATGTGCGACTTGCGGGCGATCACAGATCGCCCCTACAGGTGCATCCATATGTAAGGCGTTGAAAAACGTCGCAGAACCACTCCCTCAGTCAGCGCAAGCGCTGACAGCTCCCTCGAGAGGAAGCCTTTTGGTCGATTCAGCGGCTATTCGGTTTCTTCAAAGCATTTGGAATACAAACTAAGCCTCCCTCTCGAGGGAGGTGGCAGCCGCTTGCGGCTGACGGAGGGAGTTCACGCCGCACCCCCGCCCACCCACACAAAAACCCCCTGAACCTTTCGGCTCAGGGGGTACTTCATTAGCGGAATTAGTCCACCGTGAAGGGCAGCAGCGCGATGGCACGTGCGCGCTTGATGGCCTCGCTCAGCTGACGCTGATGCTTGGCGCAGTTGCCGCTCATACGACGGGGCAGGATCTTGCCGCGCTCGTTGATGTAACGACGCAGACGGTTGATGTCCTTGTAGTCGATGTATTCGACCTTATCCACACAGAAGCTGCACACCTTCCGGCGGGGGCGACGGCCTCCACGCGGACGGGGCCTTCTCTCAGTACGTTCTTCAGACATTGGGATGGCCTCCTCTCATTAAACTTAAGCGTATTAGAAGGGAAGTTCGTCGGTTTCCACGGCGGTAAAGCCGCTGTTCTGCGCGGTGACGCTGGGCGCGGGGGCGGCATTGTAGCTGCCGGCGGCCTGGTCGTCGTTGCGGCTGGACAGGAATTCGACGTCTTCAGCAGTGACTTCCAGAGAAACGCGGGTGGTACCGTCGTTGGCCTGATAGGTTCGGGCGCTGACGGGACCAATGACGCAAACCTTGCGACCCTTGGCCAGGAACTTGGCGCAGTTTTCACCCAGCTGGCGCCATGCGCTCACGCGGAAGAAATCCGCCTCGGGCTGGCCATTCTGGGCATTCTGGCCGCGGCGGCGGTTCACGGCGACGGTAAAGTCGCAAACGGTGTAGCCGTTGCCCACGGTGCGCAGTTCGGGATCACGGGTCAGGTTGCCGATGATCGTCAGTTTGTTCATCGTCTTTTTCCTCTTGGAGTCGATTACTCAGCAGCTTCCACAGCGGGAGCGGCCTCAACGGCAGCCTCCTCGGCAGGAGCGGCCACGGGAGCGGCAGGACGGGCAGCGCGGGGCTTCACGTTGCTGCGCTTTTCGACCAGCTTCACCACCAGGTAGCGGAGAACGCTGTCGTAGATCTCCAGGTTACGCTCAAGTTCCTTGGGCAGTTCGGCAGGAGCCTTGAAGGTCACCAGCACGTACCAACCTTCGGTCTTGTAGTTGATGGCATACGCCAGGCGGCGCTTGCCCCAAGTCTCGTCGACCTTTTCCACCTCACCACCGTTAGCAGCGATCAGGGCGGACACCTTCTCGATCAGTTCCTTACGAGCGGTTTCCTCCAGCGCAGTATCGATGATGTAGGTCAGTTCATACCTATTCATCATTTTCACCTCCTCTTGGACTTATGGCGATACACTTGCGTATCGCAAGGATGTGCCGATTAAAGATTATAACAGACAAAGCAAGGAATTTCAAGGGTTTTCGCGACTTTTTTTGAAAATTTTCTGCACTTCTGTATATTGTGGGAATCTTGCCGGGGGAATACCCTCCGTAGGGGTGGATGGGGAGGAAGCAGCAGAACCCGCTGCATCCTCCGCGTCGCGGCGCGACCGTATTCGCGCCGTGACCCCTGCTGAAACAGCGTACCTCCGCCATCCCAGCCTGGGAGTCCAGAGGGCCGAAGGCCCTTTGGTGGAGGAGTCCAGAGGAGGCAACGCCTCCTTTGGTTGCCAAATTACCCAAAACATGATACCATACCTATAATAAATGTCAGAAGGCAGGATGGCTATGAAGAAGAACGATGTGCTGACCCTCACCGCCCACGCCCTGGGCGCCGACATGGAGGGCGTGTGCCGCCACGAGGGCATGGCGGTGTTTGTGCCCGGAATGCTGCCGGGTGAAACCGCCCCCGTGCGCATCGTGAAGGAGCAGAAGCGCTTCGCCTTCGGCCGCCTGGAGGGCAAGCCGGATGTCCCCGCCCCCACCCGCCGGGAGCCGGACTGCCCGGCCTATCCCCGCTGCGGCGGCTGCTCCTGCCGCCACATGAGCTACGAAGCTACCCTGGATGCCAAGCGCCAGCAGGTGAAGGACTGCTTTCAGCGCATCGGGCATATCGACATCGACGTGCCGCCGGTGCTGGGCATGGCCGAGCCCTCGGCCTACCGCAACAAGACCGCCCTGCCCGTGGGCGGCACCGCGGATGCGCCCCGTGTGGGCTTCTTTGCGCCCCGCAGCCACGCGCTGATCCCCATCGACCGCTGCCCCAATGCCATGCCCCCTGCTGACCAGCTGTGCGAGGCCGTGCTGGACTGGATGCGGGCAAACCGCGTTGCCCCCTATGTGGAGGAAAGCCACACCGGGCTGATGCGCCACATTGTGATCCGGGTGAACCGCCAGGGCGAGGCCATGGTGACCCTGGTGGTCAACGGCGCCTCCCTGCCCAAGGAAAAGGAGCTGGCCGCAGCCCTGATGCAGCGGGGCGCGGTGAGCGTGATCTTCAACGAGAACCGGGACAAAACCAACGTGATATTGGGAAGGAAGTTCCGCACCATTGCCGGGCAGGACACCCTGAAGGACGTGCTCTGTGGCCTGACCTTCGACCTGTCCCCCGCGGCGTTTTTCCAGGTGAACCCCAGCCAGACCGAGGTGCTGTACCAGACCGCGCTGGACTATGCGGACATCACCCCCGAGGACACCCTGTGCGACGTCTACTGCGGCGCGGGCACCATCACCCTGATGATGGCGCGCCATTGCAAAACCGCCCTGGGCATTGAGATCGTCCCCCAGGCCATCGACAACGCCCGGCAGAACGCCCAGCGCAACGGCATCACCAACACGGACTTCCGCGTGGGCGCCGCCGAGGAAGTGCTGCCCCGCCTGGTGGATGAAGGCCTGCGCCCGGACGTGATCGTGGTGGATCCGCCCCGCAAGGGTCTGGACGAAAAGGTGATCCACGCCATGGCCAAGGCCGCCCCGCGACGCATCGTTTATGTGAGCTGCAACGTGGCCACCCAGGCGCGGGACGCCGCCCTGCTGCAGGAGGCGGGCTATCGGCTGGAAAAGGTGCAGCCGGTGGATATGTTTGCGTGGACCAGCGGGGTGGAGAACGTTGGTCTGTTTGTCAAAGAATGAATTGGGAGGTAATCGACATGAAAAGGTTCATTGCTCTTGTCAGCGCGCTGCTCATGGTGTTTGCAGCTCTGCCTGCCGTGGCGGAGGACGCCATGCCCCGGGAGGTGCATACCTTCTTCAGCGGCATGGGTGATATGGTGGATATGAGCCAGGTGGCTTATGCGGCGGATCAGGAGACCTATGTGAACGGCATGCCCGGCAGGCTGCTGTCCTTCACCATCAGCCGCCAGCAGTATGACAGCTTCTACTACTATGTTTTCGATGATCAGACCGCCATCACCGTCTGCTGCGTGGATGGCAAGCCGCTGGCCTACATTCTCGACTGCGCCGCGATCAACTTTATCGGCGGCCATGAGACCACGCACAATATCCTCCAGGAGCTCCCAGGTGCCTATTCCAGCGCCTGTCCCCAGCAGAAGAGCGACCTGGATGCCTACGCATTTTTTACCAGTCCCATGCTGAACAGTATTTATGATCCCATGGCGCAGGTATTCCTTTCCGATGTGCAGGATCATGGCCAGACGCTGGTTTCCTCCCACATCTTTGCCCTGGGCGGGCAGATGGCCGTGCAGCTCTTCCCCAAGGCTGCCTATGACGGCGTGATCGTTGAGGGCGAGGCGCTGACAGCGGAGATGAATCATGATCTTTCGGCGGCGCTGGCGATGGACACGGAGTATCAGCTGGTGATGAAGAACTTAGAACGGAATTCAAGCAAATAAAGGATGGAACATGGACATACTTTACCGCAAGGCAACCAGCGACGATTGCCTCGCCCTTGCCGAATTGAAGGGCAGGGTGTGGAACACCACCTACAAGGGCATTTATTCGGATGAAACGCTGCAAAACTATGATGTTGCCAAAAACCAAAGCATTTTCGAGAGCATCGTTGCCAATCCGGAAATTGAGCTCTACCTGGCCGAATGCAACGGCACGGCCGTGGGTCTGATGACCTGTGGCAAGCCTTTTCGTCCATTCATGCACTATGAGCAGGAAATTGGCTTGCTGTACATTTTGAAGAGCTACCAGCGCCGGGGCATTGGCAGGGGGTTCTTTGAACTGGCTCGCCAGCAGGTGAAGAACAGCGGCCACCGGGAGTTTCTGGTGTCGGTAAACAAGCTGAACAAGCCCGCCATTGACTTTTACCTGGCTATGGGCGGAAAAGTTGTTCTGACGGATGAAAAGCAGATGAAGATAGGGTATTGTGTGTAAGCAAAAGACGGAGGATGCTTCCTCCGCCTGTTTTTCTTACAGCCTGTCGGTCCAATTTACGCCTGCTTGCGGTTGACCATGAACAGATATAATCCACCAAAAAGTACACCGGCCACCGGCCAGATGATCCAGCTGCGCTCCCAATCGTTGGTGATAAAGCTGTACCCCAGAAACGCCGCCGTGACCACGCACCAATAGGTCGGCACAAAGGCTGAATGGTTCATGGCCTTACGGGCACGGGTGTAATCGCCTTCCTCCAGCAGCTTTTCAAAGCTGGCCTGTGGAATCCCCACGCTGATGAACAGATACACCGCTGCCGCAACGATCGCCAGCAGCAGACACACCGCTGCAATGACCCATGCTTCATCGCCGCCCAGCAGCGCGATGCAAATCAGCGGCAGCACGGAAAGAATGCACATAACCACGCCCACCACATTATTGCGGATATACATCTCCCGCCGGGCCTTGATCTGCTCCCGTACCATGCCGCTGACGCCATAAGCGGTTTCGATGGGTTCCTTTTCCAGGTACTCGTAAGCACCGGTTTTCATGCCGCAGGTGATGAAATTCACCACCGCAAAGGTCACCGCCAGGATCAGGATCACCAGGCCCAGTGTCACTGCCATGGTCTGATCCATGATATTCTTGGCAGTAAGCGCGCAAAAAAGCAGCAGCGGAATAGGTGCCAGGCAGCACACCGCCGCCCCCAGAGCGATCTTGGGCGAGGTTTCCTGCTTAACACGCAGGAACTCGCTGGCTTCTTCCATCGATACCCGGCGAAGCCCCGTGACCATTACCTCCTCCGCACTCATGGTCTGGGGGACGGACGCTTCCATTTCTTCTTTAAGAAGATAATCCGTACTCACGCTGAACAGCTGGCTCATGGCGATCACTCGCTCCAGGTCGGGGATGGACTGGGCGCTTTCCCACTTGCTCACCGCCTGGCGGCTCACGCCCAGCTTCTCCGCCAGTTCCTCCTGGGACCAGCCGCACTTCTTGCGCAGGTCGATGATCTTGTCTGCTAAAATCATTTGCCTTACCCTCTTTCGTTTTTCTTGGAAACGGCTTCAGTATAGCCATCAGCCCGGTTGCATTCCATCAAACCGGGCTGGAAATGTGTCAACTGATGGTTGCAACTATTGGTTTCGCCTTGTTTTTCTGGGATTCCTCCATTGAAGAAGCACCTTTTGCATGATATGATAAAAGCGGAGGATGTTCCCTCCGCTCCGCTCACATTTTTGCCCTGTCCCGATCCCGGAAAAGCAGCGAGATGCACCACAGACCCGCTGCACCGATGATGGTGTAGATGATGCGGCTGATCAGCGCGCCCTGGCCGCCAAAGAGCCAGGCCACAATGTCAAACTGGAAAATGCCTACCAAAAGCCAGTTCACCGCGCCAACGATGACCAGCAGCAGGGAGATCGTATCGATCATAAAAACCCTCCTCCTTGTTGATAATCACAGGATGAACCGACCGACCATCAATTATGCAACTGAAAGGAATGTTTGCTATGAAAAACATCGGCATCTGCCCTGCCAGCATCCTTCTACCCAGGGAGGACGTGCAGCCCACCACCTGGGCTTGCGTGGCCTGCGATCAGTATACCTCCCAGCCGGAATACTGGGAGGACGTGGCCTTGCAGGTGGGCGACGCGCCTTCCACCCTGCGGCTGATGCTGCCGGAGTGCTACCTGAGCGAAACGGAAGAGCGGGTGCCGGTGATCAACCAGACCATGGTGGATTATCTGGCAAAGGGCATTTTGCAGGAGGCCGTGGCCTGCGGCTATGTGCTGGTAGAGCGCTCTACCCAAAGCGGCCAGCGCATTGGCCTGGTGTGCGCGGTGGATCTGGAGCAGTATGACTACACCAAGGGTTCCAAGCCCCTGGTGCGCCCCACCGAGGAGACCATCGCCGCCCGCCTGCCTGCCCGCCTGGCCATCCGCCAGGGTGCGGCCATTGAGATGAGCCACATCATGATGCTGGTGGACGACCCTCTGCGCACCGTGATCGAGCCCCTTTACGCCCGCCGGGATACCCTGCGCCACCTCTACGATTTCCCGCTGATGAAGGAGGGCGGCCACCTGCGGGGCTGGGCGGTGGAGAGCGAGCGCGACATTGCCGCCATTGCCGAGGCGCTGGACGCGGTGAAGCAGCGCCAGGGCGAAGATCCTCTGCTGTTTGCCGTGGGCGACGGCAACCACTCCCTGGCCACCGCCAAGGCTGCCTGGGAGGCGCTGAAGCCCGGCCTCACCGCCCAGCAGCAGGAAAGCCACCCCGCCCGCTTTGCCCTGTGCGAGGTGGAGAACATCCACGACGACGCCCTGAACTTTGAGCCCATCCACCGCATTTTGATAAATGTGAACGGCGCCGAGCTGATGCAGGACTGGACGCTGTATTGCCATGAGCGCGGCATGGAGCTGAGCGAGGACGCAGGCACGCAGCAGGTGCAGGTGCTGTATGGCGGCATGGAGATCACCGCCGCCATCACCAACCCCGATGGAGCCATCCCCGTGGACACCCTGCAGCGCTACCTGGACGATTACCTGCGCCGCCACCCGGAGGCGGAGATCGACTACATCCACGGCGACGACGTGGTGCGGGAGCTGGCGCAGAAAGATGGCTGCATAGGCTTCCTGGTGCCGCCCATCGACAAGGGAAGCTTCTTCAGCGCCATTCAGACGCTGGGAACCCTGCCCCGCAAAACCTTCTCCATGGGTCACGCCCACGAGAAGCGCTTCTACATGGAATGCAAAAAGATCATCTGACGAGGTGCAGCCATGGAACGTTTTGATGATAAGGTGGTCGTGGTCACCGGCGGTGCCATAGGCATTGGCAAGTGCATTTGCGAATGCTTTGATAAGGCGGGCGCAAAGGTGTGCATGATCGACGTTTTGCCGGGCGGGTACTTCCAGGGGGATATTGGCGACAAGGCTGCCCTGGAGGCCTTTGCGGCCAAGGTGATAGCAGAGCATGGCCGGGTGGATGTGCTGGTGAACAACGCCCCGCCCATGATGAAGGGCATCGATACCTGCACCTGGGAGGACTTCACCCAGGCGCTGAATGTGGGCGTCACAGCGGCGTTTTACCTCACCAAGCTGTTTCTGCCCGTGTTCAGCCAGGGGGCCAGCATCATCAACATTTCCTCCAGCCGCGACCGCATGAGCCAGCCCCAAACGGAGAGCTACACCGCTGCCAAGGGCGGCATTGCTGCCCTGACCCACGCCCTGGCGGTGAGCCTGGCGGGCAAGGCGCGGGTGAACAGCATCTCCCCCGGGTGGATCGACACGGCCTACACGGTGTATCACGGCGCGGACGCGGTGCAGCAGCCCGCCGGGCGCGTGGGTGACCCTATGGACATTGCCAATGCGGTGCTGTTCCTTAGCTCGGAGCGGGCGAGGTTCATCACCGGGGAGAATCTGTGCATCGATGGGGGTATGACAAGGCAGATGATCTACCACGGCGACCATGGATGGACGCTGGAGGTGTAAGCTTTTTTCACCTTTTGAATAGGCAAAGGTGTTGCGCCGCGGGCTCCCTCAGTCTCCGCGCAAGCGCGGAGCCAGCTGTCCCGGTCGCAATCATCGATTGCTCCCCGCTTTGGCTAAAAACATGCCACTGGCATGTTTTTTACGCGTCACGCCTCCCAGAGGGAGCCTCTGTGCATAGCGCTGCTCCGTATCCTTTCAGCTGCTTGTCTGATATTGTTGCAAGGTGAACGACCAAAAGGCTCCCTCCGGGAGGGAGCTGTCAGCGGACGCAGTCCGATGACTGAGGGAGAACGCGGGCGCAACAAAAGAGCCCATTTACATCAAAAAAAGCGCACGTCAGCTTTGGCTGCATCGTGCGCTATTTTTTATTCATCCATCTTCACCGGGAGGTCAGTCTCGATAAAGGGGTCATTTTCTTCATAACCCTGCAAATTCACCTGCGCCTCGCCGGTGGGCTGAGCTTCCGCAGGCACCTCGCTCATCTTGGGGGTGGGCACAGCTTCCGGTGCAGTAAGCAGGTGAATGGTCAGATAGCCGTCGTCCTCGAACTGCAGGCGGATCTGCTCGCCATAGCGGGTCATGGCCAGCACCTCGGTCTCGCGGCAGCGGGCACGGCGGGCAAATTCCACCGCGATCTCTGCCCTGCCCCAGAAGTGCATGGGGATCAGCAAGCGGGGCTTCACGCTGAGGATAAAGGTGTTGGCGCCCGCATCAAACAGGCGACCCTGGCGGGGATCCACCGGGAAGAATGCCACGTCGATGGGCTCGCCTTTCAAAGGAATGATGGCCTGCTGGAAGTCCTGATCCGCCTCTTCGATCTCCTTGAGGGTGGATTCCTCCCGCCAATGCCAGAAGTTCAGGTCACCGGCGTGGAAGAGCTTGATGCCCTTCAAGTCCACCAGAAAGGACACACCCAGGTCGGTGGACTCAAAGGCGCGGACCTTCACGTTTTCGCTCACGGTGTAGCTGTCGCCGGGCGCCATGCGCTTGCCGCGGGTGCCCACCGGCATATCGTGGGAAACGATGTAGGTCACGGGGAGTTCCTTGCGCCACTCGAACACCTCGGGATCCATATGATCCGGGTGCTCGTGGCTCACAAACACCACGATCTCCTTGAAGTCCTTCAATTTTTCCGGCGTGATGCGCTTGGTGAAGGGGAGTTCCCCATGCTCGCCAGTCCAATAATCGAAGACCAGCAGCGTGTCATCCAGCGCGGCGGAAAAACCGCTGTGATGATAATAGGTGATATCGAGCAATTGCTCCATGGAATGAGCGCCTCCTTGAATGGCCGGAAAGCTCCGGCGTCAGGAAAAGATATCTATTGATAAAGACCGTCTGAGTGGCAGACGGTGCTTGCTCATCCATGCCATTATGCCATGATTAACCCTTTTTGTCAAACTTTTTTCACATTTTTAGGAACTAAAACCCATTTTATATTACTTTTTTGGTTCATTTTTGCGATAAAAACCCACTTTTGTACCTAATTCGCCTTTTTATGCGCAGGAGAGCCACCACTTCATCAGATGCGGTAAAGCGTTTTTTTCCGCTGGCAGAAGCTGGCCTGATACTTCCCGCCCATGGCGCGCACCGCCTCCTTGGCACGCTCGATGTCGGCATAGTTCCTGTCCACATTGTGGCTGTCGCTGCCGAAGGTGAACTGCTCGCCCCCCAGCTCGATGTAGCGCTTCACGATGGTGGAATGCGCCAGGAAGTCCCCGGTGGTGGCATAGCCGGAGGTGTTGATCTCAATGCACTTGTCGTGGTCGATCACATAGCGCAGCAGGGTGTCGAAGGCGTCGGGGGCATCCTGATACACCAGCGCCCGCTCCGGCCCGGTGAAGGCGGAATACTTGGCCACGTAGCCGATGTGCGCCACGCTGTCGAAGTCCAGCCAGTCCGTGATGGACTCCACCTTGGCCTCCACATACTCCCGGTAGGCCTGGTCACGGGTCTTTCCGGCAAAATATTTGTCGATGTCATAGGGGTCGATGCCGTTGACCAGGTGCAGGCTCAGCAGGCGGAAATCCAGGGGCAGCTCGTCCAGATAGGCCTTGGTCTGCGGACGGCAAACCGGGTTGTCGCCGATCTCCACCCCGGCGCGGATGGTCAGCAGCGGGTACTTGGCACGGCACTCGGCGATCTCTTGAAACCACACATCCCAGATGGGCGGCACGTCGATGCCCTCGCCGGGGTGGCCGGGTTCAATATGCTCGGTGAGGCAAATTTCCTCCACGCCCTTTTCCACCATGCTTTGGCACAATTCGTCCATGGTCTGCTTGCCGTCCATGGAATGCAGGGTGTGCAGGTGATAGTCCATTCTTCTTTGTTCCACGTGAAACACTCCTTTTTACTGCCGCGGCACGGGGTACGCCTTGGCCTTGCCCAGGGCGTAGAGCCACATTTCCTTCACCGGGGTATCGGTGATCTTCTCCAATGCGCGGGCGTACCACTCCAGCTGCATGGCGTAGCGCTGGATGAAAGCTTCCTCGTCGTCGATACGGTCAGTCTTGTAATCCAGCAGCACCCAGCCGCCATCTTCCAGAAAAGCGCAGTCGATGACGCCTTGCAAAAGGGTATCGCCCTCCATGCGCAGGTTGAAGCTCCACTCCCGGCGCACCTGCTGGCTTTGCAGCATCCGCTGGGCAATGGGGCTTTGGTAGAACTGCATCAGGCTGCGGTGGCTGATCACGTCCGCTTCCTCTTTGGAGATGCAGCCCAGCTCCATCAGGCGATGCAGCTCCTGCCACAGGCCTTCGCTGATGCTGCCCTGCAGCGCTTGCAGGTCGATGAGGGACAGTACCCTGTGAATCACCGTGCCGCGCTCGGCGCCGGTCATGCGCTTTTCTTCCATAAAGGCCGGGCGGGCGGGCAGGTCGCTGAGGCGCAGCGGGGAGATGATCTCCTCCGGCTGGCGCTTGTCCTCCATGTCCTCATCGCTGTCGGTGAGGGGCATGGGATCGTGCAGCACATTCTTCTTGGCAAGGCTGCTGACGGAGGTCTTGAGGGGGGTGTTTTCGGCCTGGTGATAGATGCCCTCCCACTCTATCCCCATTTGTTCCACAGCCCCCACGGAAACCACGGAATCAAGCCACTTTGCCAGGCTGTGGATAACCTTGTTTTTTTCCACAGCTTGCGCTGCAAAATTGCTCCAAACCCTTATTTTCCAAGGGTTTGCGTCCTGTGGATAACCTGTGGATTGTTCCTGTGTAATACTCTGCATCACCCAGTCCAGCATGCTTGTGGCCGACCAGATCCGATAGGCGCTGCGGGGCATTTTCCAGCTGGTTTTTCCTTCTGCCGAGGCACAGCCGATGAGGATCAGCCGCTCCCTGGCGCGGGTCATGGCGACGTATAGCAGGCGGGCTCGCTCGGCCTTTTCGTCCAGGAGGCGC
Source organism: Clostridia bacterium (assembly GCA_017463245.1). Lineage (GTDB taxonomy): Bacteria > Bacillota > Clostridia > Christensenellales > Aristaeellaceae > UBA11524. The sequence goes on from JAFTPN010000008.1 coordinate 17,595, forward strand.
TGCACCTCAAAAGCGTCGTCCCCCAGGGTGTCCCGGCGAATGTTCAACCTGTGGTTCACATAAGGCAGGCATACGCCCAGCTGGGCGTGCATCTTCAGCCCGGTGCGCTTGGGCAGGTGGATTTTGCTGCTCATGCGCAGGCAGAACACCACGGGGAATTCCAGGCCCTTGCTCTTGTGGATGGTCATGATGCGCACCAGGTTTTCGCTTTCGCCCAGGGTCTTGGCGCTGCGGCTGTCCCCTGCCTGCTGCTGGCTGTCGATCTGCTTGAGGAACCCGCCCAGCGTAACGCCGCCGTTGTCCTCATACTCCGCAGCCCGCTGGCACAAAAGCCGCAGGTTGGCCTGCCGCAGTTCTCCCTCCGGTAATGCTCCACAAGAGGCGTAGAAGCCGCTTTCCCGCAGGATGTACCACAGGAAGTCTTTGATGGGCATGATCTCCGCCCGGAAGCGCCATTCCTGCAGCTGCGCCCAAATGGCGCTGCACCTTTGCCCCAGGGGCGTTTCCTGCTGGCAGCACTCCTGGAATGCCACGTGGAACGGCACGTCCCGCCCGGTTTTGCACAGGCGCACGTCGGCCAGCTGCTGGTCGGTCATGCGGAAGGGCGTCATTTTCAGGGTAGCCAGCAGCGGCACATCCTGCATGGGGTTGTCCAACACGCTGAGCAGCGCCGTGATGGTCTTGATCTCCGGCAGGCCGAAGTAGCTTTCCGCGCCGTCGAAATACACCGGCACGCCCTGCTGCTGCAAAAGTTCTGCCAGGGCAGAGCCCACCCGCGCCACCTTGGGCAGCAGGATCACCATGTCCCGGTATTGGTACGGGCGGCGCACGCCCTTGTCCTCGAAGGATTGAGTCAGCAGGAACTTGATGCGCTGCACCAGCACCTGGCTTTCCGCCTCCAGGTCCTTCACCGACTCATCCTCATCGGCGGTGGTGTCCAGCAGGTGGATTTCCACGGCGGGGTCGTCCTCGGTTTCTCGGCCGGGGATCAATTCATCCTCCGGCAGATAGTCGATCTCCGTCACGTCGGTCATCATGGTCTGGCGGAAAACACGGTTGGTGGCGTCCAGCACAGCGGCGCGGGAGCGGAAGTTCTTTTGCAGGAAAATGCGGCGCTCCCGGGCGTTTTCTTCATCAGAAAAGGTGCGCATGCGGTGCAGAAACAGGGTGGGATCGGCCAAACGGAAGCGGTAGATGGACTGCTTCACGTCACCCACCATGAACAGGCAGCTTTGTTCCCCGTGGATGTTCTGCAAAATGGCGTCCTGCACGGCGGAAACGTCCTGGCATTCGTCCACAAAAATGTGGTCATAATCCTGCTGAAGCTTGGCGCGGAGTGCGTCCTGGCGCAGAATGGTCAACGTCATTTGCTCCAGGTCGTTGAAGTCCACCACGTTCTGCTGCAATTTATAGGCGGCAAAGTGCTGCTGGGTACGCTTCACCAGCGCGGCCAACCCCCGCAGCAATTGCTGCATGGCGGCAAACTCCATGGTCAGCCGCTGGGGATCCAGCCTCAGGCCCTCGGTGGTGTCCTTCACCAGCGCTTTCATCTGGTCGCGCACCTTGGTGTAGCGCTTCTTCCATTCCTTCTGCTCTTCGGTGAGACCCTTGCAAACCACAGCTTTTTTGAACGCAAAGGTAGACAGCGCTTCCACCATGTCCAGCGGAGAGCCTGCGTCCAGGCTCATCAGCTTGTCGTAGGCTTCCTGGTCGGCCAGCCATGTTTCACGTAGAACAGGCACGGCATCGGGCTCGTCGAACATCTCGTCCTGCGTTTGCAGCAGCATCCCCAGGCCTTGCAGCTGGCGGGCGGAGTGGTTCACCAGCGTCATGTACCAGGGGTGATGCTCGTAGGGCTGCTGGGTGATGGCGGCGATGTGCTCATCCAGCCAGGCGAAGGGCTCCGGCAGGGACATGAGGAAGGTGTACAGCCGCCCGGTCATGTCGCGGATCTCCTGCTGATCGAAGCTGTCCGCAAAGGCCTGGAAGTCCTTGCCCTTTTCTTCCAGCAGCTCGTTCATGGCATCGCAGAAGGCCTGCTCAAACAGGGTCTGCTGCTGCTGTTCATCGCAGATGCGGGTCAGCGGGTCAACGCCCACAGCCTGAAAATCGTTGCGGATGATCTTCTGGCAGAAGGCGTGGATGGTGGAAATTTCAGCAGACTCCAGGTCGTCCAGCGCCTGGGTCATGTGCTCCGGGTCGCTTTGGGCCTCCTTGGCGATGCGCTGATTCAGCCGCTGGCGCATTTCTGCCGCGGCGGCCCGGGTAAAGGTGACGATGAGCATCCGATCCAGCCGATAGCCCTCCCGCACCAGACCCACGATGCGCTCCACCAGCACGGCGGTTTTGCCGGAGCCTGCGGCAGCGCTGACCAATATGGTGTGGTTGCGGGCGTCGATGGCCGACTGCTGTTCCTTTGTCCAGGGCATATCATCACCTCCAACACGATTTTACCATAGTGTTTCACGTGAAACAAGCGGTTTTCTGTGATACTTATAAAAATATCATATTCAATGTTTCTGTATTCCTTTGTTTTCAACAGTTTTTATCAATATTGACGTCTGAAATGTACAAATACGTCCATCAGCGACCCCATCTTCAAAAAGAAGATTGATTTTCGTTTTCACGGCGGGACGAAAATTGCCCGATTTTTGCTGCAAAATCGGGCAATCAGGTGAAATCGGGGTCGGAAATCTCCACCGCAGGTCTATGCACTTGTTCGCCCTGGCTGATCTCCGTAATAGTGGCGCTGGCATTTTCTCCCATGGACACATGGTAGCTGCGGCGCTCGCGGCAGCCCTCCAGGTCGCTTTCGTCCGTGCAGGTGATGAAGGTCTGCACTCCGCTGATTTCTTCCAGCAGGCGGGTGCGGCGGGTCATGTCCAGCTCGCTCATCACGTCGTCAAGAAGAAGGATGGGCGCCTCCCCCGTCTGCTGGCGGAACACCTCCAGCTGGGCAAGCTTCATGCTCAGGGCGGCGGTGCGGATCTGCCCCTGTGAAGCAAAGAGCTTCATCTCCCGGCCGGAAAGGGTGAGGGCGATATCTTCCCGGTGAATGCCGAAGGTGGTGGTGGCGCGGAACATATCCTCCTGGCGGTTCTTCCGCAGCTGCGCCTTCACCTGGCCGGGGATGTCCTCCAGGCTGTTCAGGCAGCAGACATAACGCATGGAGAACTTTTCCTGCTCCCGCCCGCTGATGGCGCGGTACTTTTCCGCCGCGCAGGCTGCCACCTGCTCCAACACCTTGTGGCGCATGGTCACAATGGTCTGGCAGGGTCGCGCCATGGCTTCTTCAAAAGCGTCCAGCATGGCAATATCGCAATGTGCGCCCTTCTTGATCTCCTTCAATATGGCGTTGCGCTGCTCCAAAGCCTTGTTATACTGCTGCAAGGCCACGAAATAGCCCGTGGAGAGCTGACTAAGCAGCATATCCAGGAAGCGGCGGCGAATGGAGGGACCCTCCTTCACCAGCATCAGGTCTTCCGGGGAGAAAATGACGCATTGCAGCTTGCCCATCATGTCGCTGATGCGGTCAGCCCGCTTGCGGTCAAGGAAAATCTGTTTCTTTTTGCTTTCGCCTGGGGTCAGCTTGACGACTACATCCACCTTCACGCCGGACTTGCGCACCTGCACGCCGCAGGCTGCCATGGCAGCACCCTTGCGCACCACTTCCCTGTCGATGGAGGTGCGGTGGCTGCGTCCCAGCGCGCAATAATGAACGGCTTCCAGCAAGTTGGTCTTGCCGGAGCCGTTCTGTCCGAAAAGGATGTTGATCCCCGGATGAGGAGCTAAGCTCAGCTCCTCATAATTCCGGAAATCATGCAGTTTCAAGCTTTCAATAATCATTTTACTGGAACACGCGCACCGGCAGGATCAGGTACAGGTACTGGTCACCCTCCTGGGGGCAGACCACGCAGGGACTGACGTTGCTGTTGAACTTCATGCACAGCTCGTCGTCGGTGATGTTGCGGATCACGTCGGTGATGTACTTGGCGTTGAAGGCGATCTCGATGGGGTCGCCCTGGAGGGAGGCTTCCATTTCTTCCAGCACGTCGCCCAATTCAGCATTGGAGGTAATGGTGAGGCCTTCGGTGTTGAAAGACATACGGATCAGGTTGTTCTTGCCCTCGCGCGCCATGAGGCTGGCACGGTCGATGGCATTCTGCACCTGGGAGCGGTCTGCCTTGGCCTGGGTCTTGAAGGCGGGAGGCAAAATTTTGCGGTAGTCGATGTACTCGCCCGCCAGCAGCACGGTGGACAGGCGGGTGTTGCCGAAGGTGGCCTGCATGCGGGTCTTATCGATGAGCAGGGTGCAGAACTCCTCCTCGTCCAGGAGGATTTTGCTCAGCTCGTTCAGCACGCGGCCGGGGATCACGGCCTTCAGGGTCTCCTGCTCGGCGGGGAGCTGGAAGGGCTGGAACACCTTCTGCATGGCCAGGCGGAAACCATCCAGGGCAACCATGCGGGCTTCGGCCTGGGTGACCTCCAGCAGGCAGCCGGTGAGGATCTGACGGCTCTCGTCGGTGGCGATGGCAAACACCACGCGGCTGATCATTTCCCGCAGCTTATTCTGGGGGATCTTCACCGTGGTACCGGCGTCCACCTCGGCCATTTCGGGGTATTCCATGGGGTTCATGCCGGCCAGGTTGGACTTGGAATTCATGCAGCGGATGGAAGCGGAATGGTTCTCGTTGACCTTGATGGTCACGGTGCCGCCGGGGAGCTTGCGCACCAGCTCGGTAAAGAGCTTGCCGGGCAGCACAACGCGGCCGGGCTCCTTCACGTCGCCGGTGAGCAGGCTTTCGATGGACAGGCTGCCATCGGAGCAGGTGAGGGTGATGCCATCGCTGTTGGCGTCCACCAGCACGCCCTCGAGAATTTGCTTGGCAGGTCTTGCTGCCAGCGCACGGGTTACGGTATTCAGGCCGTCCAGCAGATCCTGGGCGTTCATGGTGATAAGCATGGGATCATCCTCTCTTGGTTCTTCTTCTATATTATATAATAATCAGCAGTAGTAGTAGGGGGTGTGAAAACTGTGGAAAAGGGATTTGAAGCTTGTGGTTACCTCATTTTCAGGGGTGGATGATTTGTGGATAGGTGTTCACTTTTTCCACCCCATATGTGGAGTATTTTTCTCCTTCATGATTATATTCCATGAATGGGGAAATGATTCCTTCTTTCAGGGGGAAGATTGTGGCGGTTTTTGGTGGTTTATCCACAGAATTAACAGGGTGTGGAGGAATGTTTGTGTGGATAAAGGGGTTTTGCAGCTTGCATCAGAGCGCCGCTTGGCGGGGTAGATGTAGGGGCGAACTGTGTTCGCCCGTTACGTTGCATTTTCTGCCTACTGGGCATATGTGCGGCAGGCGGGCGATCGCAGATCGCCCCTACATTTTACACAACTAAGTAGCTTGGCAAGGAATGCGGCTTTCCACCTCATCAGTCGCCTAAAGGCGACAGCTTCCCCTCAAGGGGAAGCCATGGTGCGTGGTCAAGCAAAAGCCACTCCCCCGCGTCGCGGCGCAACCGTATTTGCGCCGTGACCCCTGCTTATGTGCGTACGAAACGCCCTCCCCGAAGGGGAGTCCAGAGGGTAGAAGACCCTCTGGTGGGGTTAAGGGGCAACGCCCCTTATTCCTTGTAGTCCTGCAACGATACGGAGACCATTTTGGAGACGCCTTGTTCCTCCATGGCGACGCCGTAGAGGGCGTTGCAGCGCTCCATGGTACCTTTGCGGTGGGTGACGACGATGAACTGGGTGCCCTGGCTGTATTCCTGGAGGTAATCGGCGTAGTAGCCGATATTGGCGTCGTCCAGGGCGGCTTCGATCTCGTCGAGGATACAGAAGGGGGTGGGTTTCAGCTTCAGCATGGCGAAGAGGATGGCGATGGCCGTCAGCGCGCGCTCGCCGCCGGAGAGCAGGGAAAGCAGCTGGAGCTTCTTGCCCGGGGGCTGGGCGTTGACTTCGATGCCGCAATTCAGCGGGTCGGAGGGGTCCATCAGCGTCAATTCGGCCTTGCCGCCGCCGAAGAGGCGGGTGAAGGTCTCGGAAAAGTATACTTGCAGCTTGCTGAAATTATCCACAAAAGTGGTTTCCATTTGCTCAAGCAGGCGGTTGATCAGCTCCCGCAGGTCGTTTTCGGCCTGGCGCAGGTCTTCCTGCTGGGCGGTCAGCTCGTCAAAGCGCTCCTTGGTGCTGGCGTATTCCTCCACGGCGTTGACGTTGACATTGCCCAGGGCGCGAATCTGGCTCATGAGCTGAGCGGCGCGGCGGTCGGATTCCACCACGTCAAAGCCCTCGGTGATGCGGAACTCCTCCGCACCGGCGTAGGTGACTTCATAGCTGTTCCAGATGCGATCCTGCATGACGCGAAGGTCGCTGTCCACCTTGGAGCGGGCAAGCTCTGTGCGGTGGACGCGGTCGGCGTCGCGGTTGTGCACCTGGTGCAGGTTTTCCATGTCGGTGAGCACGTCGCGGAGCTTCTCCTGGGTGGCGGCGCGGCGGGTCTCCAGGGACTGCGCCACCTGCTCCTGACGGCGCTGCTCCAGCTGGCGGGTCTCCACCAGGGCGGTGGTGCGGGCAATCTCGGTCAGATCCTGCTGATCCATGTCATCCATGGCGGCAAGCTGCTCGGTGCGGCGCTCCATTTCGCGGAGAATCTGACTGCGATCCTGCTCGTAGCGGGTGGTATCCTTGTGCAGAATGTCCAGCTGGTGGCGCAGGTCGCTGAGCTGCAGGGTGCGGGTCATGACCCGGTCGGAGGCCTCGGCGGCCTGCTGGCGGGCGGTGTATAGCGCTTCTTGCAGCTGGGCGGTTTTTTCCTCCATGGCGGTCTGGTCAAGCTGCGCGTCGCCGCTGAGCTGTCCAATGCTCTCCAGCTGCTGGTCGATCTGCTCGATGGACTCCTGCAGCTGCACGGTGGCCAGCTCGGTCTGCTCCATGCGGGCGCGGTGGTTGTTCAGCTCGGTGCGGGCGGCGTCCTCGCGCTCGGTCTCGCGGGCCACGGCGATCTCCTGCTGGTGCAGGGCGTTGGTGGCCTCCTGCACGGAGAGCTTCAGGCCGTTTTTCTTCTGCTGCTCCTGCTGCAATTCATTGCGCAGGGTATCCAGCCTGGCTTTGCCTTCCTGCAAGCGCTGGGTGAGTTCTTTCAGCTCGCGCTCGCGACCCAGCAGGTTCACCATCTTGGACTGGGTGGAACCGCCGGTCATGGAGCCGCCGGAGTGCATCACGTCGCCCTCCAGGGTCACCAGGCGGAAGGTGTGGTTGCCTGCGCGCATGATGGGAATGCCGTGATCCAGGTTGTCGGCGATCACGGTGCGCCCCAGCAGGTTTTCAATGATGCCCCGGTATTCCGGCGCGCACTTCACCAGGTCGGCAGCGATGCCGATGCAGCCGGGGAGCTTCAGCGCCTGACGCTCCTTGTCGTTCAGGAGCTTGGAGCGCACGGTGGTCTGGGGCAGGAAGGTGGCACGGCCAAGGCGATTCTGACGGAGGTAGTTGATGAGCTCCTTGGCGGTGTTTTCGTTGTCGGTCACAATGTTCTGCTGCGCCGCGCCCAGCGCCATGTCGATGGCAGTCTCATACTGCTGAGGCACGGAGATCAGCTGCGCCAGCACGCCGCGAACGCCGGAAATTTGGCGCTCCTTGGCATAGGAAACGGCGCGGCGGACGGAGTTGTTGTAGCCCTCCATTTCCCGGGTCATTTCTGCCAGCAGCTTCTGGCGGCTCTGGGCGGCTTGCAGGTTGGAGGCCAGCTGTTCGGCCTGATTGCGGATCTGGATCAGCGCGGCGTCGGAAACCTGCAGCTCGTCCTGCCTGGCTTTCAGGGCATCGGCCAGCACCTGCTGGTGATCCTTTTCTGCTTGCAGTCGCTCCCCTGCCTCGTTGGCGGCCAGCTCCAGGCGGATTTCCTCTTCCTTCAGCGCATCGGTGGACGTGCTGATCTCCGCCAGGCGGGCTTCCATCTGGGAGCGCATGGTTTTCAGGCGGGTCTGGTCGTTCTTCACGGCATTGAGCCGGTTCATGGCGGTCATGATGGCCGCCTTGTGGGCTTCCAGCGCCTCGTCGGCTGCGGCTTCCTGTTCCTCGGCAGAGGACGCATCAGCCTTGGCCTTTTCCAGGGCGGCTTCCGCCTGCTGCACCAGGGCTTCCTGGGCGTTGGATTCATCCTCGCTGCGGGTGAACAGGTCGTCCAGCTCCTGCAAGCGGTGCTGGCTGTCGTTCTGCTCATCCAGGATGCGCTGCCGGTTTTCCTGGCGGGTCTCCCGGCGGCTGTTCAGGGCGGAAAGGGTGTTCTGCGCCTCGTGAACGGACTCCGCGCAGGCCATCAGGCCATTGCGGGCGGCGGTGATCTTCTCTTCCAGCTGGGCGATCTCCGTTTGATGGGCGTCTCGCAGCTGGGTCTTTTCGGCCAGGGCGACCTCGGTATCGTCCAGCACGGCGCGGAGGTTCATCAGCTCCGTGTCCAGCTCGGCCAGGCGCTCCTTGGCGCGGTCGGAACGGACAAGGAACAGGTTCAAATCGAGGATCTTTAATTCGGAAGACAGCTCAATGTACTCCCGGGCGTTGCGCGCCTGCTCCTCCAGGGGCTTGAGCTGGCGGTTCAGCTCTTCCAGGATATCATCCACGCGGGCGGCGTTTTCCAGCGTGCGCTGGAGCTTCTTGTCCGCCTCTTCCTTGCGGGCTTTGAATTTCACGATGCCAGCCGCTTCCTCGAAGATCTGGCGGCGATCCTCGCCCCGGCGGGAAAGGATCTCGTCAATGCGGCCCTGACCGATGATGGAATAGCCCTCTTTGCCGATGCCGGTGTCCCGGAACAGGTCGATGATGTCCTTCAAGCGGCAGGCGGTGCGGTTGAGGTAGTATTCGCTCTCGCCGTTGCGATACACCCGGCGGGTGACCATCACCTCGGCATAGTCCATGGGCAGGGCGCGGTCGTCGTTATCAAAAATCAGGGAGACTTCGCAATAGCTCAGCGGCTTGCGCTTCTGCGTGCCGTTGAAAATCACGTCGGACATGCTGGCGCCGCGCAGGGTCTTGGCAGATTGCTCGCCCAGCACCCAGCGCACCGCATCGCCGATGTTGCTCTTGCCGGAGCCGTTAGGTCCCACGATGCCGGTGATGCCTTCGTTAAAGACGATCTCCGTGCGCTGGGCAAAGGACTTGAAGCCGTACAGCTCCAGCTTTTTCAGCCGCATGGTGCTGCCTCCCTTCTGTAGTATACTCGTACTCTCAATTATACCACATATCGGGTAAATAGTCCAATAAATTTCATCCAAGGGCTCTGCCCTTAGAGAACCCGGTCAGGGCTCTGCCCTGACAACCCGCGAAGGGACTTCGTCCCTTTCGAAACCCATGCGGGGATGGCGTTGCATGGCGGTCTCCGAGCAGGGGTCACGGCGCATAACGGATGCGCCGCGACGCGAATGATGTCACTTTCCACCTCATCCGGCCTCACGGCCACCTTCCCCTCAAGGGGAAGGCAAGGCGTATGCCTTTGCAAAAGGCTTCCCCTTGAGGGGAAGCTGTCCCGAAGGGACTGATGAGGTGGAAAGCTGCTTTCGCACCCAGCAACTTTCCCGCGCACCTGTAGGGGCGATCTGCGATCGCCCGCACGCCGCACATATGCACAGTAGGCAGGAAATGCAACGTGGCGGGCGAACACAGTTCGCCCCTACATTTGCACCGCCAAGTGGCGTGATGGGGCAAGCAGCAGAACCACTCCTTCCGTCCTCGCTACGCTCGGCCACCTCCCTCGAGAGGGAGGCTTTTGGTTACTGTGCACCCTATCCCTTCACAAAAGCATCGCCATAAAAAAAGCAGCAAGCCGTTGTTCACAGCTTGCTGCAATGATTTACTTTTTACTTATTGATAACAGCCTTGATGCGGCGCACGCCAGCAGAAGAAGACTCCTCCTTCTGGATCTTGAAGTTCACCAGATCGCCGGTGTTCTCGGCATGGGGGCCGCCGCAGATCTCGAAGGAGAACTCGCCCATCTTGTAGGTGCGAACCTTCTCGCCATACTTGCTCTCGAACAGGCCGATGGCGCCCTTGGCCTTGGCTTCCGGCACGGTCATCTCTTCGCAGATGATGGGAGCCTTGGCCTGGATGGCCTCGTTCACCAGCTTCTCCACCTGGGCCAGCTCCTCGGGGGTCACCTTGCGGCCAAAGGAGAAGTCGAAGCGCAGGCGCTCGGCGGTGATGTTGGAACCCTTCTGGGCAACCTCGTCGCCCAGGACCTTGCGCAGGGCGGCGTGGAGCAGATGGGTGGCGGTGTGCAGCTTGGCGGTTTCCTCGCTGTGGTCGGCCAGGCCGCCCTTGAACTTCTGCTCGGCGCCCTGGTGGCTCAGCTCCTGGTGCTTCTTGAAGCGCTCGGCGAAGTCCGCCTCGTCCACCTTCAGACCCTTTTCAGCGGCCAGCTCCATGGTCATTTCAATGGGGAAGCCGAAGGTATCGTAGAGCTTGAAGGCGCTGCGGCCGTCCAGGGTATCCAGGGTGGCCATGCGGGCGATGAGGGCAGCGACCAGCGCGGCCTCATCACCGGCATTGGCAGCCTCGATGATGGGCATCATGTCGGGAGAGGGACGCAGCTTCTTGGTCTTGGCCATTTCCTGGGCGAAGGCGATCTTGTCCTCAGCCGCCAGAATGTTTTCCAGCAGCGCCTTGGTGTTCATGGTGTTGTTGTACACCTTGTCGAATTCCTTTTCGCCCTGCTTCAGCGTGCGGGCAAAGCGGCCTTCCTCCAGCTTCAGCTGCTCCAGCACGAAGGCGGCATTGCGCTCCAGCTCGGGGTACACTTCCTTGTACTGGTTGATGATCACCTGGGCGATCTCGGCGGTGAAGCCCTCGCCCATGCCCAGCTGCATGCCATAGCGCACAGCGCGGCGGATCAGGCGGCGGAGGATGTAGCCCTGGTCGGTGTTGGAGGGGGACACGCCGCGGTCGTCACCCAGGATGAAGGTGGAGGTGCGCATGTGGTCAGCCACGATGCGGAAGGCCTTGGTGTCCTCGTCGTTGGCCAGGTACACCTTGCCGCTCAGTTCGCCGATCTTGGCCAGGATATCCGCAAAGGCGTCGGTCTCGTAAACGGACTTCTTGCCCGTCAGCACGCAGATGGTGCGCTCCAGACCCATGCCGGTGTCCACGTTCTTCTTCTCCATGGGCAGGAAGGTGCCGTCCTTCTGCTTGTTGTACTGCATGAACACGTCGTTCCAGATCTCCAGATAACGGCCGCAGTCGCAGGCAGGAGAGCAATCGGGGCCGCAGGGCTCCTGATCGCGGATGATGAACATTTCGGTATCGGGGCCGCAGGGGCCGGTCTGACCGGCGGGGCCCCACCAGTTGTTCTCCTTGGGCAGGAAGAAGATGTGATCCTCCGCCACGCCCAGGCTGCGCCAGATATCGGCGGCCTCGTCATCGCGGGGGCAGTTCTCGTCGCCCGCGAACACGGAGAAGGCCAGCTTGTCCTTGTCCAGGCCCAGGTATTCGGGGCTGGTGAGGAACTCCCAGCTCCAGGAGATGGCTTCCTTCTTGAAATAATCGCCCAGGGACCAGTTGCCCAGCATTTCAAAGAAGGTCAGGTGGGAAGGATCGCCCACCTCGTCGATATCGCCGGTGCGGATGCACTTCTGCACGTCAGTGAGCCGGGTGCCGGCGGGATGGGGCGCGCCCAGCAGGTAAGGCACCAGGGGGTGCATGCCGGCGGTAGTGAACAGCACGGTGGGGTCGTTCTCCGGAATGATGGAGGCGGACTGGATGCGGTGATGCCCCTTCGACTCCATGAACTTCTGGAACATTTCGCGCAGCTGCGCGGAGGTAATGTTCTTCATGACCAAGACTCCTTCCAAAAATCATCGCGGTTTCCCGCGGAACAATCGTACCGTTTATTATACCAAAGGAAAAACATCTTGGCAAGAAAAAACCGGGAAAACGCGGAAAAAGCGTAATTCCCGGCTGCTTATTGTTCAGCGTATTTCTGCTGCAAAAACGCATCGACGCTGTGCAGGAAGTCCTCTGCACCCTTGACCAGCTTTTGTGTGTCCTCGATGGAGCAGATGTAGAAGTCCTCATAATCGCTGCGGTTGCGGATCAGGGAAGCGTTGGAGATCAGTTTGCCATAATCGCGAGGAAGAATTTCTGTTTTCAGATAATTCATGGTGAATCGTGCAATGACAGCGGAATGCTTTTTGTAATCCTCGCCATCAAGAGCGATCACAGCGCGCATGGCGTGGAAAATGCAGTAATAGGCACGGTTGTTGGCCGAGGCGTAATCCTCTGCGTGCATATCGCGTCTGGCGGTTTCAAGCGTTTCTGCGGCTTTCGCAAGGCGGTATCTGGAAAGATCGATCAGGGTCATATCAGGCAACGATCCGCACCCCCTCGCGCTGCACATTTCTGAAGAAGGGAAGCAGATCGGCATTCGCATGATAATATGCCCGATTCTCTACAATAGGCGAAACAACGATACCGAAATCCATCAGCACCTCTGCGGCAGCTTCTCCGATCTGCCAATGCTTCTCCTGGATCGTCTGGCGGGAGGAATCCACGAGGAACATCACATCAATATCCGATTCATCGTCAGCATCATGACGGGCATAGGAGCCAAACAGAATGATGTCAAACTGTTCCTGCGGAAAGACATTGGCCAGTCTTTCGCGAAGCTGGGCAATAATGGTGCGTACTTCAAGCTGCGAACACATATGATATTCCTCCTTTCTTCAAGAATATTGTAGCACAGGCAGCATGAATCATTCAAGTGGTAAAGAATATTCCGTCCGCAAAACCTGAAAACGCAAAATTCCCCCGCAGGGCAGAAGGGAGAAACCCTGCGGGGGCGAATCAATACCGTCTTTTGTATCGCTTGTCTATTCAGTTTACTTCATGAACCAGGTGGAAATGTAGCCGGTTTCGCCTTCCACGTCAACCTTGCACCAGTCGGTGCCGTGCTCCAGCACGGTGATCTGGGTGCCCACCGGCACGGTGCGGATGATGGAGGCGCTGAGGCTGGGGCCGGAGCGGAAGTTGACGATCTTGCCGCCGTTGACGTTGATCAGCGTGGCGGTGTAGGGCTGGGTCTCGCCGGTCTCGTCGGTCACCTTCAGGAACTTGGCCATCATGTAGCCGATCTTGCCGTCCTCCACCTGCACCTTGTGCCAGGTGGAGCCGGACTTGAGGATGGTGACCTTCACGCCGTTGCGGTAGTAGTCCAGCACCTTGGCGTCCAGGGAGGCGGACTGGCGCAGGTTCAGCACCTGGGTAGAACGAGGATTGTTCACCAGGGCGATCTTGCCGGTGGAAGAGCCGCTGGAAGAAGAGCTGCCGGAGCCGAAATTCAGGTACTGGGTGGCCATGAAGCCTTCCTGGTCGCCCACGCTGACCCGGGACCAGGCAGCGCCCTTCTGCAGCACGGTGACCTGGGTGCCGGGCTTGTAGCTGGTGATGATGGCGCCGTCCATGCCGGGCTCTTCACGCAGGTTCAGGCCGATGCCGGTGTTGGTGCGCACGGTGGCGGCGGTGTCCTTCTTCTCGGTGGAGAGGTACTTGGCCATCATGTAGCCGCTCTTGCCGTTCACTTCGACCTTGTGCCATTCATCGCCGGATTCCACGATCTCCACCAGCGTGCCGGTGGGGAACTGACCCAGCACCTTGGCGGTGAGGGAGGCGGTCTCGCGCAGGTTCAGCGCGCCGCCCTGCACCAGGGCAGACTGGGCGGTATCGGCCATGGCCATCATGGGAGCCAGGGACATGGCAGCGGCGGCGGTGATGCCCGCCAGCTTCTTGAGCGTTTCGTGTTTCATGGGGTTTTCCTCCTTTGCTTTGTGTAAGCCCTGCGGCCTACAACCATCAAACGGGGGAATCCCACCCTGAAATGCAGGGAAAAACTGTTATAGGAAAGGGCTTTGCGCCTTTTTGGAGGATGCTGGAAGCCTTGCCCTGATCAGCCATTGTGTTGCGGGGAAAGCTATGCTATAATATGGCTACAAGCTCGTTGGAGGTCGTTGACAAATGAAGCATATGAATCCTTTGATTCGGGACAACCATAGCCCCAAGAAGTTCATCACCATGGGCGAGATCATGCTGCGCCTCTCCCCGCCCAACTATGCCAAGATCCGCATGGCCAACAATTTCGACGCCAGCTACGGCGGCTCCGAGGCCAACATCGCCCTGGCGCTGGCCAACCTGGGTGTGGACAGCACCTTCTTCTCCGTGGTGCCGAACAATTCCCTGGGCAAGAGCGCGGTGCGCATGCTGCGCTCCAATGATGTGCATTGCACGCCCATGATCCTCTCCACTCCCGAAGAGACCCCCACCCACCGCCTGGGCACCTACTACCTGGAGACCGGCTACGGCATCCGCCCCAGCAAAGTGATCTATGACCGCAAGCACTCTGCGCTGACGGAGTACGACTTCTCCAAGGTGGATCTGGACGACCTGCTGGAGGGCTACGACTGGCTGCACCTGTCCGGCATCACCCCGGCGCTGGCGCCCAACTGCCGTAAGTTTACCCTGGAGATGCTCAAAGCCGCCCACGCCAAGGGCATGACCGTTTCCTTCGACGGCAATTTCCGTTCCACCCTGTGGACCTGGGAGGAAGCCCGGGACTTCTGCACCGAATGCCTGCCCTATGTGAACATCCTGCTGGGCATTGAGCCCTATCACCTCTGGAAGGACGAAAACGACCACACCCAGGGCGACTGGAAGGACGGCGTGCCCATGCAGCCCAGCTATGAGCAGCAGGACGAGATCTTCCAGCACTTCATTGCCAAGTACCCCAACCTGCAATGCATTGCCCGCCACGTGCGCTACGCCCACTCCGGCAGTGAGAACAGTCTCAAGGCCTATATGTGGTACCAGGGTCACACCTTCGAGAGCAAGCTGTTCACCTTCAACATCCTCGACCGCGTGGGCGGCGGCGACGCCTTTGCCTCCGGCCTGATCTACGCCTATATGCATGAATACAAGCCCATGGATCTGATCAACTTCGCCGTGGCCAGTAGTGTGATCAAGCATACCATTCACGGCGACGCCAACATTACGGATGATGTGAAGAGCATCAGGAACCTGGCGAATATGAATTATGATATCAAGCGGTAAGGAACCCCTCAGTCAGCCTGACGGCTGACAGCTCCCCTACGAAGGGGAGCCCAAACTGCCTCCCCTTTGTAGGGGAGGTGGCTGAGTCTTTAGCGAAGCCGGAGGGGTTTGCCCCACAAAAAAAACCGGGCGCTTATACGCGTCCGGTTTTTCTATGCAGCTTATCCAGCCAGCGAACCACCTTTTCCCGGGGCAGGAGCCAGTTGATCAAAAGGGCAATGGCCACGCCGATGCCGGTGTCCAGCATGCGATCCAGGGAGTAGCTGATGTAGGTGTTCACCGGGGTGTTGAACAGGATGATGCACAGCACCACGCCGCCGGGCTGCACCGCGCCGGGCCAATGGAAGGTCTGGCTCACCAGGATCAGCGCCACCACGCCGGCAAACAGGAACAGCAGCATGGGCAGATGCTTGCTGCCGTCCGGGTAGAAGATGATGTACAGCCGGAACAGCAGCATGCCCAGCAGACCGCCGATGATGGTGCCGAAGAAGCGGTTGCCGCCGTTGAGGCGGGAGTTATCCATGTCGCTGCCCACGCCGAAAATGGCGCCGATGCAGGCAAAGGTGGGGTTGCGCCCCACAAGGAAATACAAAAATGCACACAGGGTGGCCGCCAGGGCGGTTTTGATATTGCGCTGACCCACGTGCAGGTGCAGGTGATACTTGCTCAGATCCATGCTGACCCTCCCAATTCATTGGAAACACGGGGTCTATTATAGCACGGAAAAGCCGGGATGCAAGCGTTTATCTGCGTTTTTTCGACAAATCACATAAGCAGGTCGATCTCGTCCAACAGGGCGTCCATGTTCTCATCGGAATACTCGATCTCCGAGGAATACAGCCGCGCCAGCTCAGAAAGGTCGTTTCGCAGCATACGGCGCAGGAGGCGCCATACCAGGGCGCAATAGGCCACGCGGCCCTGCACATCGCCGTCCTCCAGCGCACCGGCCAGGTGGCGGAAGAGCAGGTACACCATGAGCTGCTCCAGGGGGATCTCCCAGCGGGGAGAAACGGGCTGCTCCGGCTCCGTCAGGCGGCGAAGCATATCGACCCAGCGCTCGTCCAGGCGTTCCAAGTCCATCAAAAGGGCTGCCCAATGGGCATAATCCACCGTGAGGGCGATGCCGCAGGCTTGCAGCATTTGCTCCACTCGCTGCACCATGGGCAGGGAGCGATCCTGCACGATGGCGAAAAGCTTGTCCCGGAAGGCCAGGAAGGCCGCATCCGGCGCTTCCATGCCGCCGTCGTCCTCCAGGGTGAGGAAGCCCACGGGCTCCTGCCGGGTAAGGATCAGTTCAGCCGCAGCCTCGCAGCACAGGCCAAGCCCCATTTCTGTTCTGTCGGAAAGGAAATTGCGGAAGCGGGGGTGGTCGGCGCAGATCTGGCAGAGGCAGTCCTCCCCCAGGCCGATGATCAGGTCGCACAGACCCTGCTGGTTCAGGAAGGGGCAGCGCTCTCCATCGCCCAGGCGGAAGCAGCCGTTTTCCCGGTCGATGCTCTCCCGCAGGCGATCGCCCAGCGCACCTTCTGCTTGAAGGAAACGCTGCATGGAAGCTTCGTCCACGTCGATCTCCCAGCCGATGCAGCAGCTGTGCTGGCAGGCCCCGGCAATGCAGCGGAATTCCGGGTAGTAGTCCGGAACGATCAGCTTCATAGGGTCTCCAGCTTCTTTTTCAGCTCTGCCAGGTGGAGGGCTTCTTCCCCGGCGATGCTGGTGAAGGATTCGGCAATGGCGGGGTCGGTGCATTTTTCTGCAAAAGTCATGTAGTTATCCACAGCGTCCTGCTCACTTTTGGCAGCGAAGGTATACAGGCCGTGGAGGGAGTCCAGCCCCTTGGCACGCTCCAGCTCCATCACCCCGCCGGGGAAGAGCATTTCCGCCGCCATGGCCTGGGTGAGCATACGCTCTTCGTTTTCGCTGGGAGGGCAGGCGGCCTTCATGGCGGAGAAGCGGCGGAAGTGCTCCTTCTCGTCGCTAAGGATCTCCTGGATGCCTGCGCGCACCTGGGGGTCGGTGGCCAGCATCAGCGCCCGCTCGTACACGCGGATGGCGCGGCGTTCCATTTCCACCGCCACGCACAGCGCCTGCTGTTGGTTGCGAACGATCATAATGAAAACCTCCTGTTATGCACAGAATTATCCACAAAGTTATCCACAAGTGTTTATAAATACATGAATATGCACCGGTTTATCCACATTATCCACAGGTTTTCCACAGCTATTGGGGATAATTCGGGGCAAATCAAGGTCAATCAGGGCAGCAATCGCACTCCTGGCCGTGGCCGTTGATAACGCCAATGGCCTGCAAATAGGAATAGATGATCACCGATCCCACAAATTTCATGCCCCGCTTTTTCAAATCGCGGGAAATCTGATCCGAAAGGGGCGAGGTGGTGCGCAGGGTATACGGCTCCGCCACAGCCTTTCCCCCGGTGAAGCCCCAGATGTAGGCATCAAAGGAGCCAAACGCCCGCTGGATCTCCCGGAACACCCGGGCATTGGTCACGCTGGCGTTCACCTTCAGCCGGTTGCGGATGATGCCCGGGTTTTCCAGCAGGGCAAGGCATTTTTCTTCATCAAAACGGCTGACCTTTTCCACATCAAAGCCCTCATAGGCAGTGCGGAAGGCTTCCCGCTTGTTCAGCACGCATTCCCATGAAAGCCCGGCCTGGAAGCCCTCCAGGACTAGCAGCTCAAACAGTGCCCGGTCATCATGCTGGGGAACGCCCCATTCCTCATCGTGATAGCGGATGTAAAGGGGGTTTTTCATGTTGACCCATCCGCAGCGGCGTATCATATATTCACCTGCCAGAAAAAAATGCAGGCTCCGCATGGAGCCTGCTTGCTTGTGGGTTACTGCTTCTCGGCGAAGTACTCGTTCAGCTGATGCACCAGCTCGTCGCAGTTGGCGCCGTGAGCCATGCAAGCCTGCTCGATGGTCTCGGACACAGCGTGGGGGCAGCCCAGGCAGTGCATGCCAAACTCCATGAAGATGCGGGCGGTGTTGCGGTCAGCATTCAGCACCTGCGCCAGGGTCATGTTCTTTTCAACCGTCATGGTAAAAATCATCCTTTCCAATGGTGTATGGTCATGATACTGCAAGAAAGGGGGTTCTGTCAAGATGCAGGAAATGGGTTTGCAGATGGAAATATTGCTGCCTGGCAGTACACCTGTAGGGGCGATCTGTGATCGCCCGGGCGCTGGGGTTTCTGCCAGCTGGGTGATAGGTGCAGCGTGGCGGGCGAACACAGTTCGCCCCTACATATGCGTAGGAAAGCAGCAGAACCTTTCCCTTTGTCCGTCCTTACCTGTTGCACTCCACCCGGAAGGAGCCATCCTCGTAGAGCAGCTCGCCCCGGTTGAAGGAACCCTCGAAGGTGCCTTCGATGTAGGCCGTGTCGGCGTCTTTTTCCATTTTGGTGATCCTGACCACAAAGTAGTCCTCGCTGCTGAGCAGATTGGCGTCCTCCGCCACATTATAGAAAATCAGGTGACCCTCTTCGGTCGTGTAGAAATACAGGCCATCCATCAGGTTTCCTTTGGTCACGCGGAATTCATCCCCGGTCTGGGCGTGATCCGGGAAGGCCAGAGAGAACCCGGTGATGGGTTCCTCGCTGAAATAAGTGCTGATCGCAAACATATGGGAGGTACCGATGGAACGCGTCTTTTTGTAGCAGGAGGGCTCCTGGGTGGAGGTGATCTTCCGGCCGTTGCGGGTGAACTGCACATAGTTACCCTCTGGCAGGGGCTCGCCAAAGACCATGCCGTTTTCCACCATCAGCATCACAGAGCCGGAGTATTCCGGGAAGAGCAGCGCCTTTTTGCCGCCGTGGGTCAGGGACAGCGCGGCAAAGCCATCGGCGGTGGTGTTTTCCACGGCAAAACCGTTGGCGGTGGCCAGGGACTGGTATTCTGTGAGGAAGGAGGCCACGTCAGCGGGAAGCTTGTAGAGGTACACGGTGGAGGTGAACCCGGCGTAGGCGTAGTCCTGGGCAAACAGGGTGCCTTCGCCCAGCAGGTCGGCAGGGTCGGGCAGGACGCCCGCGTCGCCGGTGTCGGTGGTGGTGATGGTGGGCAGACCGCCGCCGATGTCCGGCAGGCCGCCGGCAAAGGCCACGCAGGGCAGCAGCATGAGGCACAGCAGGAGAGCAAGCTTCTTCATGGTGGTTCCTCCTTTGTTAATGAAAAACTTGTTGATATTCTTTGGTGGTGATGGTTCCTTTGCCATCGCAGGAAGAGCAGGCAGGGTCGCAGGAGACCGACTCGCCATAGAGGCTGTAGGTGCCGGTGCCCTTGCACACGCTGCAGCGCCCCATGGTGCAATAGGGACAGTCCTTTTCCACCTCCACCCATTCCCAGTTGCCTCCGGTGGAGGCAGTGGGCACCGGGGTGGCTTTGGGCGTGGGGGTGGCCAGGGCGGGGGCGTAGTCCATGCCCTGCTGCACCATGAGCATCACCGCCCCCTGATACTGGGGAAACATCAGCGCATAGCGGCCGGTTGCGTCCTCCAGGCGGTAGGCGGTTTGGCCTTCCACGGTGGTGCAGCTGACGGTGTAGCCGCTGTGCAGCGCGTCCATGATCCAATCGGCCATGCGGCTATCGGTGCGGGCGTCCCGGGGGTAGACCCACACGCTGCACACATAATCCTGGCTGAACACGTAGTCCGTCATCTGCTGCTGGGGACTGACATCCAGCGCGATGCCTGCATCCGGCAGCACCTGGGCGCTGGCGGTGGCGCAGAGCAGCAGGCAGAGGAGGATGAGCAATATGCGTTTCAAAAACGATCACCTCGCATATTTGTTTTGTTCGCCGGGGGATGAAAAAACCCTCTTTCCGGGGGGAAAGAGGGGGAAAAGTATAGCGGTGGAACAAGAGGCAGAACCACTCCCTCCGTCAGCCGCAAGCGGCTGCCACCTCCCTCGAGAGGGAGGCTTTGTGCGCGCTCCATACGCTATGGAAAACCCGGAGCGTTGTGAACCGGCCAAAAGGCTCCCTCTCGAGGTGAGCGAAGCGAGCGTCGCCAGTGGCGACAAAAAGCGAGCTGAGCGAATCAACCGAAACAAGCGAGCTTGCTCGCGCCGATTGAGGTTGCGGATAGCTGTCAGACGTAAGCCTGACTGAGGGAGTGGTTCTGCTGCATGAATCGAAGCGATACTTAATCTTACAGCACCGCAATCCCCTTCAGCAGCATCCGCTGGGGACCATCATACTCGCCGGAGACGCCGGTCTCGGTGGAGAGCTTCATGCCTGCCAGCGCCTCGGAGAGCTTGGCGCTCATGGTGATGCCGGTGACAGGAATGGTCTTTTCGCCGTCGAAGTAATAAGCGAGGCGAATCTCGCCGCCGATGTAGTCGTTGTACAGGTCAAGCTGCAAGCCGGACATGGACACGATGTCCAGGCAGGGCTGCTGCTTCATGTCGGCCATGGGCAGGCTGCCGGGAGCCACCTGGGCGCAGCGCAGAGAGCCGCTGGGCTTTGCCACATTCAGGTACTGGCCAAAGCGGCTGGCGCCGAAGTAGTTCTTCACCACACCGTTTTCGATGACGCAGGTGTCGGTGAGCGCCAGGCCGTCGTCGTCGAAGCAGGCAGACTTCTCGCTGCCCTCCACCACGGCCTTCAGGGTCACGGTGAGCTTGTCGCCGGAGCCGTCCTTCTGCAGGTCGTCGCCCTCATGGTGCAGGTTGGCGTGGCTGTACACGGAGGCGTAGTTCAGGTCCCAGGCCAGCTCGCTGATCAGTTCGCTGATCTCGTGGGGGCGCAGGAGCACGTTCACGGTCATGGGCACGGCGGGCTTCACGGCCTCGCTGCGAGCCTTGACCTCCTGCATCTTCTCGGCGATCTCCGTGGTGATCTTGGCCGCATCGAACTCGGTGAAGCGGTAGTCCTCATACAGCTCCACGGATTCCTTCTCCGTGGTGAAGGTGGGGATAGCCTCGATCATGGCGCGGTGGGTAACCTGCGTCTTGTCCACGCCGCGGCTGTTCAGCACGCGCACGGTATCGCGGTAGAGGAAGATCTCGCAGGCGTTGATGGAGCCGCCGGGCAGGGTATCGGCTGCGAAAACGGCGTCGGCAATCTTCACGCCCAGCTCCTTCATGTCGCAGTCCTTCATGTTGGTGGGCAGCTCGGCGGAAAGCTCGCCGCCCTCGGGCAGGTCATAGGGCTGGTTGGACACCAGCTTGGCACGAGCCACGGCGGCCTCGATCTTGGCGGCGATGTCCGCTTCCGTCATGGACTGATACACCGCAAAGGTGGAATCGCCCTTGGCGCCGTCGTGATCCACATACACGGTCACGCTGGTGGACACGGTGTCCGTGGCGCGGACGGTCTCCAGGCTCTGGTGCACAAAAAACAGTTCGTAGGACAGGGTGGCCTTCTGCGTGATGCGCCATCCATTCACATGCTGGTTCTTTTCCAGCAGATTCTTCACCGTCATCATCCCAGCTTCACCCTCACTTTCAGATTGGGGCCGCCATCGGCAACGCGCACCCATTCCTTGTAGCCCTTGCCGCACATGCCAGCGCCGATGACCTTGAACTGGTCGCTGACCATGGAGATGGACTTCAAAAGTTCCGGCACAGAGCCGCTCATCACCACGGGGGAAACATAGTGATCGGTGAGCTTGCCGTCCACGATCTCGATGCCGTATTCCGCCGTGCACTGGATCTGCCAGTTCTTGGGGTCTTCCATGCCGTTGTTGGTCTCAAAGAGCATATAGCCGTGCTTGATGGAGGCGATCATGTCCTCCAGTTTGTCCTTGCCCGGCTCGAAGAAGGTGTTGGTCATGCGGGAATAGGCCTTGCGCTTGTAGGAATCCCGGCGGCCATTGCCGGTGGGCTCGGTGCCCAGCTGGGTGGCGGAGGCCAGGTCGCTGAGGCCGGCCACCAGAATACCGTCCTTGATGATCTGGGTATCGTGCGCCAGCACGCCGTCGTCGTCGAAGAAATAGGAAGCAACGGAGTGGGTGGCGGCAGCGCCATCGTGCATGTTGGTGATGGGGGACGCCACATACTCGCCCATGCAGTTCTTGGCCAGGGCACGATCCTTCACGAACTGATCCATTTCCACGCCGTGGCCGAAGGCCTCGTGGGCGATGAGGCCGGAAATGGAGCTGTCGGTGATGACGTCGTACACGCCGGGCTCGATGGCGGTGGCCTTGGTCAGGTGCCTGGCCAGGTCGACAACGGCATCGGTGTTGCTCTTCAGGTCGGCGATGATATCGGCCAGCTTGTCGGCGCCTTCGCCATGGCGTGCCTGCACCATCTTTTCGCCAGCGTAGACCACGGCCAGGAAGCCATTGGCCCAGGAGTAGTGCTGGCTGAGCTGGCGGTTCCTGGTGACGAAGAGCTTGGACACCACATAGGGCTGGATGCCCACCACGGCGTTGAGGATCTTCTCGTCCTTGGCCAGCAATTCCTTGCTCAGCTCCTGGCAGATGCCCAGCAGCTGCTCATCGGTATACTGATCGAAGTCGCTCTCCCGCACGAAGTCCTTCACCATGGGCTCGTCGGCCACGGCGGCAGCGGAGATCATGCGGCCTGCCAGGGAGGCATCGGCCTGCACGGCGGCGAGGATCTTCTCCGCCAGGGCGGCCTTGTCGCCGGAGATATCGTCCAGGGAATATTCATAGAAAGCCTTGCCATCGTGCATTTTCACCACAAAGCCGCACTCCCCCGCGCCGTCCTGCACGGCAGAGGAGCGGCGGTCGGCACGGATGGTGGTGGCATGGACATCCGTTCCCAGAATGCTGACATACTGGAAATGCTTGCCCAGGGCTTCCACCAGCGCAGCGCAGTTTTCCCGCTGCTGGTTCAGATAAGCAGAAAAGGGCATTGTGTTTCCTCCTATATGATCCATTTTCTCAGTTCAAAACTGAATGCTGTTATTATACACCAGATGTGGGGAAATGTCGATAAAGCAAAGGGTGAAATATTGCTGCAAGCGAAGCAGTCAAAAGCCTCCCTCTCGAGGGAGGTGGCCGAGCGCAGCGAGGACGGAGGGAGTGGTTCTGCTGCGGGAAAGAGTAAGACGCTAAAGCAAGCAGCAGAACCACTCCCTCAGTCGCCTTCGGCGCCAGCTCCCTCGAGAGGGAGCCTTTTGGTGCGTATTTCTTGTTGTAAGACCAGACAAGCAGCTAAGAAGGGTGCAAACAGCACAATGCACGGAGGCTCCCTCCGGGAGGCGCGACGCGTAAAAAACATGCCAGTGGCATGTTTTTAGCCAAAGCGGGGAGCAATCTATGATTGCGACCGGGACAGCTGTCAGCCGCTTGCGGCTGACTGAGGGAGAACGCGAGGCGACTGCCCCATCACTCCCTTATATGCTTGAGATAAAGCGCGATGATCTCCTTCAGCTGCCGCTGCTCCCGTTCGGTCAGGGTGGTGGGCAGCTCCTGCTGGGTGGCAAAGGCTTCCACGGAAAGCAGGTCGTTGGGGGTCACGCCCAGGGTATCGCACAGCGCCAGCAGCGTGTCCAGGCTGAGGATGCGGGTGCCGCGCTCGATGTGCCCCAGAAAGGATGCGGAAATGCCCACCTGCCTGGCCAGCGCCTCCTGGGTGATGCGCCGCGCCTTGCGCAAAAGCCGCACTTTGTGGCCTAAAACGGTGTAGTTCATGCTTTTCCCTCCGTTATTGCTTCTGAGATAAGTATATGCCTATTTGTCATAAATGTAAATAGGTCAATCTGCCATAATTTCAGCAGGTGATGATATGAGCAGATTGAAAGAATTGCGCAAAGGACTAAAGCTTACACAGATTGCCATTCAAATGCGCACAGGCATTGATCAGAGTGATTATTCCAGAATAGAATCAGGCAAGCGGAACCTTTCCTTTGAGCAATGCAAGCAGCTTGCCATCGCCCTGAACACCAGCATGGACTACCTTGCCGGGCTGACGGACGTGAAGGAGCCTTATCCCCGCAAGAAGGAGGAATGAGGTGACTGTCCTTTGTGGCGGGGCGATCATGCTGCGCCGCGGGCTCCCTCAGTCGCCTTCGGCGCCAGCTCCCTCCCGGAGGGAGCCTTTTGGTGCGCATTCTTTGTTACAAGACCAGACAAGCAGCTCTCCCTTGCATATGTAGGGGCGAACTGTGTTCGCCCGCGGCGCTGCGGTTTTCTGTTTGCTGGGTAATGGGTGCAACGTGCGGGCGATCACAGATCGCCCCTACAGCTGTACAGCCAGGCAGCGCGGCGATGCAAGCCGATGGATTCATCGTCACAACCAGTTGAACAATCCCTGCCAACGTGTTACAATGGCAGGGATTTTTTTACTAAAGAGGTGCCGCTTATGAAGCGTCGCGCGTTGAAGGCTGCCTTTCCCCACACCATCCCCATTCTGGCGGGATATCTGTTTCTGGGCATGACCTATGGAATCTATATGGGTTCTCTTGGGTTCAGCTTTGTGTATCCCATGTGTACGGCCATGATCATCTTTGCCGGCTCCATGGAGTTTGTGACGGCGAATCTGCTCATCGGGGCGTTCAACCCGGTGCAGGCGTTCCTTATGACGCTGATGATCAACGCCCGCCACCTGTTCTATGGCCTGGCCATGCTGGAAAAATACAAGATCCCCGGCTTGAAGCGGCTGTACCTGATCTTCGGCATGGCGGACGAGACCTTCTCCGTTACCTGCACGGCAGAGCCGCCGGAGGGCGTGGACCGGGGGTGGTTCATGTTCTTTGTGACGCTGCTGGATCAATGCTACTGGGTGGCGGGCGCCACCATCGGCGGGCTGTTCGGCATGGTGCTGAACTTCAACACCGAGGGTCTTGATTTTGTGATGACGGCCATGTTTGTGGTGATCTTTATCGAAAGCTGGATCAAGGAAAAGGATCACACCAGCGCGCTGGCGGGACTGGGCATATCGGTTTTGTGCCTGGTGCTGTTCGGGGCGGATGGGTTCATCATCCCGGCCATGGTGTGCATTATGCTGGCGCTGACGCTGCTGCGTCCCCGCCTGGAGAAGGGAGGCGAGGCTGCATGACGGTGACACAGCACATTATCACCATCGCCGTGGTGGCTCTTGGCACCATGCTGACCCGCTTCCTGCCCTTCCTGGTGTTCCCGGCCGGGAAGCCCACGCCCAAATATGTGCAGTACATCGGCAAGGTGCTGCCCCCGGCGGTATTCAGCCTGCTGGTGGTGTATTGCCTGAAAAATGTGAGCCTGCTCTCCGCGCCCCACGGCCTGCCGGAGGCCATTGCCATCGGTGTGGTGGCGGCGCTCCACCTGTGGAAGCGGCAGATGCTGCTGTCTATTGCTGCTGGCACGGTGTGCTATATGCTCTTGGTGCAGCTGGTGTTCTGATAACATATTCTGGTTGAAATGGAAGAAAGAGATGCGGTATAATGTAGAAAAACGCAACAGGAGGAAACCGCCATGATGAAAAGACTTGCAGCCGCCTTTCTCGCCGCCCTGCTGATGCTGACTGGCGTCAGCTGTGCAGAAGAAGTGACCAATGCCGACCTGCTGGCCGAGATCACTGCCATGAAGGAGCAGCTCGCCGCGCTGACCGCCGAGGTGGAAGCGCTGAAAGCGCTGCTTGACGAGCCGGAGGCGACCCTGGTGGGCGAGGTGGATCCCAGCCTGTGCGGCAAGTGGTATGCCGACGAGATCAGGCTGGATGATCTGACCTTTAAGCCTGCGGTCATGGGTGCAGAAATGAGCCTGACCCTGAATGAGGATGGCACGGGTTCGCTGTACGTGACCGATGAAGAGCCGGAAGCCTTCACCTGGGCAGCGCAGGACGATGAAGTGATGCTCCTTTCCGACGGCGAGACGGACACCCTTACCCTGGAGGATGATACGCTGACGCTCAATGAAGACGGCATGGAAGTGATCTTCGTGCGCGACGATGCCAAGGCGACCAGCACCAAGGTGAAAAAGGCTGCCGTGCTGAGCGATTTCAGCGGCGAATGGCTTGCCACCCGCGGTTCCCTCGCCGGTATGGAAATGTCCTTGGAGGATGCGGACTATGAGTGCCGCCTCACCGTGGAGGGCAGGTATGTTACCCTTTCCAAAAAGGAAGATGGAAAGGTCAATGAGGGTACCGGCTATGGGATGCTCCTTGGCGGCACGCTGACGGTGTTTGGCAACAACGGGCAGGATCTTGAGCTGCAAATGCTGGAGGACGGCAGGATCATGCTTGAGGCGGAAATGACCGACGACCTTTTGTTCACCTACTATTTTGAAAAGATCAAGTGATGCGTAAGGGAGAATCCCCCATGAAGAAGTTTGTTTCGCTGCTGCTTGCCCTTTTGCTGTGCCTGAATCTTGCCCTGGCGGAGGCGGTGGACTACACCGGCACCTGGTATTTTGTTGAAGCGACCTATCAGGGGCAGACCCTGCTGGCGGCGGAGATGGACATGGATACCAGCATGACCCTGAATACCGACGGCACCGCCTACAGCCAGGCGCAGATGCAGCAGCTCCCCGCCGTGTGGGTGGCTGCGGACGGCGGCGTGATGATCTACCCGGTGGTGGAGGGCGCTGCGCTGGAGGTGGGCATCACCTACACCCTGGAGGGCGACAGGCTGGTGGCGGAGGACGAGGGTCTGCGCATGGTGTACAGCCGCGACAGGGCTGAGGGCGGGTTCTATACGGTGGGCGAGGCGCAAACCGACGCCACCATGGACGACTACAACGGCACCTGGGTGGCTACGGTGGCGCAGGTGAAGGGCATGCAGGTGTCCATGGCCGAAGCGAACCGGTATATGATCCTGCGCGTCGATAACGGCATGGCTACCCTGGGCGTGGGCGAGACCAAGGAGGAGTACACCATTGCCTGCAAGGCTGTGGTGGAAAACGGCGCCCTGCTCCTGTTGGACACGGCTACCGACGAGGAGGGTTTCTCCCTTCAGCTGAACGACGCTGGCCGCCTGGTGATGACCCAGGAGCTGGAGGAAAACATGACCGGGATCACTTACCTGGAAAGGCTGGCGGATGAGGAATAAAGGTTGCCAGCTGCGCTTTCATCCTGTATACTGATAGCAGAGACCCCAATGGGGACAAGGAGGAAGAACAAATGAAGAAATTTGCTGCGCTGCTGCTGGCTCTGGTGCTGTGCCTGGGTGTGGCCGTGGCCGAAACGGCAGACATCATCGGCACCTGGTACCTGAGCGAGGTGGTATACCAGGGGGTGAGCTATCCTCCCGCTATGCTGGGCATGGACTACACCATAACCTTCGATGAAAACGAGAGGGCTACCACGGTATCCGGCGAAGAAACGATGAGCAGCTACTGGGCGCTCAATGGTGACAAGTATATCACTCCCCTCTCCGATGGCCTTCTGGTCTTCGCACCGCAGGACGGCAAGCTGGTGGGTGACCTGAATGGCACACAGATGATCTTTGTCAAGGCCATTGAGTTGGGCGCTGCCAGGACCGACGCCACCATGGCCGACTACAACGGCAAGTGGAGCGCCGCGCTGGTGGACTTCCTGGGGACGCAGATGCCCATCGCCGACATGGGTACCACCATGGAGATCACCATTGCGGATGGCAAGGCAAGCATGAAGGAAGGCCTCGCTGACGGCACCGAAATGGCCGAGGAAGGCACCGTGACCGTGGAAAACGGCGTGGCGTCCTTCACCGTGGCTGGCAGCGATGAAGTGATCGCCATGCAGCTCCACGAGGGCGATGTGATGGTGTGGGTCGCCGAAATGGCGGAAGGCATCAACATGACGACCTATTTTGAGAAAAGTGCAGAATAAAAAACGCAGCGCCCTGGAAAAGTCCGGGGCGCTTTGCTGTGCACACAAAAACGCTGCGGTTCCAACCTTCTGGGTGATGTGTGCGGCGGGCGGGCGATCGCAGATCGCCCCTACAGGGGCAGGGAAAAGTTAGGCGTTGAAGCAAGGAGCAGAACCACTCCTTCCGTCAGCCGCAAGCGGCTGCCACCTCCCTCGGGGAGGGAGGCTCAACCCCTCAGTCCCTTCGGGACAGCTCCCCTATGAAGGGGAGCCTTAGTTACTTTCCCCGCGTCGCGGAGCGCCCGTTGCGCTCCGTGACCCCCACAAAGGAAAAACCCACCCGGCCATCGCCGAATGGGTTTCGAAAGGGACGAAGTCCCTTCGCGGGTTGTCAGGGCAGAGCCCTGACCGGGAGTCCAGAGGGCAGAGCCCTCTGGCGCCGCTTAGTAATTCACAGCGCGGATCATGAAGTAGCTTTGGGGGTGGGCGCAGACGGGGCAGACTTCGGGGGCTTTTTTGCCGATGTGGAGGTGGCCGCAGTTGGAGCACTCCCAGATCATATCGCCGTCGCGGGAGAAGACCAGGCCGCCTTCCACGTTGGCCAGGAGCTTGCGGTAGCGCTCTTCGTGGGTCTTTTCAATGGCGGCCACCATTTCAAACTTGGCGGCGATGTCGTCGAAGCCTTCCTCGCGGGCTTCGCGAGCCATGCGGGCGTACATATCCGTCCACTCGCCGTTCTCGCCCTCGGCGGCGGCCAGCAGATTTTCGGCCGTGCCCTTGATGGAGCCGCCCTCCAGGAGCTTGAACCACATCTTGGCGTGCTCCTTTTCGTTGTTGGCAGTATCTTCAAACAGCTGGGCGATCTGCACATAGCCGTCCTTCTTGGCCTTGGAGGCAAAGTAGGTATACTTGTTGCGCGCCATGGATTCGCCGGCAAAGGCCTCCAGCAGGTTCTGTTCGGTGCGGGTACCCTTCAGGTTCTTCATATTCGGTAAACCTCCTTGTTCTGTTTGCGGTCTTGCGGTATATTGAATATACACCATGATAAGCCTGGACGAAACAATTTTTCGGAATATTTTTTGACTTTCCCTGTTAGTTTTGTGACATATGGTCAAATCGGTTGACATGGATTTTCCGGGCGTGGTATAATCCAATATGTATCCATATGGGTATGAAAACAATCATGGATGGCAAAGAACCAAATGAAAGTGCGACATCCATCCCATGTGCGCCTGCTGGCGCTGTTGCTGCTGCTGGCAGCGCTGCTTTCCGGCTGCAGCGGGCAGGAGCCTGCCCCGGAGCCGACTTCTGCCCCGGTGAAGCGCAGCGGCGTGGGATTTTACTTTGATACGGTGGTGACCGCCACCCTCTATGGCGGCGAGGAAGGGCTGCTGGACGAGATATGGGCGGCATGCGCCCGGTATGAAAACCTGCTGAGCAAGACCATTGCGGGCAGCGATGTGGATCGCATCAACAAGGCAAACGGGGAGACGGTGACCGTTGACCCGGAGACCTGGGCGATACTGCAAAGGGCAAAGGACATCAGCCAAATGACCGGCGGCGCCTTTGCGGTGACCATCGCCCCCATGACGGCCATGTGGGACTTTACCGACGGCACCAACCGGATGCCCACCGACGAGCAGCGCCTCTCTGCCCTGCCCTTGGTGAACGATGAGGCCATCGCCCTGGGGGACAACAACACCGTGACCCTGCCTGCGGGCATGGAGATCGACTTGGGCGGCATTGCCAAGGGGTATATAGCCGATCAGGTGGCGAAAATGGTGGAAGGGCGCGTCAGCGGCGCGGTGCTCAGCCTGGGCGGCAATGTGTATGTGCTGGGCAGCAAGCCCGACGGCAGCACCTATAATGTAGGCATTCAGGATCCCGACGGGGGCAGCGGCTCGGTGCTGGCGGTGGTGAACACCACGGATCGCTCGGTGGTCACCAGCGGCATTTACGAGCGGCAGTTCACACTGGACGGTGTGACCTACCACCACATTCTGGATCCGGTGGACGGCCTGCCCTCCTGCAGCGACCTGAGCAGCGCCACCATCATCGGCAAAAGCTCCATGGACGCCGACGCCCTGGCCACGGCCTGCATCGTGCTGGGCAGGGAAAAGGCGCTGGAAATGATGGCGGAGCAGGGCATCGAGGGTGTGCTGATCACCCGCGACAGACAGGTGTACAAGCATCAAACAAGCGATACATTCCAGCTGAATATGCTGGTGGACATTCCGGTACAATAAACGTAGGAGGCAACACCCATGGAAAACAATGCGCCCCAGAAAAAGCAGTTCCCGGCGTTTCTGACCCTGACCATCATTGCGGTGGTGGCCGCTGTGGTGCTGGCTTTGACCAACATGATCACCGCCGGCCCCATTGCCGAACACGCTATGGCTGCCCTGAAGGAAGCCTTCAATGCGGTGATGCCCGCTGAAAGCTATGAGGCCATGACTGTGCCTGCCGAGTACGAGGTCGCCAGCCTGTATGCGGCCAAGAACGGCGATGAGGTCATCGGCTACTGCGTGACTGCCTCCAGCAATGGCTACGGCGGCCCCGTGGCTGTGACCCTGGGCGTGGACAAAAGCGGCGTGGTCACCGGCTGCTCCGTGGGCGACACCAATTTTGCCGAGACCGCTGGCTTTGGCGCCCGTGCCAAGGATGCGTCCTTCCAGGAGCAGTTCCCCGGTATCAGCGCGGTGGACGGCGGCGCTTTTGAGGCGCTGAGCGGCGCCACCATCACCAGCGAGGCCGTGCGCGCTTCCGTCAACAAGGGCCTGAAGTGCGTGGCCGAGGTGGCGCTGGGTGCATCCCAGAAGGCTCAGGTGGAGTTTGGCGCTCCCGCTGGCAAGGCTGACGAGGCTGAAGCTGTGGAGCCCGTGGGCGAAGTGCTGACCGCCGCTGCCCCTGGCTTTGCCGGGCAGGACGTGATTGTGAACGCCACCATGAATGCGGATGGCACCATTGCCACCCTGTCTTTCGACATGAGCCTGCAGGCGCCCCCTGTGTGCGACCTGTGCAACACCGATGAGTTCAAGAGCCAGTTCATCGGCAAGGCTGGCCCCTTTGTGAAGGGCGAGGGCATCGATATTGTGTCCGGCGCCACCTTCACCTCCGAGGGCATCATTGCTGCGGTGAACAAGCTCTATGAGACCCAGGAGACCTTTGCCGAGGCTCCTGCCACCGTGATCGCCGAGGGCGACTCCGCTGCCCTGGCCGTGAAGGCCGACGGCGCTGCCGTGGTGACCCCTGTAGAGGGCTACACGGGCGACGTGGCCGTGAACCTCACCGTGGAAAACGGCCAGGTCACCGCAGGCGAGTTTGCTGCCCCTGCGGAAGAAGTGGCTGCTGAGCCTGCCCCCGCTGACAACATCATCGGCACGGCTCCTGGCTTCCAGAGTGACGTGAACGTGTCCATCACCTTGGCGGAGGATGGCACCATCGCCGCCCTGAGCATCGGCTCTGCCGGCGAGACCCCCGGCTTTGGCATCCGCTGCGCCGAGGATGAGACCTTCATCAACCAGTTCATTGGCAAGAAGGGTCCCTTCGCCATTGGCGAGAATGTGGATGCCCTGACTGGCGCTACCATGACTTCCACCGCCGTGGTGGAGGCCATCAACGTGGCCATGAACGCGGATGAGGCCGTTGCTGACACCACCGAAGAAGTGGTGGAGGAAGTTCCTGCTGAAACCGCCGCCCCCGCTGGCGAGACCTTCACCGGCACCGCCGCTGGCTTCCAGAGCGACGTGACCGTGACCCTGACTGTGGCTGACGGCGTGATCACCGCCATCACCGTGGATTCCTCCGGCGAGACCGTTGGCTTCGGCACCCGCTGCGCCGAGGACGAGACGTTCCTGAACCAGTTCATCGGCAAGAAGGTCGAAGTGTTCACCCTGGGCGAGAATGTGGACGCGCTGACTGGCGCGACCATGACCAGCCAGGCTGTGGTGAATGCCATCAATGCTTCTTCTACCGTGGCAGCTACTGCCGAGGCGGTGGAAGCCGCTCCCGCTGGCGAGACCCTCACCGGCACCGCCGCTGGCTTCCAGAGCGACGTGACCGTGACCCTGACCGTGGCTGACGGCGTGATCACCGCCATCACCGTGGATTCCTCCGGCGAGACCGTTGGCTTCGGCACCCGCTGCGCCGAGGACGAGGCGTTCCTGAACCAGTTCATTGGCAAGAAGGCCACCCCCGACCTGGGCGAGGGCATTGATGCGCTGAGCGGCGCTACCATGACCTCCGAGGCGGTGGTGAAGGCTGCCAATGCGGCCATCGGTGTGGAAGAGGCCGTGGAGACCACCGAAGAAGTGGTGGAAGAAGTTCCCGCCGCTCCCGCTGCTGAAGAGCTGACCGCCGCTGCTGCTGGCTTTGCTGGCAAGGATGTGGGCGTGGCCGTGACCCTGAACGAGGATGGCACCATCGCCACCCTGACCCTTGACCTGACTCAGCAGGTTCCTCTGGTGTGCGACCTGTGCAACAGCGAGGACTTCCTGAACCAGTTCATCGGCAAGAAGGGCCCCTTTGTGAAGGGCGAGGGCGTTGACATCGTGACCGGCGCGACCTTCACCTCTGACGGCGTGATCGCTGCGCTGAACACCCTGTTCCCCGAAGAGGAAAAGGTGGAAGAAGCTGCTGCTCCCGCTGGTGAAGCGCTGACCGCCGCTGCGCCTGGCTTCCTGGACAGCGAGGTGGGCGTGACCGCCACCCTGAACGCCGACGGCACCATCGCCACCCTGACCTTCGACCTGAGCAAGCAGGTGCCTCCGGCGGGCGACCTGTGCGACTCCGAGGATTTCAAGGCGCAGTTCATCGGCAAGAAGGGCCCCTTTGTGCTGGGCGAGGGCGTCGATGCTGTGACCGGCGCCACCTTCACCTCCGAGGGCGTTGTCGAGGCGCTGAACAAGCTGTTTCAGTAAAATGTGAAAAATTTGTTTGCTCCGGGGCTGGCGAAAGGCTGGCTCCGGGGCATTGTTTTTGGCGGAAAATCAGGCTTTGGGGCAGGAATTGGGGCGAAAAAGGGCGAACTTGTAAAAAACATAGAATATTAACGCGAGGTTCTTGACATTGTAATAATTCTGTAATAGAATGGATGTACCTGAATAGGTGAGGTCTATCCAGACCGTGAATGAGACTGAGGTGAACCATAGATGAAGCAATTTGGAAAACGACTGCTGACGCTGACGCTGGCATTGCTGATGGCCATGTCTGTGCTGCCGGAGGAGTGGCATCGCTCTGCCCAGGCAGCGGGCGCCTATGGCAAGGTGACGGCTGATGGAGTCAAGCTCCGCAAAAAGGCCAGTACCTCCGCAGCATACTGGTTCAAGCTGGACACGGGCTACGTCTGCCAGGTGCTGGACGTGACCGCCAGCGGCGATATCACCTGGTATAATGTGGAGGCGGTGCATCCCGATCCGGGCAGCACCCGCACCTATATTGGCTACATCCATGGTGATTTCTTCACCCCCCTGACGGAGCAGGAGGCCGCCGAGTATGAGGCCAATGGCAAGCTGGAAAGCAGCGCGCCCGACACCTCTACCGATACGTCTACTGACACGTCCACCGGGGATACGTCTGCCGATGACGCCGCCAAGGAGGAGGATGCCTCCCAGGAGGATACCTCTGCCGATACCTCCACGGGCAGCAACACCACCGCCTATGCCGGTGCCACCGGACAGATCACCAACGATGGCGTGAACTTCCGCGAGTCCGAGGGCGGCGACATGATCCGCAAGCTGGATCGCGGCACGGTGGTGGAGGTGCTGACCATCCCCCCGGTGATCGACACCAACCATTGGTATAAGGTGCGCTATGCGGGCGATGTGGGCTACATCATGTCCACCTTCCTGCAGTTGATCTCCACCGGCGACCCCAACGGTACGCCTACCGATCCCGATGCTGACCTTTCCCTGCACGGCTATGTGAAGCTGGTGCTGTCCTCTGCCAACCTGCGCCTGACCCCCGCTGGCACCGTGGGCGCCCAGTGGGAGAACACCGGCGAGGTGCTGGCCGTGGTGGCTGCCCCCGTGACGGAGAAGAACTTTGTGTGGTACCCCGTGGAATATGAGGGCAACCGTTATTATGTCCGCGAGGATACCGTGCAGCTGCAGGCTACCCCCGGCAGCTCCGGCTCCAGCAGCTCTGGTTCTTCCGGCTCTGCCAGCGGCGGCACCACCGCTACCATCGTGGGCTATGTGCGCACCACCAAGAGCGGTGTGAACCTGCGCCTGAAGCCCGCCGGTACCGTGGTGACCCAGATCAGCAAGGGCGAAGTGCTGCCCATGATCGCCAATGTGGTGAAGGACAGCGGCTACTACTGGTATAACGTGCAGACCGCGGACAATGTGCGCGGCTACCTGCGCGGCGACTGCGTGGTGGTCTGCAATGCGGATGGCAGCAACATCGAGTCCGGTTCCACCCCCGTGGTGACCGACCCGCCTGCCTCCACCAGCTATGGCTATGTGAAGACCATCAAGGATAAGGTCAACCTGCGCAACAAGCCCGCCGGTTCCTCCCAGGAGCAGATCGCCCTGGGCGTGGTGGTTCCCATGACCGGCAACAAGGTGAAGAGCGGCAGCTACTACTGGTATCCTGTGAAGGCCGCCTCCGGCAAGACGGGCTACCTGCGCAGCGACTGCGTGATCGAGTGCGACAACGACGGCACCGATTCCACGGTGACCAGCGCCCCCGAGACCAGCCAGCCCACCGAGACCACCAAGCCTGAGGAAACCACGCCGCCCGCCACCTCCGCCTATGGCTATGTGATGGTGACCAAGGACAGCGTGAACCTGCGCAAGACCGCCGCCGGTACCAAGATCGGCGAGGTGAACAGCAACTCCGTGTGGCCCATGACCGGCGAAAAGGTGAAGGCCAAGGGCTACTACTGGTATCCCGTGAATGTGGAAGGCAAGCTGGGCTTTATCCGCGAGGACTGCTGCTTCCAGCTCTCCAAGACCCAGCAGGAAAGCTACCTGGCTGGCAACGGTGTGCCGGATGAGGACACCGTGGATGCACCCTCCAACTATGTGATCACCACCCTGGACAAGGTGAACCTGCGCATGGCCGCCACCAAGGATTCCACCGCCAAGTTCAACGTGGCGCTGGGCACGGTGATGGCCTACAAGTCCACCGCCACGGTGAGCGGCGCCAAGTGGTACCGCGTGATCTACAGCAACACCGAGGTGTGGGTGCTGGGCTCCTGCGTGGATGAAATGACCGCCTCCGAATATGAAGAGTGGGCGGCGAAGAACCCCAATAACACGCCCCAGACGGAAGTCATTCTGGGCTATGTGCGCACCACCGCCGATGGCGTGAACCTGCGCAAGACTGCCGCCGGTACTGTGCTGGCCCGCATGGACAAGGGCAATGTGTACTCCTACTCCAAGACGGAAGCCAAGGGCGGCTATACCTGGTACTACGTCAAGACCCCCGTGGGCAATGGCTACCTGCGCAGCGACTGCGTGATGGAGTGCAACTCCGACGGCAGCAACTTTACGCCCACGGTGACCACCACGCCCTCTACCTCCGGCCAGGAGGCCAGCTACACCACCCTGAAGCTGGGTTCCAGCGGCACCGCCGTGAAGAACCTGGTGGCTGAACTGAAGAACCAGGGCTACTACTCCGGTGACGTGACCAGCAGCTATACCTCCGCTGTGGAGAGCGCTGTGAAGACCTTCCAGGCCGCCAAGGGGCTCACGGTGGACGGCATTGCCGGTTCCAAGACCCAGCATGCGCTGTTCGGCACGGTGCCGATTGGCTCCGGCGACAGCTCCAACCTGAGCTTCACCCACTACCCGGCAGAGAAGATCGACTGGTTCACCGGCGGCATTCAGCAGCTGTGGCCCAAGGGCGCGAACTACAAGATCTACGACGTGAAGACCGGCATCGTGTGGTGGGCACACCGCTGGAGCGGCTTCAACCATGCTGACATCGAGACCCTGACCGCTGCCGATACGGCACGCCTGTGCAAGATCTACGGCGTGAGCAAGGCCAGCGAGATCAACGACAAGCAGCACTGGCACCGCCGCCCCTGCCTGGTGACCATTGGCACCCGCACCTTTGCCTGCTCGCTGTATGGCGTGCCGCATAACCCCGATGGCGATACCATCAGCAACAACGAGATGACTGGTCAGATCTGCCTGCACTTTACCAACAGTATGACCAGCGACACGAAGGTCGTGGATACCAACCACCAGAAGGCCATTGACTACGCATATCAGAATGCGCCCGGTGGCCAGAAAAAGTAAGCACAAACGAAAAAGCTTCCCGGCGATAAGCCGGGAAGTTTTTGTGTCCCCAAAGTGGCGGAGCCACTTTGGGGAGGATTGCGCTCCGTCACTGTGTCCGGCGCAAGCGCCGTCCACGGCCGTTCCTCCGCGTAAGGAATTTTTTTCGCAAAGCGAAAAAAGACCCGCCCCGTCGGCAAAGCCGCCGGATACGATTACAGTCAGAGGCGCTGCGGCGCCTCCGA
>JAFTPN010000045.1 GCA_017463245.1 Clostridia bacterium
CTTGAAGAAATTCGTTTCCCGCAGGGAGAGAACATTGCCGCGAACCAAACGCGTCACGCCGGGCCAGTCCACAAAGCCCAGAATGAGGATGATGCTCCACATACCCGGCTCGAAGATCGCCGCGGCTACCAGCACCAGCAGGATGTAGGGAAAGGACATGACCATGTCCGTAACGCTCATGATGAGCTGATCCACCCAGCCGCCGAAGTAACCCGCCACCAACCCCAGCACCACGCCGATCACCGTGGAGATCAGCGTTGCCAGCGCGCCTACCAGCAGCGACACGCGGGTGGCATAGAGCAGCCGGCTAAGGACATCGCGGCCGATCTGATCCGTCCCCAGCCAATGCTCTGCATTCGGGGGCTTAGAGAAGCCGCCGGAGATTTTTGTGGGGCTGTAGGGGGCGATAACGGGGGCGAGGATGGCCAGAAGGGAGATCAGCACCAGCACAATGAGGCTGACCAGCGCCAGGCGGTGCTTGGCAAATCGCCGGAATACGATCATCATTTGACTGTTCATACCAGCACCGCCCTTTCAATATTTGATGGTGGGATCGACCAGCGCGTAAACGATATCCGTCAGCAGATTGGCAACCAGCACCACCACCGCAGACAGCAGGCATACGCCCATGATGACCGGGTAATCGCGCCCGGTGATAGCATTCATCGCAACCAGCCCCAGCCCCGGCCAGGAGAAGATCTGCTCCACGATCACCGCACCGCCAAAGAGCATGGGGATCTGCATGCCGATTACCGTCACAATGGGCAGCAGCGCATTGCGCAGGGCGTGCTTGTTGATCGTCAGGAATCGCCCTATGCCCTTGGCCTTGGCCGTGCGCAGGTAATCCATTTCCAGGATTTCCAGCACGGCGGAGCGGATGTAGCGGATGTTGCTGCCCGCCAGGGAAACCGCCAGCACCAGCACCGGCATCACCATATGGCGTGCCACATCCAGGAAGTCGCCGCCGGTGCCGGGGGTGGCCATGCCGCTGGAGGGCAGCCAGCCCAGGCGGACGGTGAAAATGTAGATCAAAATCAGTGCCAGAAAGAAGCTGGGGATGCTGGAACCGAAAAACGATGCGGTGACAACGGCAAAGTCCCGCTTCTTGTAGCGATGCACAGCGCTGTAAATGCCGCCGGGTATAGCGATGAGGAGTGCGACGAGCATCGACACGCCCATGAGCAGCAGCGTTGGGCCGATGCGGCTGGCGATCATATCAGAAACGGGCTCATAACTCTTGTAGGAATAGCCCAAATTGCCCTGAAGAACCTGACCCAGCCAGGTGAAATATTGCACGAGGAAGGGCTGATCCAGGCCAAGCTTCTCTGCCTTGAAGGCGATGGCTTCCTGGGTGATCCTCGGCCCGGCCATCATTTCAAGCGGGTTGCCTGCGAGGCTCATCAGCAGGTAATCGATGATGGTGATGCCCAGCAGCACGGGGATGGCCAGCAGAATTTTCTTGATGATGTACCGGCGCAACTCACACACCCCTTTCCTGCGTTCCGGCCATGCAGGCGGACAAATGCTCCGGCGCTCCCGGCACGGAGGTCATGGCGCTGCCAATGCAAGTGCATTCCTCAGATGCATAGGGGCAGCGGCTGCGGAAGGCGCAGCCCTCCGTCCAGTCGGTATGGCCGATCTCTCCGCGAAGCACGATGCGCTCACGCTCCCGGGCGTCGTAGTCGGCCAGGGGAGCAGCGTCCAGCAGGGCGCGGGTGTAGGGGTGCGCCGGATGGCGGAATACCTCCTCCGAGTCGCCCATTTCCACAATGCGCCCGCGGTACATCACGGCGATGCGGTGGCTGATGTAATGCACCGCGCCCAGTCCGTGGCCAATGAACAGATAGGCTACGCCCAGCTTCTCCTGCAAGTCCCGCAGCAGGTTCAATATCTGCGCCTGCACGGATACATCCAGCGCGCTGACCGGCTCGTCGAGGATGATGAGCTCCGGGTCAAGCGATAGCGCCTTGGCAATGCAGATGCGCTGGCGCTGGCCGCCGGAAAACTCATGGGGATAGCGCTGCTTGGTGCTGGGAGAGAGACCCACCATGTCCAGCAGCTCGTCGATGCGGGCTTCTGCCTTATCTTTGGTAACAATGCGATGGTAGAGCATCGGCTCCCGCAGGATATCCACCACGCGCTTACGGCTGTTCAGGCTGGAGCCGCTGTCCTGAAAGACCATCTGGAAGCGGGGCCGCAGGGGACGCAGGCTGCGCTCTGGCAGCTGGTCGATGCGGGTATCGTGGAAAACAACGCTGCCCGCATCCGGCGTTTCCAGACCCATCACCAGCCGAGCCACGGTGGATTTGCCGCAGCCGGATTCCCCAACGATGCCCAGCGTTTCGCCGCTGTAAAGGTCAAAGCTGACGTTCTGCACCGCGTGGTTCATCCCGCGGCGGAAGAGGCTGTTTTTCTCCGGCTCAGGGTAGCTCTTGCTCAGCTGGCGTACCGTAAGGATGGGCGTATGCTTACTCTGCATCGTTCGTCTGCCTCCTCATCAGGATCGCGCAGCATTCCACCTCGTGACCTGGTTCGATCTCCACCCGCTGGGCATTCCGGCAGCAGACGTTCCCATGGGGGCAGCGCGGCGCAAACCGGCAGCCGGTCATGGACTGGTATTCCTCCGGCACCGTGCCGGGGATGGATGCAAGACGCTGGCTGCGGTCGTCATGGATGCCGGGAACGGCCTTGAGCAGCGCCTGGGTGTAGGGATGGGCAGGGGACTCCAGCAGCTGCCGTGCTTCGGCCTTTTCCACGCACTGCCCGGCGTACATCACCACCACCCGGTCGGCCATCTCCGCCACCACGCCAATGTCGTGGGTGATAAGCAGGATCGCCATGCCGGTCTCATCCCGCAGCTGTTTCAGCAGCTGCATGATCTGCAGCTGAATGGTCACGTCCAGCGCAGTGGTGGGTTCGTCGGCAATGAGCAGCTTGGGCTTGCAGGCCAGAGCCATGGCGATCATCACCCGCTGGCGCATACCGCCGGAAAGCTGGTGGGGAAACTTGCGCATCACCGTCTCCGGCTGGGTGATGCCGGTCTTTTGCAAAAGCTCCACAGAGAGAGCCTCTGCATCTTTCTGCTTGTAGTGCAGATGGCGGCGGATGACCTCCGTCATCTGATTGCCGATGGTGAAGACGGGGTTCAGGCTGTACATGATGTCCTGAAAGATCATGGCGATCTCTCTGCCGCGGATGGCGTCCAGCTCCTTCTCCCGCAGCTTCAAAAGGTCGCGCCCCTGGTAGAGGATTTCACCCTTTGTCACCCGGCCAGCCCGGCTGAGCAGCCCCAAAATAGAAAGGGCAGTTATGCTCTTGCCGCACCCGGATTCGCCCACCAGGCACAGGATCTCACCGGGCTTCACATCGAAGCTGACACGATCGGTGCATCTGGTTTGGCGTTTTCCCTGGAAGAAGGAAACCTCCAGGTTCTTTACTTCAAGCAATGGCTTCATCGCATAACTGCCTTTCTATGCTGTTTTGATAGGTTGCTTATTCAGCGATATCCCACTGGTGAACATTGATGAAGGTGCCGAACACGTCCGGCGTGGCGTTCACCAGGCGGTTGCTGGTGGCGCCCAGGGCGCTGAGGACATAGGCGGAGATCATGGGCACATCCTGCTGCACATGCTGATCCGTCAGCAGGTAGCGGGCGGTGATCTCGTTCTGGTCGGTCAGAGCCTGGCTCTCGGCCAGCGCGGTGGCCACCTCCTCGTTCTGATACTTGGTCCAGCCGTCAGCGGAGAGCAGCCAGGCCACATCGGTATAGGGATCGACCGGCGCGTAGGTGTACTGCACGGACATGACCTCGATCTCGCCATTGTTGGCCACGGTCATCAGGGTCGCAAAGTCAACGGTCTTGATCTCGATGTCCAGTCCCAGCTCAGCAAACACGGCAGCGATGAAGCTGGCGGCCTGCACAAAGGTGGTATCGCCGCTGTTTACGTGCCAGGTCAGGCTGGTATCCGCGCCGTCCGCTTTCGCTTCCGCAATCAGCTGAGCCGCCTTCTCGGGATCGAAGGCCGTTACGCCCAGGCTGGCGTCATAATAGGGGCTGGCGCTGCACAGGAAGGCGTCAACGATCTCGCCATTGCCCAGAACCAGCTCGTTCAGGATGGTTTCGCGGTCGATGCCGTAGAGCAGCGCCTGACGGATGCGCACATCCGGCACATTCTCCACGTTGATGAAGATGGACTGGTTGGTCACGGGGATGCCGGCATAGGTGGTCACGTTGCTCAGAGCCTTGACGTGCTCATAATCCTCCAGCAGGATATTGCCGGTGGTCTGCTGGATCAGGTCAATTTCGCCGGACTGCAGGCCGCTGAGGAGCTGGGCGGAGGTCAGTACGTTGATGTTCAGATACTTGATCTTCGGCGCGCCCTGCCAGTAATTCTCGTTGGCGGTGTAGTGCACGTAGTGGTTCAGGTCGTAATCCGCGATGAAGTAGGGGCCGCTGACAACGGTGGGAGAGCGGAACCATTCATGGGTCAGCAGCTGATCCTTGGGAATGTCGCCCAGCACGTGCTCGGGCAGGATCAGCACATAGCGGCCGTAGTTGTTCTCGAAGGTGTACAGCGCCGTTTCCCACTTGGTGGTGATGGTCAGGGTCTTGTCGTCGATGATCTTGATGCCGGAGATCTCCGTGGCGCCGGGCTCGGTATAGCCGTCGTCGCCCACACCCTCGATGGCATAGACATTGAGGCCCGTGTTGCCCACCTCGGGGCTGGACCAGCACAGGAAGGTAAACAGCACATCGGCAGAGGTGACGGGGGTGCCGTCCGACCAGGCGGCGTTTTCATTCAGCTTGATGGTGAAGGTGCGGTTGTCCTCCGTGGTAATGGAATCCGCCAGCTGGCCGACGAATTCCAGCTCACGGTTCAGCTCCACCAGCGGCAGGAAGGTCAGTGAGGTGGCATACTTCACCACCTCGGCGTTGCCCATCAGCAGGGGATGCAGGGTGCCGATGGTATCGGTCACGGCGATGGTGGCGGATTTCTCCTCCTGCGCCAGCGCCGTGGAGAAGGTACCTGCGG
Organism: Clostridia bacterium; assembly: GCA_017463245.1. Taxonomy (GTDB): domain Bacteria; phylum Bacillota; class Clostridia; order Christensenellales; family Aristaeellaceae; genus UBA11524. The sequence continues at coordinate 5,034 of JAFTPN010000045.1, forward strand.
CCAGCGTCAGAACCAGCACGAGGGAAAGAACAGTTCGCAGCAAATGCTTCCGGTTGGTTTTCATAAACTTACACTCCTTTATTTAATAGATATTCCGTCAGTTGAGCGAAATATTGTGCCGTGGGGTACAGGATCTGTTCATCGACCCTGAATCGTGGGTGGTGCAGGGGAAAGCTGCACCCTGTTCCCACGCGGACAAACAAACCCGGACGATTATCAAGATAACAGCTAAAATCCTCACCTGTCAAGGTGTTCTCCTGCATCGTGGCAGAAATCATCAAATTTTTAGCAACATTCCGGGCGATATGGCACAGCGCCCCATCGTTGATCACCGCAGGCGGCCCCGGATACCACGCAAAATCCGCCTGTGCGCCGTAGGCTGCGGCGATGCTTCCGGCAAGGCTTTGCAGCTGCTCCTGCGCTTTTTTTCTGGCGGCGGGCTCCAGCGTGCGCACCGTTCCCTCCATCAAAGCGGTTTCTGGAATCACATTCCAGGTGCTGCCGCTTTCCACATGGGTGATGCTGACCACCGCCGCCGCAAAGGGATCCAGCGCACGGCTGACAATGCTCTGCACGCCCTGCACGATGGCCGCCTGCACCACAATGGGGTCAACGCCCTCATGGGGCTGGGCTGCGTGTGCGCCGCGCCCATGCACGGTGATGGCGAAGCGATCCACCGCCGCCATGATCGGCCCTTCCTTGATGCCCAGCGTTCCCGCCGGAAGCTCCGGAGAAACATGCACACCCAGGAACAGGTCTGTATCCTCCAGCATGCCGGTGGCTAAAACGACCCTTGCCCCGGCAGGCAGCTCCTCCGCCGGCTGGAATATGATCCTGACCTTTCCTTTCAGCTCCGACCTTCGCTGGTTCAGCAGCAGCGCCGCACCCAGCATGATTGCCGTATGCGCATCATGCCCGCAGGCGTGCATTCGTCCGGGATACGCAGAGGCATAGGACAGCTCCGTCTGCTCCTGAATGGGCAGCGCGTCGATGTCGCAGCGCAGCGCCACGCATTTGCCGGGACGATCGCCGGTGATCTGCGCAACCAGGCCTGTTTCGAGCTTCGCATCCAGCACTTCAATACCTTCGCGCTCCAGAATCGTTCGCAGCTTTGCAGTGGTTTCGTATTCTTCAAAGCCCAGTTCCGGGTGCTGGTGCAGCCACTCAAACAGTTCTTCCAGCATCGAACGCAGATGTTTCATTGAGCCTTCCTCCCAGCCTGTTGGTTACTGATTGGATCAGGGGCTGACATCGGTCACGCGCCTGTCCGATGCGGTATGCTGCCATAGGTATGACCTCCGTTCAACATAAAATGAGGACACCCATGCGGATGCCCTCATGCAGAATAGAGATCATTCACATTCGGCAGCAGGCGCATGGAAAAACAGAGCACATGCCCATACACATGCCCTTACACATCATCATCGCCTGCATCTGCTTTGCCATGTTCTCTGCCTCCTTTCTGCTGGAAATTGTCGTCATTATAGCAATGATTGTCCATTTGGTCAATAGATAAAATGTATTTCTATTGTATTCCTCGGCAACAAGGCTTGCGCATGGAGCAAAAGCCTTGTTGCTTCATTCATCGCAGGGACAGTCAGATATCCGCTGCGCTGCTCCGTCCAGCAGGCTTTGCAGCGTCACGGAAGTCAGGTAGTCATCGATGGCCTTGTCCAGTCCCTCCCACGCGGGCAGGGTGATGCAGGAGCCGCACTTCTCGCATCGGTTGGGTGAATGCTCCAGGCAGGCCACGGCGTGCATCGAGCCCTCTGTCAAATGGAGGATGTCCGCCAGCGTGATATGAGCCGGATCACCCAGCAGACGATAACCGCCCTGATTCCCCCGGCGAATCTCGATCATGCCCGCCTTTGCCAGCTGCGCGGTGAACTGCTCCAGGTACTTCTTGGACATCCCCTGCCGCTCGGCGATGCTTTTCATGGAGACATAGCCATCCCCCTGATGCTGCGCAATGTCCAGCAGCATGCGTGTCACATAGCGTCCCTTGGTTGAAATCAGCATGTTCATCATCTCCTACTCACATTTTAGCCTGAAGTGGAGGGAAATGCAATAGCTGCGAAGAGCAAATTATAAAGTCTATTGACAAAGTAGACTAATAGGCGATATAATACCCCATAATTCAAACAGGGAGGGCACGTTCATGAGCAGGCATCTGGAAACGCGATGTATCCACGGCGACCAGGCATTCAGCTATCAAGAGGCGACGCGGGCGGTCAGCTTCCCCATTTATCAGACAGCCACATTCGGGCACGTCGGGCTGGGAAAATCCAGTGGCTTTGACTACACCCGCGAAAAGAACCCGACCCGCCAGCATCTGGAGGAGACCATGTCCGCCCTGGAAGGCGCATGCGACACGGTGGCGTTCTCCTCTGGCATGGCCGCTGTCAGCGCCTGCTTCGAGCTGTTTCAGCCAGGCGATCACATCATCTGCTCGGAGGATCTCTACGGCGGCGTGATCCGTCTGCTGCGCACCATCGGGCAGAAAAACGGCTTGACTGCCAGCTGTGTGGATACGTCTGATTTGAATGCGATCCGCGCCGCACTGCGCCCCGAGACCCGTGCCCTCTACATCGAAACGCCCAGCAACCCGATGATGAACGTCACCGATCTGCGTGCCTGTGCCGCGCTGGCAAAGGAGCATAGCCTGCTGCTCATCGTGGACAACACCTTCCTTTCGCCCTATTTGCAGAACCCCATTTCGCTGGGCGCAGATATTGTCATTCACAGCGGCAGCAAGTTCATCAGTGGCCACAATGACACCATTTCCGGCTTCGTGTGCTCTGCCACACATGAGCTGGGGGATCGCATCCGCCTGATCGCCAAAACCACCGGCGGCGTGCTGGCGCCCTTCGACTGCTGGCTGGTGCTGCGGGGTCTGAAAACCCTCGCCGTGCGCATGGAGCGTCAGCAGGAGAACGCAATGCAAGTCGCTGCGTGGCTGAAAGAACAGCCCGGCATTGCACAGGTGTTCTATGCGGGATTGCCGGAGCATCCTGGCTATGGGGTCAATCAGGCGCAGTCCCGCGGCGCAGGCAGCATGATCTCCTTCCGCACGGACAGCGTCGAGACGGCACATCGCATATTGGAGAAGGTGCGGCTCATCACCTTCGCTGAAAGCCTTGGCGGCACGGAATCCCTCATCACCTATCCCATGACGCAGACCCACCCGGACGTGCCCAAGGACATGCGGGAGCATCTGGGCATCACCGAGACGCTGCTGCGATTGTCCGTGGGCCTCGAGCACGCGGAGGACATCATCGCCGATCTCGCGCAGGCATTGGAGGCATGACCATGAATGACTACGATTTTGACCAGATGATCGACCGGAGAAACACCAACAGCCTGAAATACGACTTCGCCGTGGAACGCGGAAAGCCTGCGGATGTGCTGCCCCTATGGGTGGCGGACATGGACTTTCGTGCGCCAGAGCCCGCGCTGAATGCGCTGCACAGAGCCGTCGATCACGGTATCTTTGGCTACAGCGAGGTAAAGGCAGAGTATTATGAAGCAGTCGCAGGCTGGTTTGATCACCGCTTCAACTGGCGGCCGCAGCCGGAATGGCTGGTCAAGACCCCTGGCGTGGTGTTCGCTATCGCCATGGCTGTTCGCGCATTGACGCAGCCGGGCGACAGCGTGCTGATCCAGCCGCCGGTCTACTACCCATTTTTCAGCGTGATCCGCGACAATGACCGGCTGGTGGTGGAGAACGAGCTGGTTTACCAGAACGGAAAATACGCCGTCGACTTTGAGGACTTCGAGCGCAAGATCACTGAAAACAGGGTGAAGCTCTTCATCCTGTGCAGCCCCCACAACCCGGTGGGGCGTGTCTGGACGGCGGAAGAGCTGCGCAGGATCGGCGATATCTGCAAGGCGCACGGCGTGTATGTCGTATCCGACGAGATCCACTGCGACTTCGCCTTTGACGATCATCCGCATCACGTTTTCCTCACTGTCAATCCGGAGCTTGCCGACCACGCCATCATCTGCACCGCCCCCAGCAAGACCTTCAATCTGGCGGGTTTGCAGGTGTCGAACATCTGGATCCCGGACAGCGGCGTCCGCGCGGCGGTGCTCAGGGAGATCGACCGCAGCGGCTACTCGCAGCTGAACACGCTGGGACTGGTAGCCTGTCAGGCGGCCTATGCCGAGGGCGGCGAGTGGCTTGCGGCATGCCGGAAGTACCTGCGGGGCAATCTGGATTTCCTGCGAGAGTATCTGGCGCAGCATCTGCCGCAGGTGCGGCTGGTGGAGCCGGAGGGAACGTACTTTGCATGGCTGGACTGCTCCGGGCTGGGGCTGTCCTGTGCGCAGCTGAACGACCTGATCGTGAACCGCGCGCGGCTGTGGCTGGATGCGGGGCATATCTTCGGCGGCAACGCTGGGCAGTTCCAGCGGGTTGTGCTGGCCTGTCCGAGAGCGACGCTGCAGCAGGCGCTGGAACAGTTGACCCGGGCGGTGCAGCAAGGCGAGCTGAAAGAGAAAAACGGGGGGACGTCCGCGTGCTGAATCAGTTTTCCAGAACGCAGCTTCTTTTGGGGGAGGCGGGCATGGAGCGTCTCTTCCGGGCGCGGGTAGCAGTGTTCGGTATCGGCGGCGTTGGCGGATATACGGTGGAGGCGCTCGCCCGCAGCGGCGTCAGCA
>JAFTPN010000046.1 GCA_017463245.1 Clostridia bacterium
CGGCGGCAGGCTGATGGTGGAGCAGGGCTGCCTGGAGAATCCCAGGGTGGACTGCGTGATCGGCCAGCATATGAATCCCCGTTATGACGCTGGAACGCTGTTTGCCAAGCCGGGCTATGTCAGCGGCTCCAGCGACGAGCTGCGGCTGACCGTCTGCGGCAAGACCTGTCACGGCGCTTATCCCGAGGCGGGCGTGGATGCCATTGTCATCGCAGGGCAGGTGGTTTCTGCCCTGCAAAGTCTGGTGAGCCGCACCATTTCGCCCTTTGATCCGGCGGTGATCACCATCGGTACCATTCAGGGCGGAACGGCCAACAACATCGTTTGCGGTGAAGTAAAGATGGTCGGCACCATGCGCACCTTGTCTGTCGAAACTCGCGCCAAGCTGAAGGAACGCATTGCCTCTGTGGTGCAGGGCGTGGCGCAGGCCATGGGCGGTGAGGCTGATGTGGCGATCAATCCCGGCTATGGCGCTGTGTATAATGATGACGGATACTACGCCCGCGTGGAGGCCATTGCGGCAGAGCTGGTGGGCAGGGAGAAGATCGTCCGTCGGGAAGCGCCCAGCCTGGGCGTGGAGAGCTTCTGTTACTTTTTGAAGGACACGCCCGGTGTGTATTACGATCTGGGCAGCGGTGTGGGTACAGCGCTGCATACATCCACCTTCTGTGTGGATGAAAAGTGCCTTTTGCCGGGCGTTGCGCTGCAATGCGCCAGCGTGCTTGATTTACTGAAGGAGGAATAAACCATGATCAAGAAGATTTTTATGTCCTCGGATATCGAAGGAACCTGCGGCATTGCCCATTGGGACGAAACCGAGAAGGGCAAGGTGGATTACCCGGCCTTCTCCACCCAGATGAGCCGCGAGGTGGCGGCTGCCTGCCAGGGTGCGCTGGATGGCGGCGCGGTGGATGTGTTCGTGCGTGATTCCCACGACTCTGCCCGGAACATTCAGCCGGGGATGCTGCCGGAGGATGTCAGAATCTTCCGCGGTTGGGGGCGCGATCCCTACAGCATGATGAGCGGCATTGACGAAAGCTTTGAGGGTGTGATCTTCACCGGCTACCATTCCGCTGCCAGCTGGGATGGCAACCCCCTCAGCCACACCATGAACACCCAGAATAACTATGTGAAGGTGAATGGGGAGGTTTGCTCCGAGCTGATGATGAACAGCCTCACCGCAGCCATGTTCGGTGTGCCCGTGCTGATGGTTACTGGCGACAAGATGCTGTGCGAGTGGTTCCACGCCCAGGTGCCGGAGGCCATCACCGTGCCGGTGAGCTATGGCATTGGCAACGGCAGCGTGTCCATTCATCCGGATAAAGCCGTGAAGCAGATCCAGAAAGCTGCCAAGAAAGCGGTGCATCTGGATGGCAAGAAGTGCCTTTTCCCCATGCCGGAGCATTTCACGGTGGAGGTATGCTACAAGCTGCACCACAAGGCTCGCTCCGCCAGCTGGTATCCGGGTGCGCGGCTGGAAAACAGCACCACGGTGGTGTTTGAAAGCGACAGATGGATGGATGTGCTGACCTTCTTCCATTATTGCCTGTGAGGTGTTTTTCATGCTGATCCCCAAGCCCCTTCTGCCGGGTGATACAGTCGCCCTGGTGGGTGTTTCCGGCTGCATTCATGAGGAGAATATCGATGAAATGGTTCAGCGTGCCGTGGTGCGGCTGGAGGGACTGGGCTTCAAGGTGAAGCTTGACCCCACCTGCGGCAAGCGGTACGGCTACCTGGCCGGAACCGACCAAGAGCGGGCTTCTGCCCTGATGAACGCCTTTGCCGATGATACGGTGGACGGCGTGTGGTGCATCAAGGGTGGGTATGGCTGCATCCGTATGCTGGATATGATCGACTGGGAGATGATCCGCAGCCACCCTAAGGCGTTCATTGGCTTCAGCGATATCACCACGCTGCATACGGTGCTGCACGAGCGCTGCGGCCTGTGTACCTTCCATGGTCCCATGCCCAAGTCCGGTCCCATGGAGCCTGGCGCCACCACCGACAGCCTGATGCACGCCCTGGCGGGTACGCCTGACAGGGAGATCAAAAACCTGAACGGCACGCCCCTGACCTGCATCCATGGCGGCGTGGCGGAGGGCCAGCTGGTGGGCGGCAACCTGACCCTGGTCACCGCAGGTACGGGCACGGCCTATGACCTGGACGTGAAGGGGAAAATCCTCTTTCTGGAGGATGTGGGGGAGCGCACCTATGTGATCGACCGTTATCTGCACCAGCTGTACCATGCGGGCAAGCTGACGGAGTGTGCGGGCATCATCCTTGGTGGGTTTACCGATTGCGTGGTGGAGGATCCGAATTGCGGCCTGACGCTGGATGAAGTGCTGCGGGATGTGTTCAGCAAGGTACACGTGCCTGTGCTGGCCGGCCTGCAGGCGGGTCACATGAGGGAGATGGTGACGCTGCCCCTGGGGCGCACCTACCGCATGGATGCGGACAAGGGGAGCATTACTCTGGTGGACTGAGCAAGAGAGAGGTTCATGATGCTTTATTCGTTGAGTGCCCGTCTCCGGGCGTGGTTCGATTTTCTCACCAGCGACCCGGTGGGCTTTATTGTGTATGTATTCTTCACAGCGGTGACCATTTTGCTGAGCCTGATCCTGCATGAGGTTGCCCACGGCTATGTGGCCTGGCGCTGCGGCGATCCAACGGCCAAGTGGCTGGGGCGGCTTTCGCTGGATCCCCGCAAGCACCTGGATCCCTTGGGTACGCTCTCCATGATCTTCATTGGCGTAGGCTGGGCAAAGCCTGTGCCTGTGAACCCAAGGAATTTCCGTGACTACCGCCGGGATGACTTTCTGGTGTCCATTGCTGGCATCGCTACCAACCTGCTGCTGTTCATCTTCTGCACGGCATTGAGCGTAGGCGTGAACGGGCTGATGTGGGACAGAGAATTCCTGGCGGAAATGAAAAGCTATTACGGGACACTGGAATACCTGATCAGCCCCTACTACACCGTGGGCAACGGCATTGCCTATGGCGAGCTGAGCGCCATGTGGACGGAGCAGATGGCCATGCCCTGGCTGCAATATGTGCAGCGTTTTCTGCTGCTGATGGCGCAAACCAACCTGGCGCTGGCGGTGTTCAACCTGCTGCCCATACCGCCGCTGGATGGCTATCACCTGCTGAATGACACCCTGCTGAAGGGGCGCTTCCAGCTGGATCAGCAGATGTTCCGCATTGCCCACATCGTGCTGATGGTGGTGTGCTTCTCCGGGGTGCTGGGCAATCTGCTTTCCGGCATCAACAGCACCGTGTACAGCGCTGTGCTGAACCTGTTTTTGAAAATCACCGGTGGAGCGTGATGAACCATGGCCATGACCTTTCAGTTAAAGGATTTTGACGGGCCGCTTGACCTGCTGCTGCACCTGATCACCAAGGCGCAGGTGGATATCAAGGATATCTTCGTCAGCGAGATCACGGATCAGTACATCGAGTCCGTGCGCAATGCACCCGACCTGGACATGGACGATGCCACGGACTTCCTGGTGATGGCGGCAACGCTGCTGGAGATCAAGAGCCGCGCCATGCTGCCCAAGCCGCCCAAGCTGGAGGAGGATCAGGAGGATCCCGAGCTGGCGCTGATCCGTCAGTTGGAGGAATACAAGCGCTTCAAGGAAACGGCAGCCGCCATGCAGCAGTTCGAGAAGGCCGCGCAGGACATCTTCACCAAGCTGCCGGAGGAATACCCCCTGCCGCCCCAGGAGACCGAGCTGGTTGGCCTGACCCTGGAGGGGTTGACGGAGGCTTTTCTGCGCATCTGGATACGCAAACCTGCCATGGATGAGGACGCGGAGAATAACCACTATGCGCCCAGGGATATTCATCGCGACGAGCACACCGTGCAGGAATGCATGCTGACGCTGCTCCACGGCATCCGCCGCAAAGGCCGTATGCGCTTTGACGAGGCCTTCAGCGATGCGCCCACCAGGGAAGAGGTGGTGACGCTGTTCCTGGCCATGCTGGAGCTTTTGAAGCTGGGCGAAATGCACCTGGAGCAGGAGGGCGTGTACAGCGAGATCATTCTGCTGCCGGGTCGCGCAGAAGTTGAGTATGAGGAGTTGTTGACCGATGTGTGAGGAAGGAAGCCTGAAGGGGCGCATTGAGGCCATTCTGTTCGTGGCAGGCGAGGCGGTTCGGGTGGAAGATCTGGCCAAGGCGCTGAACATCACCCTGCCGGAACTGGAAGACGCCCTCACCGAGCTGCGGGACGAATACGATTTTGCCCAGCGGGGCTTCTGCCTGAAGCGCTTTGGACATCAGGTACAATTGGCCACCCGGGCGCTGTATTCCACGGACGTGGTGCGCCTTTTGCAGCCGGTGCAGAAGCAGAGCCTGAGTCAGGCGGTGATGGAAACCCTGGCTGTGGTGGCCTATCGTCAGCCGGTGACCAAGGCAGAGGTGGAGCAGATCCGCGGGGTGAAGTGCGACTACTCCATCCACTCGCTGGTGACCAAGAACCTGATCACAGAGGTGGGGCGCAAGGACACCCTGGGGCGTCCCATCCTGTATGGCACAACGGAGGAATTCCTGAGCCACTTTGGCCTGGAGGCGCTGGAAGACCTGCCGCCCATGCCGGATGTATCAAACGAGGAAAAGCTCGACGGCCCCGTGCCGGAGCTGGTGAATTGATCGAGGAAAAGTATGAAGCTATACCATATGAGTGATACGCTGCAGCTTGGCGACATGCTGAAATCTGATTTCAAGCGGCAGATGGAGCTTGCGTTACCCTTTGCTCAAGCTTTGCGGCGTGGAGAAGAATGCTTTTACGCCATGTATTTCAATGCGAAGTACCTACGCGCAGTTTTAGGAAAATTCAAGCTTCGTGATATGTGGTCGGATTATGTGAAGTGGTCGGTTGAAGGCATTTTTGAATACGTGCGGCGGACGGAATTCCCGCAATGTTGCAGTCGCTTGCAATGCAACTATTACTTTGCAACGCTTGAAGAAGTTCGTGCCTTATATGAAATTGATTGGGGCAAGGCTCCGGAAGAGGAAAGACTGCGGATTCGTCTATTTGAGATCGCATTGGAAGCGGATCAGGTTGATCGACGTGATATGCGTTTGTTTGATGAAGCCTATGACATCGTCTGGGAATGCGATGCTGATGAGACTCACGGTGACATATGGTCGCATGGGGAACTGACGAGTGTCATGAACTGTGCCCGGCGGTATTTTGCCGGCGAACAAAGTGCAGAACCCATCTGGGAGCTGATGAGCGACCGACCGGCAACGGCAGAAAAGGACTTGACCGCGTATCTGCGGAAAGAATAAACAGGACAAGAAGGAGATAATTGGTATGGAAAAGAAGATGCTGATCGAAGGTATGATGTGCAACCACTGCAAGGCGGCCGTGGAAAAGAACCTGGCCAAGGTTCCCGGCGTGACCGCCTGTACGGTGGATCTGGCTGCCAAGACGGCCACCATTACCCTGGAAAACGACGTGGCCGACAGCGTGCTGATGGATGTGGTGAGAAAGCTGGACTTCAAGCCGGTCAAGATGCTGTGACATGGAAAAGCCGCTCCTTTTCGGAGCGGCTCTTTTCTTTAGCGGCAGCAGCCACAATTGCGGTTGCAGGTGCCGGAAATGTTGGTGGATTGCACCGTTCCCTCGTTGCACAGGGAGGCGGTGGGGAACAATGGCAGGCTGAAAAACTGATCGCAAACGGAATCCGCGAACTCCTCGGCCGGGGGAATGTTGCAGAAGCCGTAGCTGGGAATGAGGATCTCCACCTTGGCCAGCACCTTCATGATGATGGTGACGCAGACCGTCATCTTGAACTGGTTGTTGCCCAGGTAGGTGCCGGAAACGCAGATGGCGCTGACCATGGCTTCCAGCGTGTAGGGGACGATGGACTCGTCGGGGATGGAGAGCAGCAGATCCTGATCCACGGAAATGACGCCCTTGCCGATGTATTCAACGCAGCGGCTGTCGGTGAAGAGGATGTCGATGGGGGCATCCACCGTGGCACGCACGCGGGCAAAGCAGGGACGGTCGCACAGGCGATCCACCGTGAGGTTGCGGATGGTGCCTTCGGTGGTGGTGGAGCGGCAGCTCTCGAAGGAGATGGGCGCCACAGGGGCGGAGGTGGGCGGCACGGTGTCCTGCACCTCCTGGCAGCCGCAGGTGTTGCACTGGCAGGTGTTGGCCACCTGGGCGTAGCTGGTGATGGTCACGATCTGGTCGTCCAGCTGCTTCTGGGTCAGGCCGCTGTCGTACACGCGCTTCACCTGCACGCAAACCTTTTCCTGCAGGCCGTCCAGGGCGCTGCCGGAGATGCTGCCGGGGCAGCAGGTGGGATTGGCGTTTTTGTAGGAATAAAAGCTCATTCTTCCACGCCTCCTTGTTTTTCGGCTCCTTGGTGGAGCCTTCATCAGCAATGTATGAGGCGGGAGGGCGAGTGTGCATGGCTCAGATGATTTTTGCCTGGCTGCCGCCGCTGCGCTCCTTGGTGACCACGATCTGCCTGTCGATGCGATCCTTCAATTCGGCCACGTGGGAGATGATGCCCACCAGCCTGTGGCCTTCGCTGAGACTGCTCAGCGCGTGGATGGCCTGGCGCAGGGATTCCTCGTCCAGGGAGCCAAAGCCTTCGTCCACAAACATCACGTCCAGCTTCACGCCGCTGGCGGTGGACTGAATCTCGTCGGAAAGCCCAAGGGCAAGGGAAAGTGACGCCTTGAAGGATTCGCCGCCGGAGAGGGTGCGCACGCTGCGGGTGGAACCGTTGCAGTGGTCGATCACGTCCAGTTCCAGGCCGGACTGGCTGCGGTTGCTCAGCGCCTCCTTGCGGCGGCAAAGTTCGTATTGCCCGCCGGACATGACCATCAGCCTGGTGTTGGCACGGGCAAGGATGCGGTCGAGGAAGGTCATCTGGATGAAGGTTTCCAGCATGACTTTCTCTTTGCCAGTCAGCTTGCCATTGGCGGTGTCAGACAGGGTGCCCAGCCAAGAAAGGCGCGCTTCCATGGTCAGCAGTTCGTCGCTTTGCTTGCGGATGTTGGCCAGCGCTTGTGCATTCCGATCCATACGGCTGGCGATGTGTCGCGAGGCAGCCAGCAGGGTCTCCCGCTGGGCGGTGAGCTCATCGTGCTGCTGGTGCAGGCTGGGGAGATCCACCGCGTGACCTTCGGCGAGCTGCCTCTCGCGGGCGGTGATTTCGCCCTGCAGGGCGGCCATGCGCATTTCCTGCTGCTGGTGGGCGGCCTGGGCATCTGCGACCTTGCGGCGCAGGGCATCGGCCTGCTGGTTCAGGTCGGATATTCTGGCAACAGCTTCGGCCTTGCTGGCAAGCGGCAGCTGGGCCGAGAGTGCTGCGGCCTGCTCCTGGCATTGGTGAAGCGTGGCCTGTTGGCTGAAAAGCTCCGTTTCAGCTTGCTGCAAGGAGGCTTGCAGCTGGGCAAGCTTTGCTTCAAGCAGGGGAATGGCATCCTCCAGCTTCTTTGCCTTTGCTGCATGCAGTTGGGCGGTGTTCAGGGCGTTCTGCTTCTGCTCCACGTCAGCTGCTGAAGCGGAAATGGCGCTTTGCAGCAGCTGCGGAACCTGTGTCACATCGCATTCACCCAACAAAGACGCCGAACGGGCAGCAAGCTGTGCCTTCTGCTCGTTGAGCTGCCCAAGCTGCATATGCGCCCGTCGGTTGAGTTCATCCTCGGCCGTGCGGGCTTTTTCATAGGCGAGACGGGCGCGCTCCACATCCTGTTCGCTGGGGGCGTTGGTGGGCAAATCGGCTGGCGCGGGGTGGGCGGTGGAGCCGCACACGGGGCAGGGCTCGCCGTCGACAAGCTGCTGGGCGAGAATGCCTGACTGGTGGTTCAGCCAGGTGCGGTTCAGCTGCACATAGGCATGATGCTGCGCCTGCGTCTGCTGAGAGGCTTGCTGGTAGCGGCTCAGCGCACATTCATACTGGGATTGCAAGGTATTGAGGCCAGTCCAATCCCTGCTGAAGATGCGCAGCTCATTCAGCCTGTTTTGTGCAGTTTGCAGCGCATGGCTTGCCTTTTCAGCCTCGGCGGAGGCAGAAGAAAGTTCCGCCTGCTGCGCCTTGCTTTGCGCCAAAAGCTGCTGCTGTTCATGGTGGCTATTGGTCAGCTTGTCGCGCTGCTGTGCAAGCTCGCGGATGCGCAGCTGGCTGGATTGTGCCTTTGTATGCAGGGATGTCAGTTGTTCATATTGGGGCAAAAGGGCCGTCAGGGCAGCGGCATGCGTGGTCATTTCGTCAGCCTGCGGCAGCAGGGCTTGTGCTTCCTTCTGCGCAGCGGCAGAAAGGTGCAGGGCTTCTTCTAACTGGGCAAGCTCTTGCAGGGCATGGGCTTGCGCCTCGGCTGCGGCCTGGTGCGCTTGGCCAAGGGCAATGGCAGCATCGGCGCGGGCAATGGAGGCATTCAGGGAAGCCAGTCTGTCCTGGTGCGCAGCTTGGTCAGCATTATCCTGGACAATGATGGCCTCCAGCAGGGTCAGCACATCCTGGGTGGGGAGCTTTCCCTCCTTGGCAAGGATGAGCTGCTGGGCGAGGGGCTCCGCATTGTAATCCGTGCCGCTGATGTACTGGCTGATGCTGGCGCGTACGCCTGCGCATTGCTGGTAGAGCCGGTTGGCATCGTCGCGAATGGCCAATTGCAGGTGGCGGTAGCGCTCGGTGGAGAAGATTTGCCGGAAGATGGCCATACGCTCCTCGGTGGAAGCCAGCAGCAGCTTGAGGAAATCCCCCTGGGCGATCATGGCCACCTGGGTGAACTGCTCCCGGCTGATGCCAAGAATGTCCCGCACGGCAGCATCCACATCACGCTGTTTGGTGATGACGCTGCCATCGGGCATGGTCAGCTCCGCTTCGGCGCGCTGCTGGGTGGTGCCGCCGCCCCGCAGGGCAGGACGGGTGTATTCCGGGTTGCGGCGCAGGGTGTATTGCTTGTCTCTGGATTGGAAAACCAGCTCCACAAAGGTGGGCGTTTCCGGCGCAGCATATTTGCTGCGGAACATATCCGTCTGCCGGGTATCGCCGCTGGCAGAACCATACAGCGCAAAGGTGATAGCGTCGAAAATGGTAGTCTTGCCTGCTCCTGTATCACCGCAGATCAGGTAAAGGCCTTCGTTGCCCAGCTTGGAAAGCTCTAGCACAGTTTTGCCAGCATAGGGGCCGAAGGCGGACATGGTAAGCTTGATGGGTCTCATGGTGTTTCCTCCCAAATGCGGCTGATCAAATGCGCCATATAGGTTTCCTGCTCTTCAGAAAGCGGCTGGCCGTTCTGCTGCTGATAGAACTCGCTGAACAGGGACAGGGGCGTGCGCTGCTCCACCTGGGCAGATTGACCGAAGTCCGCATGGCTGCGGGTGCGATGGTTGTCGTAGGTCAGCTTCATCAGATTGGGATAGATCACCCGCAGCTTGGCGGCGGCGTCGGGAATGTCGTCCTCGTCGGTGAGGATGATGTGCACATAGGCGTTCTGATCCAGCACAGCATAATTGTCCCGCTGGGTGAGCTGCTGATATTCTCCGCGCAGCTCCAACATATCCCGCAAAGGGGTAAGGGGAATGCAGGTGGTGGACAGTTCACCCTTTGCACCCAGCTCCACCATGGTCACGGATTTGTGATGATTGACCTCGGAAAAGGAATACTTCAGCGGCGTGCCGCAGTAGCGGATGCGCGGGCTGCCCACGTTTTGCGGGCTGTGGATGTGCCCAAGCGCCACATAGTCGAAGGCATCGAACACGGATGCATCCACATTGTCGCTGCCGCCCACGGCGATCTCCTCGGATTCGCAGCGGGAAGCGCCCGTGACGAACTGGTGGGTCACAAGCACATTGCGACGATCGCCACGGATGGGCATATGGGCGATGGCGCAGCGGAGTGCATCGGTATAGGTAGCGATCTCCTCATCGGGATAAAAGCGTCGCACATGGGCGGGCTTGATGAAGGGCAGCAGGTAAATGTCCACATCGCCGTGGGCATCATGCAGGGTGATGGGCGCAACGGTGCCGTTGTACACAGGCGCAAGATAAACGCCGCTGGAAGCCACCAGCCGAGAACCAAAGGCAATGCGCTCCGGTGAATCATGGTTGCCGCTGATGATGAACACATTCAGCTGCTCCCGGGCAAGACGGGCAAGGAAATCGTCCAGCAGGGCAACGGCCTCGGCAGGCGGCACGGGCTTGTCGTAGAGGTCGCCGGCGATGATCACCGCATCGGGGCGCTCCTGAACGGCGATTTGAAGGATCTGGTGCAGGATATAGGCTTGATCCTCCAGGAGGGAAAACTCGTTCAGGCGTTTGCCCAGGTGGAGATCGGAAAGGTGCATCAGCTTCATGGAAAAAACCTCGCTGTGTGAGTGTATCGCGGCGCACGCTTGTGGATACCATAGCTATCAGCGGACGCCTGTATGGTTCTATGGTAATGCCCGGTGGGATAAAAGTCAAGGTGAAAGGCGGCCGGAGAAAGGAGTGGAAGCATGAAGTTTTCGGTGAATGATCGCTGCATTTCCTGCGGGCTTTGCCCCAGCATCTGCCCGGAGGTATTTGAGCTGGGCAAAGCTCTTGCCTATGTGAAAAAACAGCCGGAGGGCGGCGTGCTGACGGCCAAGGCCACCGAGGCCATGGAAGCCTGCCCTGTGGACGCCATTGAAAAGCACGAATAAAGAGCGTGTGGCCTTTTGCACTTGACGAAAGGCGGCTTTGCGGCTTATACTACAAAGGAGGAAAGGGGAGATCGAACCGTGCGTAAGGGCGATGAAAAGCGCCAGGAGATGCTCAATGTGGCCGAGAGGCTCTTTTGTCTGAAGGGCTATGAGGCCACCAGCGTGCAGGATATCCTGAATGTGCTGCATGTGAGCAAGGGTGGCTTTTATCATCATTTTGCCAGCAAGGAAGCGCTGCTGAACACGCTGTTTTATCAGCGGGCTGAGCAGGCTTTGGCGCAGGTGGAAGAGAGCCTTTCCAAGGTTACCGATGTTATGCCCCGCCTGAACAAGCTGATTTACGGCTATCTGCCCTTGCGGAAGGAAGACGCCGACTTTGTGGGCATGCTGCTGCCCATGCTGGATAAGCCGGAAGGCCGCGCCCTGCGGCTGTGCTACCAGGAGGCGCTGTGGGAGACCTTTTTGCCGGTGATGCAGCGGGAACTGGCGCTGGCGCTGGATGCGGATGTGATCTGCCCCGCCCATGGCGACATGGCGGAGGTGGCGCTGCATTTGCTCAACCAATGCTGGGTGGATGTTTCTGTGCTGCTGATGGCCAGCATCAAAAAAGCGCAGAAGCCGGAGACTGCTGCGCTGCTGAGTATACTGAACAGGTATCGCCGCTCGCTGGAAAGGCTGCTGGATGCACCCTTTGGCAGCGTGGAGATCATTCCCCTTCAGGAATGGGAAGATGTGGTGGACAAGCTGAGCTGCCGCCTGCTTCTGCCTATGCAGGGATGATCAACGCTTTTTCGGTTTCGCTTTAGCCCATTTGGATGACCGCTTGGCGGGAGCCTTCGACGTTTTCTTGTCGGAGACAGGCTTCTGTCGGGCGGTCGTTTTGCTTGCACCGGAACGCGGGGCGGGCTGCTTGCGGGGGCTGTCGGGCGGCACAAGGCACTCGCGATCCCAGCCAATGAGATCATCCCGCCCGGCCAGCCGCAGCGCCTTGCGCACAAGGGGCTGGTTCCTGGGGGCGCGGAACTGCATCAGCGCGCGCTGCATGGCTTTTTCTTCGGGAGAACGCGCCACGAACACGGGCTTCATGCTGCGGGGATCCAGCCCGGTGTAGAACATGCAGGTGCTGAGGGTGCCGGGGGTGGGGTAGAAGTCCTGCACCTGGTCGGGATAGAAGCCGGTGTCCCGCAGGTAGCAGGCCAGCTCGATGGCGGCGTTCAGGTCGCTGCCGGGGTGGCTGCTCATCAGGTAGGGGATCAGGTATTGCTTCAGGCCAAGCTGCTCGTTGATCCTGGCATACTTCTGCACAAAGGCATCGTAAACATTGCGGCCGGGCTTGCCCATCTTGTCCAGCACATAGGGGCAAACGTGCTCAGGGGCTACCTTCAGCTGGCCGGAAATGTGATGCTTGCACAGCTCCCGCAGGAAAGTCGGATCCTTATCCGCCATGATGTAGTCATACCGCAGGCCGGAACGGATGAACACCTTCTTTACCTTGGGCAGGCTGCGCAGCTGGCGCAGGATGTCGATGAGTTCATCATGGGAGACGTGCATATTCTTGCAGGGTCTGGGATAGAGGCATTGCTTGTTTTTACAGGCGCCACACTTGAGCTGCTTGTCGCAGGCTGGCTGGCGGAAGTTGGCCGTGGGGCCGCCCACATCGTGGATGTAGCCCTTGAAATTAGGCAGACGAGTGAGCAGCCGCCCTTCCTTCAGGATGGACTTGGGGCTGCGGGACTGGATGATGCGCCCCTGGTGGAAGGTGATGGCGCAGAAAGAGCAGCTGCCAAAGCAGCCACGGGTGGACGCAATGGAGAACTCTACCTCTGCCAGGGCGGGGATGCCGCCTTCCTTGTCATACATAGGATGCCAGCGGCGGGTGTAGGGCAGCTCGTACACGGCGTCCAGCGCCTCGCGGGACAGGGGCAGGCAGGGCTCGTTCTGGATCAGATAGCGGTCGTCGTCCTGCTGCTGGCACAGCCGCTTGCCGCGGATGGGGTCTTGCTCCTCGTATTGGGTGAGGAAGGCCTCGGCATACTTGCGCTTGTCCTGGGAGACCTCCTTGTGGGAGGCCAGCTGGATGCAGGAAGTATCGGCGGTTTTGCTCATGTAGCAGATGCCGCGGATGCGCCGCAGCTGGGCGGGATCCATGCCATCGGCCACCCAGTTGGCACACTCGACGATACTGGTTTCACCCATGCCGTACATCAGTAGCGTGGCGCCGGAGTCCACCAGAATGGAATGGCGCACCTTATCGTCCCAATAGTCATAGTGGGAAAAACGGCGCAGGCTGGCTTCAACACCGCCGATGAGGATGGGTACGTCGCGGTAAGCCTGGCGAATGCGGTTGCAATACACAATGGTGGCGCGGTCGGGGCGCATACCGCCCTTGCCGCCGGGGGCATAGGCATCCTCGCTGCGGCGCTTTTTGGCCACGGTGTAGTGATTCACCATGCTATCAATGACACCAGCGGTGACCAGGAAGCCAAGGCGCGGTCTGCCGAAACGGGTGAAGGCGGAGGCATCCTGCCAGGGCGGCAGGCACAGCATGGCTACGCGGTAGCCAGCCTTTTCCAGAATGCGGCTGATGATGGCATGACCAAAGGAGGGGTGATCCACATAGGCATCGCCGCAGACGTAAACAAAATCAGGCACATCCCAGCCACGCTGGGCGACCTCCTGGGGCGTAACGGGTAAGAACTGCTGGTGCATCATGATCCCTCCAAACATACATAACTATTGTAGAAGATGGAGGTGCGCCTGTCAAGCGGTGCATTTTTCAGCAGGGACTTGCTTGATGCAATTGAACCATGATATAATATGTTTACATAGAAACGAGAAAGGGGAATACTGCCATGTGTCCCATCCCTACGCCCCATATCAACGCCAAAGAAGGCGATTTCGCCCGCACCGTGCTGATGCCCGGCGATCCGCTGCGTGCCAAGTTTATTGCTGAGACTTTCCTGGAGAATGCCCAGCTTGTCAACAACGTTCGCGGTGTGCAGGGCTACACCGGCGAATACCACGGCAAGCGTGTGTCCGTGATGGCATCCGGCATGGGTATGCCCTCCATCGGCATCTATTCCTATGAGCTGTTTAACTGGTATGGCGTGGAGAACATCATCCGCATTGGCTCTGCTGGCATGCTGAACCAGAAGCTGAAGGTGCGCGACATTGTGGTGGGTCTGAGCGCCTACACCAACTCCAGCTTTGGCAAGCAGTTTGGCTTTGACGGCAATCTGGCGCCCTGCTGCTCCTACGAGCTGCTGAAGGCCGCCATGGACGCCGGTGAAAAGCTGGGTCAGGTGCCAGTCCCGGGCGCGCTGTATTCCTCCGACACCTTCTACGATGAATCTGCCCCCCTGGGCAAACTGCAAAACCTGGGCGTGCTGGCGGTGGAGATGGAGGCGGCAGCGCTGTATCTCAATGCTGCCCGCGCGGGCAAGAACGCCCTGTGCCTCTGCACCATTTCCGATAATCCCTTCACCGGCGAAGAGCTTTCTGCCGAGGAACGCCAGAACACCTTTACCAAGATGATGGAGATCGCGCTGGAGATCGCATAATTTCACACAAATAGGCCCGGCTGTGCATCATGTCTGCGCAGCCGGGCTTTTACTCTGCCGCCAGCCAGGCCTGGCGGATCTGCTGCTTGAGGGTTGCTTCCCTGCGGCTGACCTGCACCTGGGTGATACCCAGCGCTCTGGCTGTTTCAGCCTGGGTTTTGCCAAAACGCAGGCGCAGCAGAAGCAGCCGTTGGTCGCAGAATGGCAGCCGTTCGATGATGTCCCGCAAGAGCAGCCGGGTCATCCAATCATCCTGGTCAGGGAGCAGATCAAGCAACGGGCGTGCAGATTCTGCGCTGGTGCTTGTCACCTGTATCTGCTCCATGGCCAGGATCAGCTCAGCCGCATCCATGCGGAGCAGGCTGGCCAGCTCCTGCACGGTGGGTGAGCGCCCAAGGTGTGCGGTGAGCTGGCCTTCCGCCTTACGGATGCGGCTGCGCAGCTCACGATCGCCACGGGGGATGTGGATGGGTGCATCCAACCGGCAGAGCATCCGCATTTCGCCCAGGATCATGGCAGCGGCATAAGTAGAGAAGCGGACGCCATAGGTGGGATCGAACCGGGCAAGGGCTTTCATCAGGCCAACGCAGCCCTGCTGGTACAATTCTTCCTTTTCCTTGTTGTGCCAGGGAAAACGGCGCACCATGGCGGCCACCAGGGACAGATGATCCTCTGCCAGCTCCTGCAGGGCCAGCTTGCCTTCCTCGCGGGCGTGGGTCAGCGCTGCGGCAAAATCAACCATTGCTTCGCTGCTCAATAGCCGCCTCCTGAGTGGATGCGCTTGCTCATCCGCACGGTGGTGCCGCTGCCAGGCGTGGAATGCACCGTCAGATCATCCATAAAGGTCTGCATCACAGCAAAGCCCATGCCGCTGCGCTCCTGCTCCGGGTGGGTGGTGTAGAAAGGCTCCATGGCCTTGGTTACATCCGGAATGCCCTTGCCGCTGTCCTGCACCTCAATGGTCAAAAGGCTCCGATCCTGGATGGTGGCGCGGAGGGTCACCATGCCCCGGGTGCCTTCATAGCCGTGCACGATGGCGTTGGTCACCGCCTCGGACACGGCTGTTTTGATATCGGCGATCTCGCTTACCGTGGGGCTGAGCTGTACGGCAAAGGCGGCGATCACCACGCGGGCAAAGGACTCGTTTTCCGCAACGCTGAGGAAGGTGGTTTGCATTTCGTTGTGACTGTTCATCGGCGTGCCTCCTGCTTGCTGTCCAGCTGGCGGATGACCTTGCCCATGCCGGACATATGAAAAATTCGGCTGATATGCTCGTTCATGTGAATAACGGCCACGGTGCCGCCCCGCTCCCGCAGGATGCGGTAGCGCCCGAGGATCACTCCGATACCGGAGGAATCCATGAACGTCAGGCCGGAAAAGTCCAGGATCAGCTGGCGGATGGTCGGGTCGGAAATCTGACTGTCCAGCTCCCGGCGAACGCTCTGGGCGCAGAAGTGATCCAGCTCGCCATCCAAACCCACCAGCAGCTTATCGCCGTCTCGGATGGATCGTAACATAATAACCAAGACCTCCTATCATGTTCTGTGCAAGCATTCAACTCTACACAGCACCTGTCCTTCCGTGAAAAATGTCTGCTTTTGCGGGGGAGGAAGAATCGTTCGACAGGCATGAAAAAAAGCCGTCGAAGGACGGCGAAACGTGTTGAATATTGGTGGTTATGCAGTTTTCCATTTCATCAGCAGCACACCGCCCACCATCAGCCCAACGCCCAGGAGCTTCTGCCAGGTGAAGGGCATCTGCTCCGAGCCAAGCCAGCCGAAGGCGTCGATCAGCGCGGCCACGGTGAGCTGGGAAAGCAGTATGGTGGAGATGGCAACCGTGGGGGAGAGTCCTGCAATGGCCAGCATGACCGTTACGGTGATCACCGGCGCCAGCACACCGCCCATCCAGGAATACCAGGGTGCTTGCCCCAATTGACGGATATCGCCCTTGCCAAAGATGATGGCAATGCCCAGCGCCAGCACAAAGCCCACCAGCTGTACAAAGGCATTGGTTTCCAATACGCCCACCTTGTCGCCCAGGCGGGTGTTCATCACGCCCTGAAAGCTCATGGCTGCGCCTGCGATCAAAGCATAAAGAAAGCCCAGCATCGTTTCCACCTCCTTGCTCATCAAGGATAGTATGCTGCCATGCCGGGCAATTATGCACGATTATTCGTCTTGGGTAATGGCTTCCACCTTGTCGTGAATGCGCTGCATTCGCAGATCAAGAGCAGCGATATCAGAGGCGGTCTGCGTCAGTTCGCGGGATATGTCCTCCGGTACGTTGCCTGGCGCCTTGTATTTCAGCGAATGCTCCAGCGACGCCCAGAAGTCCATGGCGATGGTGCGGATCTGAATTTCAACAGGAACCATTACCCGCCCCTCGGAGAGAAACACGGGGATCTCCACCACCAGGTGCAGGCTGCGGTAGCCGTTTTCCTTGGGATGCTTGATGTAATCCCGCACGCGCAGGACGTGGATATCATCCTGACTGGTCAATAGATCCGCCACGGTGTACACATCCTGCAAATAGGAGCAAATGACGCGGATGCCCGCAATGTCCGTCAGGTTCTGCACGGCGGAGGAAATGGAGCGCTGAGCATTGTGCCGCCCAAGCTTCTCCATCATGCTCTGGATGGACTTCATCCGGCTTTGCATATGGTGGATGGGGTTGCGCTTGTGCTTCATCTGGAATTCTTCATCCAGGTTTTCCAGCTTGGTCTGTATTTCACGGATGGCCGCCTGATAGCGGCATTGCACGGTGAAAAACTCGTCCACCATGCGCTGGAATTCCTCTGGGAGCAGCGGCGGATGGTGCGTGTTCGTCATGATTGGCCTCCTTGGTGCGTCGGGGGAGTTGTGGGCAGGCGGAGCCGGAAGGTGCTGCCTTCGCCCAGCGTGGACTGAACGCGAATCTGGCCGCCAAGCATATCCACAATGCGCTGGACCAGGCACAGGCCAAGGCCAACGCCCTCCTTGCTGCGGGAGGGATCACCCTGGTAGAAGCGGTCGAAGATGCGCGCCATGGTCTCTTCGCTCATGCCAATGCCATTGTCACGGATGGTGAATTCAGCCATGTCCGTCTGTGCGACGGTGATCTCGATGCTGCCGCCTTTCTCCGAAAATTTTACGGCATTCTGGATCAGGTTGATCCACACCTGAATGAGCAGCTCTGCATCGGACTCAATGGTCACCTTGTCCAGGTTCAGCTGCCAGTCGATCTCCTTGGCAGACCAGGCAGGCTCCAGCTGCAATATCACCTGGCGCACCTGCTCGTCCAGCCGGAAGGCAGAAAGCGCGGCGGGCGCCATTTGCCTCTCCAGGGCGGAAAGGCGCAGCAGAGTGTTGGACAGGTTGGACAGGCGCTCGCTTTCCTGGGCGATCATGCCCACATATTCCTGGCGGGCGGATTCATCCAGCCCGGGCATCTGCAACAGTCGGGCAAAGCCCTTGATGGAGGCAATGGGCGTGCGGAACTCATGGGAAATGCTGCTGATGAAATCCTTTTGCAGATAGGCGGTTTTTCCAAGCTCTTCCGTCATGCTGTTAAAGGAACGCATCAATTCGCCCACTTCGCCCTGCTTGTTGTCAGGCAGACGCACGGTGAAGTCACCCTCTTTGATCTGCTGGGTGGCCTGCGTCAATTGGGTGACCGGCTTGGATATGGTGAAGGACACCAGAATGGACAGCAGCGCAAACAGCACCATGGTGAGCAGTATGGTGAAGGCAAAGCGGGGGAGAATGCTGAGAATCAGGTTAAAATCGCGGGATGGCCGGATGGACACCACGTCGTCACCCAGCTGCACATAGGTGACAGGCACCGGAATGAAGCCGCTGGTGGTGGTGATCAGTTCGCCTTGCTCCATGCGTGCTTGCTGTTCGTCGGACAATACCCAGTCGGGATGCTCTGATATATCAGCGATGAGCGTATCATTGGCGGTGACCGCCAGCATGTCCTCGGTTGGCAGGGTGGTTTTCTGCTCCAGGCCAAGAAGATAGACGGCTACTTCGTGCTCCTTGGCTTGCAGGTCATCGTTGATGGTGGCCACATTCACCATAAAGGAGCCTGCGGCCGAAATGGTGCAGGCTGCCAGCGCGGAAAGCAAAAGGAACATCAGGAGCTTGCCGCGGAAGGTATAGGGTTTGATGTGAAAACGCTTATCCATTGTGCTTCTCCGCCTTGTAGCCCAGTCCGCGAACGGTGATGATATCAAAATCAGGGATGGCTTCGCACTTCTCGCGCAGGCGCTTGATGTGCACATCCACGGTGCGCTCGTCGCTCTGGGCGTCCATGCCCCAGATCTCGTCCATCAGCTGACGGCGGGTGAAGATCTGCCTGGGATTGGAAAGCAGCTTGAACAGCAGGTAGAACTCCTTTTTTGGCAGGGCCAGGGATTCAGCGCCCCGGGTGATGGTGAGGGAATCGTAATCCAGCAGGCATTCGCCCACGGTGAGCTGATGGCTGGTCATGGCCTGGGAGCGGCGCAAAAGCGCCACCACGTGGAGGAGAAGCTCATCCAGATCCACGGGCTTGGTGAGGTAATCATCAGCGCCGCTGGTGAAGCCCGCCCGCTTGTCCTCCAGGGTGGTGCGGGCGGTGACCAGCATAATGGGCATCAGCGGGTAGGCGCTGCGCAGTTCACGGGTCAGCTCCCAGCCGTCCATCACGGGCATCATCACGTCGGCGATCACCATATCGGGCAGCACCTTGTCAATGGCGGCCAGCGCCTCTTCGCCATTGCCGGCGGCAATGGTCTGGTAGCCGTTCAGGCCGAGAAAAGCGCACATCATGCGCTGCAGGGGAAGGTCATCCTCAACCACAAGAATCGTGAACATGGTGCCGCTCCTTTCGGTTCATTTGTGTCTATATATATTATATCACATGCTGCGCAGGGCATCAATGGGGTTGAGGCGCGAGGCCTTGCGGGCAGGCGCCCAGCCAAAGAGAATGCCTACCGTGGCCGAGAAGGTGAAGGCCAGCGTGATGGCGCTGGTAGACAGGGTGAATTCCATGCCGATCCAGCCAGCAATGAGAACGGACAGCAGAATGCCGATGGCAATGCCGACCACCCCGCCGATGAGGCTGAGCATCACCGACTCGATGAGGAATTGTGTCTGGATCAGCGAAGGCTTGGCGCCCAGCGCCTTGCGCAGACCGATCTCCATGGTGCGCTCGCTGACGGAGACCAGCATCATGTTCATGATGCCGATGCCGCCCACCAGCAGGGCAATGGAGGCAATACCAGCCAGCATGGTGGTCATCATGCCGGTCATGGTGTTCATGGTATCCAGCAGGCTGTCCAGGTTGATGACCCGATAGGCGTTGTCGCGGTAGTTGAAGGCAGCGTTCAGCACGCTTTCCACATCGGAAATGGTCTCGTCGCTCAAGTCTGTATCCTTCAGGTAGAGGGTCAGGCTGGTAACGGAATTGCTTTGCGTCAACCGCAGGGCAGTTTGATAGGGGATGATGGCCTTGCCATTGGTGTTGCCGCCCATCATGGCGGACATGGCGTTCATCACGTCGTCGCCGCTGGCATCGCTGAGCATGCCCACAATGCGGAAGGTGAGGCCGGAAATAACGATCTCCTTGCCGATGGGATCCTCGTTGGGGAAGAGGTGCTCATGCAGGTCGCTGTCGATGACGCAGACGCGGCTGTTGCGATCCATGTCCATCAGCGTCAGCGGGCGTCCCATGCCGATCAGGTCGCTGTCGCTGAAATAAGCAGCGCTGCGGCCTTCGATGGTCACATCCTCGCACAGCGTCCCGTCACCGGCAACGTGCTGTGTATAGGACACGGTGGGGTCAACACCCATGATGTTGTCCACCTCGCTGATGCGCTGGATATCCTCGTCGCTCAGGCCGCGCTTCAGGGCGGTGCCGCTGACGGAGATGCTCACTTTGCCAGCGCCCAGCTCGGTAAACTGGCTGGTGATCTCGTTGGTGGCGCCCTCCACGGTGGTGATCAGCGTGATGATGGCCGCCACACCGATAATGATGCCCAGCGTGGTAAGGAAGGTACGCATCTTGTTGCTTTTGATGTTCTGCCAGGACATACGCAGGCTTTCTTTAAGCATCCTCAGCCACCCCCTCTGTGAGATTGCCATCCAGAATGCGCACAATGCGCTTGGCGTGGCGGGCAATGCCGATATCGTGGGTGATCATGATGATGGTGTTGCCCTCCTCATTCAAGTCATGGAAAAGAGACATGACCTGCTTGCCGGTCTTTTGATCCAGGGCACCGGTGGGTTCGTCAGCCAGAAGAATGGTGGGATTATTGGCCAGGGCGCGGGCGATGGCCACACGCTGCTGCTGGCCGCCGGAAAGCTGGTTGGGGAAGTGATGCAGCTTGTCGCTGAGACCAACACGCTCCAGCATCTGCTTGGCTCTAGCGGTACGGTCGTGGGTGTGCATGCCGCTGTAGATCAGCGGAAGCTCCACATTTTGAAGGGCATCCTGGCGCTGGAGAAGCTGGAAGGACTGGAAGATGAAGCCAATCTCCTTGTTGCGCACGTTGGCCAGGTCGTCCTCGTCCAGGCTGCTCACGTCGCGCCCGTGGAGAATATAGCTGCCGGAGGTGGGGGTGTCCAGGCAGCCGATAATGTTCATCAGCGTGGATTTGCCGGAGCCGGAGGGTCCCAGCACGGCCACGAATTCACCCTGCTTTACATCCAGGTCGATGCCACGCAGCACAGTCTGCGTTTCTTCGCCCATCTGATATTGCTTGGTGATTCCGCGCATGGAAAGAATAACATTGCTCATAGGCAGCTCCTTATCAGCGCGCCATCATCATGGGCATCATCATGTTATAGGACGGAGGCACCAGCACAGTCTCGCCGGAGCGGATGCCGTCCTTGATCTCCACGATGGAGCCGTTGTTGATGCCCAGCAGCACGGTCTGCTTCACAACCTCGTCGTTACGGTCGTAGCAGTAGACAAAGGGCTTGCCGTTCTCGTCGTACTGCACGGCCTCGATGCTGATGGTGGTGGCATTGTCAACACTTTCCCGGGGAACGATGACCTCGCAGGTCAGACCCATGACCAGGGTGCCGTCCTGGGGAAGGTCAACGATGACCTCGTAGTAGGCCAGGTCGTTGCTCACGGTGGCCTCCTGGGCAATGCGGCGCACGGTGCCCACCAGCTCCTTGCCTGTGGCCTGCACCTTCACATCCACCGTCATGCCCTTGGTGATGGCGGACACATCGTATTCGTCCACCTTGATCTTTACCAGGGGATGGTCATAGTCCGCCATGCGGAACAGCTGATCGCCCATGGTAAAGTCTTCGCCCTCATCCACATAGATGTCGGAGATGGTGCCATCCATAGGCGCCTTGACCTGATTGCCGGACTTGGGCTGCATCACGACCTTGTCCTTTTCCACCTTGTCGCCCTCCTGGAACTTCCATTCCTTCACGGAGCTGCGTCCGGTGGCTGCAACGATCTTGTAGCTGTCAGCCTCCACGTTGCCGGAGAAGGTGTAGAAAGTTTCAATGTCCTGGGTGCGGGCAGTTTCCTCGTCAAAGGCGATCTGCTTTTTGCCGTTCATAGCATACAGCACGCCGCAGACGATAGCGGCCAGGATCAGCAGCCAGATAATGACCTTGCGGAACTTCTTCTTTTTCATGGTGATAGACCTCCTGTTTCGTTCGGAGTCAGTATATATGAACTGTATGAACTGCGTATGAAGAAATGTAAAAATCCGGCAG